>NZ_JBLVOC010000001.1:0-76627 GCF_053543575.1 Glutamicibacter sp. AGC84
GGACGTATCGACGTCCAAAAACGGCTCGGTCAAACTCTTGAGTCTCACCCCGCGCCGGCCTAGATCGCGGATCGTTTCAATGGCCATAAGTTCAGTGCTTGCCACACGATCCAGGGCACGAATAATCAATGTGTCCCCGGACCGCAAATGGTCCAGGCACGCCGTCCACTGCGGCCGCTCAATGACTCGGCTGGACTCGCCCCGGTCAACATAAACACGACCGCGCCAGGGGCGCGCAGCTCCGCCTCCTGCGACTGCGGGTTCTGCTCCCGCGTGCATATCGGGCGTAACCGATAACCTCGTTCACCGTCCCATCCCCTGATCCTTGCCGCGCGCAACACCACGCGGAATGTACGGCTTGGCAACACCAGTAGACGGCAAACCCTTTGCCCCTCGCCCAGGCGCATAAGCAATATTCGGGTTCCTCTCCCAGGCACGCTCCGCGCCAACCTCGGCACTTGCCGGGGCCGAAGTACGTTCAACTGCGTTCCTCGTAAAAACCGGCACCAACGACTCTGGATAAACCGGATAACTCCCAAGATCCGGGGCACTCATCGCTGAGGCGTTATCCGCCCAAGCAAAAACATCCTGGAACAAGTGCGCGTGGATCTGCTGCACATGCGCAGCATCAAACGTCTTATCTACCGACGCACTCCCTGTCATAGGCTCGAACTGCCGCGCCTGAACCGCCGCGTACTCAAACCTGCGCAGCTCCACAGGACCACGCAGACCTGCCTCATTACGCAGCGTGCCCTGATCCGGCTGCGGACACAGATACGACTCCCAGGAACTGAAATCAGCCGTGTCCTACCCCTCGGTATTTGCCGTCGCCCGACGCAAATACTCCACCCGGTCAATCACGCCCGTCACGAAGTTCACCAAGTTCTCCACGTCCGGGCGGTTCGGCATCCAGCCCTCGTGCCAGGAAGACGCAAGTGACTGCAACACCGCGTTACGCTGCCTAGGCTCCAACCCAGCAAACAACTCCGGCCACTGCTGCTCAACGTCTAAAACACGTTCCATCACACAAAACCCCTTACCAGACGCCTAGTAACAAATATATTAGATTTCCCAAAAACGTATTCTCAATTTCGGAAAATACTTTAAGGAACATGCCAAAAACGGATACAGCATTGAACTTGTACGAAAGCCGGGTACGTAGGAACGTCCTACGTCCTGAGACGATACGAAGAAAGTTCGAGAATGGGCACAACGAATACGCGCCCCATAGAAGACCCCACTGAGAAGAATCTCTTTGGGCTTGATTCGCACCTGTCATTTGAGGGTGAAATCGCACCGACATTCCGTAATCAGTCTGTTCCCCTTGAAGTTCGTGCTGCAAGTCTTTCCTGGGTCTTCAAAGCCACGGACCTCCCATGGAAAAATGAGCTGAACGACGAAATTCCTAAAGAGGGCGGGATTTATATGATTGCTAATCGCCCAGCCGAAGCAATGATCTATCACGGAAAAGCCAGCGGCTCCCAAGGACTGCATGGCCGTCTCAGCAATCAGCGCCGCTGGGCCAGACAACAGCGGGAACGAACGGCCAACGCCAAGACATATGAGGATTATTTCCACGAGTCTTTCGAAGTACCCGCCGTTCGGGCTATGGCCCACCCAGACAGTGAACTTTGGATTGCCGTGACTTCGAAGGCTTCTTGGAACGTTCCGCTCAACAATGGTCACTACATACCGGAAACGCCAGAGCATTGGGAGTTCCTCTACGCTTGGTCCCATCTCGTAGCGGGGCACCGATCGATCATCGGCGGTGGCGCATGGGAGGCAAAGCCCGGAACGATGAACTTCATCATGAATCAGGTGGCCTACACAAGATTCCACGACATGTGCATCAACGACCCAGATTTGCTGAACATAATTCCCAAAATGGTTCAATGATGGTTTTGAACCCGCCGGGTCCGGTACTTAGTTTCGGAAAATATAAAATATTGAAAACCCGACGATTGTAAGTTTTCGAAGTCCTCAGCACATCTGTCCATACCCGTCAGCACTGAACCGATCCGCCCGTAAGGGGATCCTTCTGCGGGTCACCGGACCGATATGACGAGGGGAAGATGCATATCATGTTGCTCTTCGGGAAGTCACAGCGCCATCCGCTAGAACCAGAATTTGTTCGTCAGACCCCGCGGTTTCAATTGCTTCGATGATGTGAACAGAAAACAACCTCCAACGTCCATCGTCCTCAGTATCATCCGTGGGGTCCCACAGCGGTACATCCTCGAAAGCTTGAACGTGATGGAGAATCTCGGAAGGAGAGTCCGCGAATTCAAAGTGCTGACCGCCAGCCTTAACAATGATGCACACATGTGTTCCATCAGTCCGTTCAAGGCTAGTGACAATCGCATAGCTCTTTAAGGCCTGGGTCAATCTTTCAAGGATAACTTCCAGATTTTCGCTCAACTCACTGTCTCCTTTGCTCTTGCCCTGATCTATTTGGAGGACAGTATCAGGAACCAATTGCGCAACGTTGAAGCATTGGAACCATACAATATGCCCATAGACTCGTAGAGTCTATGGGCATATGCCAATTCAAGGACTCAAACTAAGGCCCGATTACGTAGCCCTACGTGTCAGGGCTGAACGGTACCAACGCCTCACAGTAAATCCACCCCAACGAGTAGGGGGCAGCCCGAACAAACTGCAGTCACCAATCATCTACGTCAACAGGAGTTCAGCATGCAAACTACCGAAGCCGCGCAACGCTGGGCGACAACATGGGCCAACGCTTGGCCACTCAAGGACGTGGATGTCATTGTCCGGTTGCAAGCTGATGAGGGCGACCACTGGGCCTCGATGTTCAGACGATTAAGTGGGCCTAACGGTCTGCGCACTTATCTAGAGGAATGCTTCGCGGAGGAAACCCAACCGGCAGAAACATGGTTCAGCGAACCAATCGTCAACGGAAGTTCAGCTTCCGTCGAGTACTGGGTCGTCATGTTCATCAAGGACCAGCCAATGACCGTCTCGGGATGCACTGTGCTTTCATTCGACAATTCAGGCTTAGTAACAACGGCGCGAGACTACTCACACGTCAAAGACGGGCACCACTTGCGACCTGAGCTTCCGTTCGGAGCCTGACGTCATACTCTGTCCCGTTGGAGGTTACCACGCGAAGGTCCCTCTCAGATGACACCTAGGCCTACTGCTGAGTGCTATCCATGCTCCTGGCCAGCGCCCGGCGCAGGACGTAGCCAACCACCAGCGGAACGCCTGCCATCAGCGTGTATTGCAACCACAGCGGGTTGATCAACGCCGGCTCAACGAGGATGAATGCGGTGCAGACGGCAATGAAAAGCATCATGAGCGCGGTGAGTGCCACCGAAGTTGCACTCTCTTTGTGGGATTCTGGCCCGGTCTCGTGTAAGCCTGCAATGAAAAACCCAAACAGGAAAGTGGAAACCACGATCCCGAGGGCTGCTAGAAAGGTCATGAACTCCACGATTACCTGGCTCTCCCGCTTGGATGTGTGTTTACACTCATCAGATCGCTATCTTCGTTTGAGGTGAGCATAACAGGATCCCAAACCGAGGATTGTGTGAACGATAAAAAGCTCACCGAAACCTAGCGCGACGGAACTCGATGCGCTTTCTAGATCGTGCAGGGCTTGCCTGCTAAGCGTCAGTGCGGATTAGGCACCACACATGATCGAAATTCCTCGCGTCTAGATCTGTCCGGCGGATCCATACCTGAACCGGCCGCTCGTGGAACCAACCAGGTGTCGGGAAAGTCCTTGGATTGATCTCGAAAAGCAAAACATGTTCATCCGACGCATCCGTGAGCGGCAACAACGTGGCCAGCTGCCCGTTGTACTCCTCACGGATTTCACACGCGCTCCAGCCTGACATCCTGCTGATGCGTTCATCCGGGATGAAATCTGGATGCTCCGGGCGATGATCCGGAAGCTGAGCCTCGAACCTTAACAACCTGTTGTAGATCTCGAACTCGGTAAGCTCTACGAAATCCGCATAGAGATGAGCTTCTTCCTCGGATCTGAAATCGACACTGAACTGATCCTTGAGATTCATGAACCCGTCAATGTCCAGCGGCATCAACGGAATCGAGAGTATTGCATCACCAGAAGGTTCCATGAATGCGAAGGTTTCGACCTCGTCATTTTCGGGTACGAAGTACCGAATCGCCCAAGGCGGATTCAGAAGGTCTTCCACGTCTTCGGGTTCGCCCATGTTCTGCGTGTCGTGGAAGAACTGGATGATGCCTTCGTTCGGAAGACCCGTGGGGATGAATCCAGGATCTCCCACGTTCATGGATTCGTATCCGAGGTCGACTTGGGCAATATGCGTGAGCAGTGTCCCGTCGGAACTTCTCGGCCATTCCCGGCCATTCTCAAAGGGTTGACCGCCGAACCAGGAGGCCCCAAACCGTGTAGGTTCCTTATCCAGTTCCTTGCGCATTCTCTTTGGCTTTTTGAACTCCATGATGCCAAGTCCAAGAGAAACTTTGGGGTCAATCTGGATGCTGGGGAACTTCGACCGAACCGAAGACAGGTATTCCTCGGGGTCATGCAAGTACAGATAGGGATCCGGCAGTATTTCGGTCATAAGGACCTCGCAGTCAAGTATGGAATTACTTGTTGTGACTGTACCTACCCGACCTTGACTCCACAAAAACTCACAAGTTCCATACCCAAAAGTATGTGCATCTCGCTCACGGTAACGTGCAGTATGTAACTATGCTTCGCTGCTATGTTGAAGAAAAGAGTGGCCATGGCACTTTCGACATGTCTTAGCCTTCAATTTCGATCCTCATGCTTGCCCCGTACATGATTCCTCGTGAACCAGTGAAAGTGTGAAGGGCCGCTATCAATTCCGAGAATGCATATTGCTCACCACCAGTGAATCCACGTGGCATCCTAATCCCATTCAAGCTGGCAATGTCTTTTTCTGTAACCCGCCATTTAACGATCGCGCGGCCATTTTCATCAAAGTTCGGAAATTCAATACAGATCCCCCACGGCGTTATGTGAGCTTCATACCCATATTCATCCACCAAGTAGTCAACATAGTTTTGGCGCTTGGAAGTCTCCATAAGCCAACCCTAGTGCGAATGGGTAGACACAAAATAGCGCTGGCCTCGATGTTTAAAACTGTCGGACAGCGGCAAAAGGTTTAAAACTGTCGGACAGCGGCAAAAGTTTAGGGATGAAGCGTCATGCCGAAAGACGAGAGGCTTTCACTCTCACTACGTCTTCCCGGTGGAAGGCAGAGAATGCCGTGGCGGCAAACAGGATCGCCAGGACGTCCAAGACGATGATGACCAGTAGTGAACCTTGAGCCGCGCCCCACATCAATTTGCGTCCTCGAGCAGTTACCCTGGTTGAACCGCGGAGCCGGATTCCCTTCGGCGAATCGCTGCGCTATCCGCGTTCTGCCACAGTGCGTAGAACATAAAGAAGCAAATATTCATTGATAGCAGTACCAAAGCGACGATGGTCGCAAAAGCTTTCCGAATCGGAACTAGCATTCAAAACCTTCTAACAGTGCTTCGGCAGATATATTCTCGAGCCAAAAATACGCATGACTCGCAAGCAAGACATCGTCTATTGTCTGCACTGTTCGCGGAGCATCACGAAGAGAAAGGACCGCACTCGCGACATTCGATATCGCGGAGTTCAGGCTGGTCCTGTCCAACTCAACGCCGAGCAAAGCAAACAGAAAGTCGTGTGTCAGTTTGCGTAGCTCTTGCTTGGAAAGCATCTTCTGCGTCGAAAATTCCAGAGCGTGTTGCATCGACAAAGTCGCGTTTTCCACATCCGGATGCGGCAGACATTGTTGTCGAAGCCTGGACACCAGGAATTCATCGCGAGGAATTTCTCCCAGCATGATTACCCTACTAGTCGGTCTTGCTCCCTACGCCAGGAGGATAGTCAGTCACGGGCAAGCCCGGCATTCCATTAGTTGCATAAGTGAAGCAGTATCGAGCCTACAGCCCAACCCATTCGGAGCTGCCGGAAGAGAAGTGCTGCTTCTTCCAGATCGGGACCTCGGCCTTGATGCGTTCCACCAGGTTCTCAATGGCATCGAATGCTTCCTTGCGGTGGGCTGCTGCCGAAGCAGCGACCAGCGCGGCGTCGCCAATCTTCAGAGGACCCACGCGGTGCACAGCCGAGAGCTTCAGCCCGGTGCGTTCTTCTTCCTCGGCAATGATTTTCTCCAGGAAGTCCTGCGCCTGCGGGTGATGCGAGTAGTCCAGGGAGTTCACCGACTGCCCACCATCGTGGTTGCGAATGATTCCGTGGAAGAGCACCACTGCGCCTGCAGTATCGGACTGCACGGCATCGCGGACGGAAGCCTCGTCAATAGGTTCTTCAGTGATCAACGCATAGCTCATGAGCGGGCTCCTTCGGTGTGTGCATGATCGGCCAGCAGCTGCGGGGCCACTTCAGCCAGTGCGGGAAGCCCGCCTTCAAGGTAGTTTGTTCTGATGCCTCGCCCGGCGAGCAAGGCGGCCGCGCGTTGCGAGCGAGGACCGCGTGCGCAATAGACCGTTACCTGTGCCGGGATCTGCTTCAGATCTGCGCCGGCTTCAATAGCTGCTTCCAGCTCAGGAAGGGGCAGATGCAAGGAACCGGCGATGTGCTGTTGTGCGCGTTCGTCATCATTGCGCACATCCAACAAGACAGGAGCAGCGGAACCAGCCAGCGACTCGGCGAGCGCCTTGGCATCGATGCCTTGGACCTCGGGCAGAGAACCGGAGCAGAAGAGCACGTAGTCAATCAGCTCGGTGACTTCAGCGCCTCGGGGGTCTCTAGAGAATTCGAGGGTGCGGGTGCTAGCAGCCAGCGCATCGTAGATCAGCACCTTTCCCACCAGAGGGGCACCGATTCCGGCGATCAGTTTCAAGGCTTCGGTGGACAGCAGCGAACCGACGGTTCCGCACAATCCGGGCAGCACGCCCCCGGCGGCGCAATCCGGCACGGTGCCCGGGGCAGGCGGGACCGGGAACAGGTCGCGGTAACCCGGACCATGCTCATGCCAGGCCACGGAAACTTGTCCATGATGCTGCAGGATCGATCCCCAGATCAGCGGGATGCCCGTGAGCTGCGCGGCGTCATTGGACAGGTATCGGGTCGGGAAGTTGTCGCTGCCATCGATGACGAGGTCATAATTCGCAAAGATCTGAAGCGCGTTCGATGAATCCAGGCGCAGGTTGTGCTCGATGATCTTCACATTGGGGTCCAGCGCCGTGGCGGCCTGCGCCAAGGAAGCGGTCTTGGCCAGACCGATATTAGCGCTGGTGTGCGTGACCTGGCGGTGCAGGTTGGATAGCTCCACGACATCATCATCCACAATGCCGATGGTGCCTACTCCCGCTCCGACCAGATACGGGACGCTGGCGCTGCCTAGTCCGCCCGCACCGATAACCAGTACCCGGGCGGCAGCCAGCCTGCGCTGCGCAGTGTCATCAAATCCGGGCAACGAGAGTTGGCGTGCAGCTCGTGCAGCCTGTTCCCCGCTCAGTGGCGGCCCGGGGGTCACAAGCGCGGGAAAGTCGCGTTCGCTTTTCATCGTGCTCCTTATCGCCTAGGCGCGATAGCATGAAGTCATGTCGAAGATTACGATACGCTACTTCGCTGCCGCGGCGGCAGCAGCGGGCTGCGAGCAGGAGAGCTGGGAACGCCCCGATACACTCGCCGGGCTGCGTAGCGAACTGATCGATTCCTACGGACCTGACATGGCCCAGGTTTTGCGCGCCGGAAGTTTCCTGATCAACGGCGTGGTGCGCCGCGATGCCGGCGAGCTGGGCACGGCCGACGATCTGACCGTGGATGTCCTGCCGCCGTTCGCAGGCGGATAGTCCATGTCCTGCACTCTGGAAAGCCATCGCGCGGAACTTGAAGAGCTGCTGTCCCCGGTCTTCGCCTGCCTGGACAATGAAGTGCTACCCATCGATAGCCCTGAGGTCAGCGATCGAATCCTCAGCGAGGACCAGTACGCCATTTTGCCCATCCCTGCGTTCACCAATTCGCAGATGGATGGCTACGCTGCGCGCAGCGCGGATCTGGCAGCAGCCTCGCTCCGCTCCCCCATCTCTTTGCCGCTGGGTTTCACAGCTGCCGCCGGCGACCGGCAAATACCCTTGGCTGAAGGCACGGTCAGTCCGGTGATGACCGGTGCGATGATCCCGCTGGGTGCTGACACTGTCGTCCCCATCGAGGAAAGCGTCTCTGGCGCTTTCCCGGAATTGGTTCGTGCCGGCTTCGGCACCCCCAGCGGCCACGCGGAATTCTCGGCCCCCAGCGCCGTGGGCCGCTTCATCCGCCCCGCCGGTGTTGATCTCGAAACCGGCGCCTTGGTGGCCAAGGCCGGAACCCGGCTGACCCCGACCATGATTGCCGCACTGGTTTCCAGCGGGCTGCGGGAAGTACCGGTGCGCCGGGCCTTGAAGGTGGCCGTGTGCACTACAGGGGACGAGCTCAGCGATGGGCAGCGTTCCCAGGGCCAGATCCCGGATTCGAATTCCCCTATGCTCGCAGCCTGGCTGCGCCGCTACCAAGTGCAGGTGCGCACCTTGCAGCTGCCCGATGATCCGCAGCGCTTCACCCTGGCCATCGATGCCTTGCAGGAACAGGTTGACCTGATCGTGACCGTGGGCGGCATCAGCGCTGGAGCCTATGAGGTGGTCCGCCAAGCACTGTCGCCGCTAGGCGGGGTGTTCCATCATGTGGCCATCCAGCCCGGCGGCCCGCAAGGTTTCGCCCGACTGGCCAAGGCAGCGGTGCTGTGCTTCCCGGGCAACCCGGTCAGTGCCCTGCTATCGGCAGAACTGTTCCTGGCCCCGCTGCTGCGACAGCTCAATGCCCTGCCGGAGCCCTTGCCCAGGCACTACCCGCTGGCAGCCGATGCCAGTTCCCCCGAGCACAAGCACCAGGTGCGCCGAGCGCTGATCCGCGATGGCCAGGTCGCCATCCTGGATCCGGGATCCCACCTGGTCCACGATCTGGCCCGCGCCGATGCGCTGGTGCATATCCCGGTAGGCGTCAGCCAGTTGGCTGCCGGCCAAAGCATCGAAACTTGGAGCATGAATGTCTGAGAAACTCACACACCTGCGCGAAGACGGCAGCGCCCATATGGTCGATGTCAGCGACAAGGCCGTCACCAAGCGCGTGGCCACCGCAGAAGCCATCTTCGCCACCCGCCCGGATGTTGTCCCGATGCTGATGACCGGGCAGTTGCCCAAGGGCGAGGCGTTGGGCACCGCAAGGGTCGCTGGCATCATGGCGGCCAAGCGCACCTGGGAACTGATTCCGCTGTGCCACCCGCTGCCGATTTCCAAGGTGTCCATCGATTTCACCGCCGAGGAATCCGCGGTGCGCGTCACCGCCCAGGTCACCACCAAGGGCGTCACCGGGGTGGAGATGGAAGCGTTGACCGCGGCCAGCGTTGCGGCCCTGACCCTCTACGACATGGTCAAGGCGGTGGACAAGCACGCCGAGGTCCGCTCGGTGAAGGTTTTGGCCAAGTCTGGAGGCAAGAGCGGTGACTGGGTTCGTGGAGACTAGCCGCATGGCGGCCGTGGTGGTTGCTTCGACCAGCGCCGCAGCAGGCACCGCCGAAGACAAGACCGGCCCGCTGATCACCCGGTGGCTGTCCGAGCGCGGCTTTGAGACCGGCGAGCCGACGGTGGTGGCCGACGGACAGCCGGTGCGTTTTGCCGTGGATGACCTGCTGGCCAACGACGCGCAGGTCGTGATCGTGACCGGAGGGACCGGGGTCTCGCCCGATGACCAGTCCCCCGAAATGGTTGCCCCGCTGCTGGATGTCCAGCTGCCCGGAATCATCGAGGCCATCCGCCGGCGCGGAGAAGCCTCCACCGCGCTGTCCATCATTACCCGCGGGGTCGCAGGATTCTCCGGCAACAGCTTCGTCATCACGTTGCCCGGGTCCACCGGCGGAGTGAAAGACGGGCTGGCCGTCCTGGAACCGATCCTGGAGCACCTGCTGGTCCAGCGCAGCGGCGGCACCGGGCACGGACCGCGGTAAGTTCTCTAGCACCATCATTGATCAGAAAGGCCACCAGGTTGAGCATCGAACCCGGAATTTACCAGCACTTCAAGGGCCAGCGCTACGAGGTGCTGGCCCTGGGGAAGCACAGCGAAACCGAAGAGCCGCTGGTCTTCTACCGCAAGCTCTACGATGACTACAGCTTCTGGGCTCGGCCACTGGAGATGTTTGCGGAGCACGTTGAACGCGATGGCTATAACGGCCCGCGTTTCGCCAGGATCGCCTAGGGCAAGTTGCAGATTTCCCTGGACCTACTGCGAGTCGGCAACGTTATAGCGTTCCAAGGCTTCGGCAAAGGCCGAGATCTGCTCTTCGCTCCAGCCCTCCAGACGATCGGTTACCGCAGCGCGGTGCACGGCGGCGGAAGCCTGAAGCCGGTCGCGGCCCACGCCAGTCAGTTCCACTACGCGGCCGCGCCCGGATTCCGCATCGTCATAGGCGATATATCCCAAGTCCAGCAGCGTGCCTACCTGCCGGGAGACTGTTGAACGGTTCAGCGAAAACGCGTCGGCAATGTCGGTGGCCCGGGTTCCGGGAGTATCGGCAATGAAGCGCAGCAGGGAATGCTCCACGAGTGTCAGCGGCTCGGCCAGCTGGCGTGAGCGCGTATTGGCACGTCGGGTAATCATTTGCATGTGATGGAAGATCGATTGGATATCGGCTTCCCGCTGTTCCTTGCCCATGTTCCGAGTCTAGTACGCAGGGCTTTGCCGGGCACTCAATGTTGCATCATGCAACATTAAGCGTATTCTTTAATGCTGATGACTCTCACCGACAACGCCCCGCGCCAATCCCCCGCTTCCAAGCATGCCGTTAATCCGGCCAAGAAGAAGTCCCCCGCAGCCAAGCCGGCACCACTGGGCTGGGGAAAGCTCGTGTTGACCATGCTGATCCCGTTCTTCCTGTGCGCCATCATGGGATTGTTCTATCTGGGGGCCTTCCACGCGCCCAGTCCGCACAACGTGCAGGTGGCCGTGGTGGGCGATTCCGCGCAATCCAAGGTTTTCGCCCAGACCCTGCAGGATGGGTCCGACGGTGCATTGAATGTGCGCACCGTCGCCGATGCAGACCAGGCCCGGAAACTGGTAGAGCAGCGCGAGCTCGTGGCCGCCTACGAAACCAGCGGCGGCACGGCAACGCTTTACAGCTCTAGCGCCGCGTCGGAAACCTCGGCGAATATCGCCCAGAAAGTCTTCTTGGACGTGTCCTACGAACAAGGCCAGCCATTGCACATCGAAGATGTCGTGCCCACCGGCGAGCAGGACACCACCGGGCAGGGGCTGTTCTTCCTGCTGGTCGCCTTGAGCATTGGCGGCTACGCCAGCGCCGTGCCGCTGGCCGGGTTCATGAGCAAGGTCAAGCTGCCCGTGCGCTTCGCCATGGCGGCGGTTGCCGCAGCGGTGGTTGCCACGATCGCGGTGCTGATCGCGGGCCCGGTCTACCGGATCATCGAGGATCACTACGCGGGCATCTGGCTGATTTCCTGGGCATACGCCGCCGGCATCACCCTGCTGGGCCTGGGCCTGCATCCACTGCTGCGCCACTGGACCACCCCGACGCTGACCTTGTGCTTCGTCGCACTGAATTTCACCAGTTCCGGCGGGATCTTCCAGCCGCAAATGCAGCCGGGATTCTACGGTGCACTCAATACCTTCTGGAATGGCGCCGGATGGCTGCACGCAGTGCAGACCCTCGTCTACTTCCCCGGGCAGTCCATCGGCATGGATATCCTGCGGCTAATCCTCTGGCTGATCCCCGGCATCCTGCTGGTCATCCTGACCCACGCGTGGAGCGTGCGCAGAACCCGCGTAGCGAACGAGAATGCCTCGATCAAGGATGTCGAGGAGGCTGTCGCAGCCTAGTTGGCCGGCGAACCGATGCGGTCAGCCGCTCTTGCAAACCAGCAGCCACGAACGCGATCTGGACAGCGCATGCCACAATCCGTTTACCGCGTCGCCCATCACCTGAGTGCCGACGTCCTGGAATGATCCCATGCCGCCTTGGTAGAGCCTCATCGCCCGCTTGGCCGCCGCACGCAGTTGCTTGCGGGTCGCGACCTGCCCGAACAGCTCATCGAGCGACTGCGCCACAATCGCCCGCTGCGAATCGCCGTCGACTGCGGCCGCCTCGCGCAGTTGCGAGATAGCTTGGCGGATCCCGAGCAGGCACTGGTCAACTGTACGCATGCCCCAAGGCTAGCTGCTGCGCCACGGTGTTGCCCGGCAACCACGCAATAACGGGCTTTATGCGCAAACTGCCGACAGCCCGGGCATCGTGCTGCCGCCGCTATTGACCCAATGCGGCGTGCACGGCCGGCAGGACCTCGGTGGCCAGCAGCTCGATGGAACGCAAGGTCTGCGCCTGGGATAGCCCGCCAAGCCCGACTTGCGCAAGGAATCGCGTATGACCGAGGATCTCGTGCTCCCAGAGAATCTTGTCCACGATTTCGGCCGGGCTGCCAGCAAAGAGCGCTCCGCGCGGTGACGCCCACGCATCAAAGGAATCACGATCCACCTGCCCGGTACGCGGCATATTCTGCCCAATGTACGAGCTGTAATGCGGGTAGAAGTTATCACGAGCCCCTTGCGAGGTTTCCTCGACATAGAAGTGGGAGGTAATCCCGATCCGGCCGGGCTCCCGTCCGGCTTGCTGGGCGGCGCCGCGGTAGAGCTGGGTCAGCGGCCCGAAACGCTCGGGCGCACCGAGAATCGCCAGATACAGCGGCAAACCCAGTTTTCCGGCGCGCACTGCCGAGGCCGGGGTCCCGCCCACCGCCGCCCAGATAGGCAGCTCATCTTGGATTGGACGCGGCCACACCCCGGCGCCATCCAGTGCCGCGCGGGTGTTCCCGTTCCAGGTGACCGGGTTCTCCTCGCGGATCTTCAGCAGCAGATCCAGCTTCTCTTCGAAATACTCGTCGTAGCGATCCAGCGACTGGCCGAAGAGCGGGAAGGATTCCAGGTAGGCTCCGCGGCCGGCAGTGATTTCGGCTCGTCCGCCGCTGACCAGGTCCAGGGTGGAGAAATCTTCGAAGACCCGCACCGGGTCCGCGGAGGAGAGCACCGTGACGATGCTGGTCAGCTTGATATTCTTGGTCTGCGCCGCGGCGGCGGCGAGCACAACGGGCGGCGCGGACACGGCGAAGTCCTCGCAGTGGTGCTCGCCCACGCCGAAGACATCCAGTCCGGCTTCATCGGCGACTCGCGCCCATTGCAGGATGTCGCGCACCCGGGTGGCGGCATCTATGGGCCGGCCCTGGTCGTCGCGGGTCAGCTCCCCGAAGGTGAAGATCCCGATTTCAAAGGGTGCGCGCTGGCTCATGCCTTGCTTGCCGTCAGGGCGTCCAGCTGCGCGGCGATGTGGCTGCGCACGTCGGTCAGCTCATCCATGTTGATGCCGTGGGCCAACCCCGGGTAGGTGCGGGCGGTCAGGGTCGAATGCTCGGGCAGGAACTTGGTGGTGCGTTCAATGGCTACCGGGGCAATGACCCGGTCTTCGGTGCCACGGCCCCAGAACACTGCTGGACGCTGCGTGGCGATGATTTCGTCGGCTGGCTGGGTGCCGCCTAACACGAATCCGCCCAGGATCGTGGTGGCCAGCACCCGCTCGGGCCGGGTGCGCAGCAGCTGGCTGGCCATCAGCCCGCCCTGGGAGAAACCGACTGGAATGATCTTGGTGGCGGTGTCTACATTTGCATCGATCCAGGCCCAGATCGCCGCGGTGGCCGCTTGCACCGGCGCCGCGTCGGGGACGCCCGGAGTGGTGATCTGGAACCAGGCGGCTCCGCCGTGGCCCAATTCCAGCGGAGCGCGCAGCGAAGCCCAAGGCAGATCCAATCCCAGCGGTTCGGCGAGCGAGCCCAGGTCGTGTTCATTGGAACCGAAGCCATGCAGGAAGACCAACACGGCACCGGATTCCGGGGTGCTGCTCCAATTGGCGGAACGCACATCGCTCAACAGGTTGCTCATAGCAGGCCAACTCCTCATCAGTTGCCGGTGACGGTGCCCTGGGGAGGAATTGCGGATTTCGCTTCTCCCCGGCAAAATTCAATAGTTCAAGCATACTTCAATTTGTTGAAGATACAAGTAAATTCTGTCACTTAAATTCGTCATTCCGGCCGTCGCAAACTCCCGCCTAGGCCCATTCGGAATTACTGAAGCGTTCTACGCCGCGATCGAGCTCACCCCTCGCCAAGAGTCGCGAGGCAGAAGCACGAACCAGCTGGTCAACAAAGATAATCGCGGGCCGGAATCGACCCCAGCCCAATGCGAAAACTTGGGGATTTCCCTTGGTGGAATCACTGATTCCGGAGGCATCCCGTCCCACTTCACGCAAAAATTTGGCGACAGAATCCACGAATCTCAAACTCAGGATCACGGACCGGGGCATTCGTAAATTCCGCGCAACATGGTCATTAACGCTTGAGAACCACACTCTGGACCAGACTGCGGTTCTCAAGTTCACATTATATTATTCCGGATTCATAAACGGCGCTGAATCTTGTCGCCGTGATTTGAGAATTCACCGGTAGGAGCGAGTGATGATTATCCGATATTCATCGCCCAGGGCTTCCACGAGTTGCCGCCGGAGCACTTCAGCTTCGGCCCAGTGAACCGAACTTAGATCTTGCTCTGTCCAGCCAGCAACTTCGTCATACTTATCGATAAATCTTTGATTCCATTGAATCAAACGATTCGCAATGTCCTCGGGAACCATCGGAAGTGGATCACCGCTAAAATATCCTTGTTCATAGGGCATTTCAATTGGCAAAATGTTCGTCCACTGGGGAACGATCATGAGAGTTTTCGTCATGCGTTATCTCCTCACCTGCACGCCGGCTTAGAACTTGGATAAGACGTTATAACCAACTTGTTCGTTTTCGAAATAACGACGGTCGGGTTGAAAGTTACCTTTTTTGTACGTTTGGCATTCGTAAGCACAATCGGTGCGCTATAACAGAGCTTTCCGCCGCCCGCATTGCGAATCATCGCAGGATTTTTCAGAATGCTGCGCGTTGCGTAATCCATAAAATCATCCCAACGCCCATATCCTCCCACAGAACTAATACGCTTGGCCCACTCATATGCATGTCGAGACTTTATGTGCAAGTATCCAGAGGTGCTAGACGTTCCACACTTCAGATTAACTTTTCCGCCAGCAAACGCACTATAGCCCTTAGCTGTGTAAGAAGTTACATTCCAACCTCTATTACGAGAGACGTTACAATTGAAGCTGTCTATCGGGCCCAGTAGCGCTGGATTTGCTACCTGAAGTCCGCTTGGCGACTCTGCATCTGAAGCTGGCGGGAAAATCAGCGAACTGTGCTCGTTCAATTGTTCCACCGATATTTCCGTGATCGTCGAATCTGTCGTTACCACAGTGTTTAGCGGTTGCGCATTCGCAACGACCGTTGAAGACATTGCAAGTCCCACACCGGCGATGACTGCCAAAATCTGCCTAAACTTCACTTTGCCTTGTCCTTTGATAATCGATTTTTCTACTAACGCTGGTAATCATAACTCACTTGGATTATTGAAATCAGGTCTGGAAGAAATATTTTCAATTAGTTCGACAGCCGTAGGCAGCCGCACACCAGTAATTTGAGACTTGAATCTTGCATAAACTCGCAAAGGGCAAGTCCAAGCTCTTGAGCTTGCATGCGCCTGCCAGCCAACCGCTCACACGCGATGCTGTGTGTACCTTGTCTTTTCTGGGCACCACACGCGGCTGATACCCGCCGTCGTATTCTAGATCCGTTTCTTTCCTGTCAAGGACGGGTAACCATGCCCGCTTCGGTCAGCGCCTCCGCCATAGATCCACAGGCCCACCCCGGCGTCAAAGACTGGCAAACTGCCGACTCACTCTTTGTCGACCAATGGTGGGAATCTGCCTGGCCGCTGCCGGATTTTATTGCTGCGGGTGTCACTGCAGATGCAACGCCGGTGCACGCTTGCTGTTTTAACCAAGGTGAACAGGAAGTGCGCAACGCCCTGGACAGCGAGCGTTTCCGGGGTAAGCTGGCCATGCTGGACCAGTTGTCCTCCGTCACTCGGGCCTCAAAATCAGAACAGCGCCCGGCCGCCGGTGAGGCCGAAAGGCTGCTGAGCGCGTCGATCCGCTCCCTGGAAGACGCCCACCACGACTCCGGCGAGGCCGCCGCGGGAGCCGTCCGCGACGAGGCACTGCATCAGGAGCGCAAGGCGGCCAAGGCACTGATGCATCTGGCCGAGTCCCTGGCCTACGGAGGGCTTGATAGCGCCGGTGCGCTGCTGCGGCACGTGCGCAAGCTACAGAGAATCCTAGGCCGGCACCAGGACAGCGCGATGCTGCGAACTTACCCGGACTCGGTTGCCCAACGGGACGATTCCTCCCTCAAGCTGCTCAAGGCCTGTTGCAAGATGCTGGACGCCGAAGAAGCCATCTCCGCCGCCGTGGTCCGCGATTATTCCAAAGCCTGGCATGATGCCCAGCTCTCTGGCCTGGCCGCACATCGAGACTAGGTAGGCGAGCATGGAGATCCTTCCAGCCGGGATCCGCGCGAATCCCGTCAATAAGCGCTGACCCGCGCGGCTCGCTTCATGGCAAGCTGAAATCGAGCGCTGCTGAAGAGGTCAGCGGGCTATGAGAAGGGGCATCCCATGATTTTCAACCCGTCCAGGACCGCAGTGGTGTCCATCCACAACCAGGGGGACATCATCGGGCCCAACGGCGCCTTCGCGGAAATGTTCCACGAGCAGATCACCCGCCGGAACGTGGTGGGCCAACTGGCCGGGCTGCTGGAGGGGGCTCGCACGGCCGGGGCCAGCATCATCTACACCCGCATTGCCTTCGCCCCTGACTTCAGCGATCTGGTGCCCAATTCCCCGCTGCTGCAGATGGTGAAGCAGGCAGGCTGCCTGGTGGACGGCACCGAATCGGCGGCCATCATCCCGCCGCTGATCCCGAGCCCCGGCGATGCTGTCATCACCAACCAGCAGGTCGGCGGCTTAGGCACGGAACTGGCTGAATTGCTCCGATCCCGCAACATCGGCACCCTGCTGATCGCCGGGGTAGCCACCAATATCTCGGTGGAAAGCACGGCCCGGGCGGGTGTGGACCACGGCTACCGGGTGGTGATCGTGGAAGATGCGTGCTCGGCGGCCACCGAAGCGGCCCATGCAGCGAGCATCGAGTCACTCGGGCAGCTCGCCACGATCCTCACGTGCGACGAAATCCATTGGGATCCGGCCGTCGCGTGATCCCCTGCGTGCGCTAGCGGCTAGCGGCCAGCGCCTCGCGCACCTGCTGCGCGGCCTCGAAAAGCCGCGGCAGTACCGATTGGGCTGCCTCCTGCGCGCTGTCGCTGGTATTCGGATGCACGCTCATCGACACGTTCATCGCGGCGACCACGGTGCCATCGGCGCTGAATACCGGCACCGCCACCGAGCGCAGGCCGATCTCCAATTCCTGGTCCACCACCGCATAGCCCTGGGTACGGATCCGCTGAAGTTCAACGCGTAGCTGATCCGGGCCCTCGATCCCCAGCCCGGTCATTGAATGCACGCCGGCGGCGATCACCGCCTCGCTGATTTCTTCGGGCTGGTAGGCCAGCAGCACCCGGCCCATGGAAGTGTTGGCCGCCGGGAAGCGGGTGCCCACCGAAATGCCCACGCGCATGATCGAACGGGTATGCACCCGGGCGATGTAAACGATCTGCGATCCGTCCAGGATGGAAGCGGAGGCCGATTCATGCACAGCAGCCGAGAGTTCCTCGAGCACCGGTTCGATCAGCTGCGGCAAGGTGGCGCTGGACAGGTACGAGTACCCCAGCTGCAGGACCTTGCTGGTCAGCTCGAAATGCTTGCCGTCGGTGCGCACATAGCCCAGCTCCACCAGGGTCAGCAGGAACCGCCGGGCGGTGGCCCGGGACAGGGCAGTGCGTGCGGCGACCTCGGAGAGGGTCATTGACGCGTGATCGGCATCGAAGCTGCTGATGACCGCCAAGCCGCGGGCCAGGGACTGGACCGATGTGGTTGTTGCTGCCTGCTCGCTCACCGTGCTCCTTGCGCGCTGGAAATGATTGCGGGGTGCACTTCCGGGACTCGGATGCGCACCCCCACTAATCTACTGGGTCTTCTAGGCCTGGGTCAGTTCCACCGGGACCTTGGCGGCCAGCTCCTCGAAGCTGATGCCATGGGTGGAGCGCACGAAGACCTTGGCATCACGCAGCTCGAAGACGGCCACTTCGGTGTAGATCCGCGAGACGCAACCCAGCCCGGTGACCGGATAGCTCAGCGTTTCAACCAGCTTGGATTCCCCGGCCTTGGTGAACAAGCTCATCATCACCCAGGTCGCCTTCGCGCCGATGGCCAGGTCCATGGCGCCGCCCACGGCAGGAATGGCGCCTTCGGCACCGGTGTGCCAGTTGGCCAAATCGCCATCCTTGGAGATCTGGAAGGCGCCGAGCACGCACACATCCAGGTGGCCGCCGCGCATCATCGCGAAGGAATCCGCGTGGTGGAAGAAGGAGGCCCCGGGCAGCTGCGTGACCGGGATCTTGCCTGCATTGATCAGATCCGGGTCGATGTCCTCGCCGGTGGCCACCGGGCCCATGCCCAGCATGCCGTTCTCGGTGTGCAGGGTGACGCCCTGCTCCTTGGTGAGATAGTTCGAGACGTTGGTCGGCTGGCCGATGCCCAGGTTCACGAAGGCTCCGGCCGGAATGTCGGCGGCAACGAGCTGCGCCATTTCATCGCGGGTGAGCTTTGCTTCGGTGGTGGTCATTGCGCTCATTACTTCTGTCCTCCCAGTGCCACCACGGTATCCACGAAGATGCCCGGGGTGATGACGTTTTCCGGATCGATGGCGCCGGGCTGGACGACCTCATCCACCTGCACGATGGCCGCCTTGGCCGCGGTGGCCATGATCGGGCCGAAGTTCCGCGCGGTCTTGCGGTACACCAGGTTGCCCAGCGTGTCGGCCTTCAGCGCCTTGATCAGCGCGAAATCGGCGTGGATCGGGGTTTCCAGCACATAGCCCTTGCCATCGATCACGCGGGTTTCCTTGCCCTCGGCCAGCAGCGTGCCGTAGCCGGTGGGGGTGAAGAACCCGCCGATGCCGGCGCCGGCGGCGCGGATGCGCTCGGCCAGGTTGCCCTGCGGAACCAGCTCCAGCTCGATTTCCCCGGCCCGGTAGGCCTCATCGAAGTGCCATGAGTCGGACTGGCGCGGGAAGGAGCAGATGATCTTCTTGACCCGGCGTTCCTTGATCAGCAGGGCCAGGCCGGCGTCGGCCTGCCCGGCGTTGTTGTTCACGACCGTCAGGTCCTTCGCGCCGCAGTCCATGAGCGCGTCGATCAGTTCCATCGGCTGGCCGGCGTTGCCGAAGCCGCCGATCAGGACGGTGGCGCCGTCGGTGATCTCGGCGACGGCGTCCGCGGCCGAGGTGGCAATGCGTGGTGCCATGATGCTGCCTTTCTAGAAGCTACTTGGTTGCGTTCACGTTTTCGACGACGACAGCCAGGCCCTGGCCGACGCCGATGCAGATCGCGGCAAGCCCGTAGCGCTCGCCGGATTCTGCCAGGCGGCGGGCGACGGTGCCCAGGATGCGCAGGCCCGAGGCTCCCAGCGGGTGGCCGATGGAGATAGCCCCGCCCCAGGCATTGACGATAGCCGGGTCGATGTCCCAGGCCCGGATGCAGGCCAGCGACTGGGCCGCGAATGCCTCGTTCAGCTCGACCGCGGCAATATCCGACCACTTCAGGCCGGCCTTGGCCAGAGCCTTGTTGGCGGATTCCACCGGGGCGAAGCCGAAGAACTGCGGATCCAGCGCGGCAGCGCCGTTGGAGACGATGCGGGCGATCGGGGCTGCGCCCAGCAATTCGCCGCCGCGCTCGGAACCGATGAAGGCCGCCGAGGCGCCGTCGCTCATCGGCGAGGCGTTGCCCGCGGTCACCGTGGCATTCTCCCCGGTGCGGAATACGGTGCGCAGCTTGGAGAGGGTCTGGGCAGTGGAATCGGCACGAATGGTTTCGTCGCGGGTGACTTCGGTGCCGCGCTTGTTCGCCGGCGGAACCGAAACTACCAAGTTGTCGTACTTGCCGGCCTCCCAGGCGGCCGCGGCCTGCTGGTGCGATGCCGCGGAGAATTCATCCTGGTCTTCGCGTGAGATGCCGTGCTTCTCGCGCAGCTGCTCGGTGGCCTCGCCCAGCGATACCGTCCATTCCCCGGGCATGGCCGGGTTGACCAGGCGCCAGCCCAGGGTGGTGTTGGCCAGTTCCAGATTGCTCATCGGGAAAGGACGCTCGGTCTTGGGAAGCACCCATGGAGCACGGCTCATCGATTCGACGCCGCCAACAAGGACCAGGTCCGCGTCGCCGGTGGCGATCTGGCGGGAAGCCGCGATCGATGCATCCAGCGAGGAGCCGCACAGGCGGTTCATCGTGGTGCCCGGCAGCGAGGTGGGCAGCCCGGCGAGCAGGGTGGCCATGCGGGCCACATTGCGGTTTTCCTCGCCGGCGCCGTTGGCGTTGCCGAAGATCGACTCGTCGATATCCGCGACATCCAGCTGCGGCGCCCGTGCGACCAGCTCGCGCACCACGTGGGCGGCCAGGTCATCGGGGCGGTGGCTGGACAGCGCGCCGCCGATCTTGCCGAAGGGGGTGCGGATTGCGTCGTATAGGTAGGCCTGCTGCATCGTCTCACTGCTCCATCGCTGCGGTATGTTCACATCGTGAACTTATGTTCGTACAATGAACTTTAGCAGTTGATATCCGTACCTTCAATAGATTTCCGTTGCGGTCCGCCCGGTTCCCTGCACAAAAATTCCCCGGCTGCCGAAGCAGCCAGGGCATTCTCCAAGTCACATATTGCTATTGCGCGTTAATCGCGACATTCAGCGGCTGCCATCCGGAAGACTCGTCGAACGCTGGATCCTGCACAACTAGAGAGCAAATGGATCCAATGAAGTTTCCATCCTCGTCATAAGCGATCTCATCCCAATTTTCTTCAAAATCCATGCAGGAAACCGGCTCAATTTCGCTGGTCGCCTTTCCATCTGCACCGAGGACTTGGCCAGCGGCTCGCTCTATTCCAAAGCTGGCAAACACAACCTTGGGCTCGCCCGGCGATGCTTGATACTTGTCCAGGGTGCTCATGGTTTCAATAACCCTGAATTCGCCTTCGTCAATACTTCCGCCATTGGCATAGGCCTGGTCGGTCTGGGCGATTAGCTCCTGGCACAAGGTGCAGTCCGCTGCCGAGAAGCCCTTGAGTGCGGCGGTGTCACCGCTCGCCACCGCATAGTTCAGCAGCTGCACCCAGTACTCCATGGCACCTTGCAGCCCTTCCTCGGATTTCTCACTGAGGACCGCCGGGCGCTGCGGAACTTCGGCATCTTGCTCCGGGGATCTCGGCGTGGGCGACACCGTGCCAGCAGAAGGATCACCGGCCCCTCCCTGGGATGCACTGACGCAACCGCTGGCTGCCAGCGTCAATGCAGCCATCAAAGCTGCAAGCTTTACTTGATGATTTCGAACCATTGCCGCCGCCTTCTTGGAGTTTTTCCGCGTTCGAAAACGACATTACATCAAGCATTTCGATAATACGACCGCTATTCAAATAACGTTTTGGCTACTATCTTCAATGATAATCGCTGGAAAAATTCCACGTTAACTCTGGATGAACAAGGGAAATTCGGCGCGATAGCGAACCCCGCTTGCACTAAAGCACATAGCCGCTCACCTGGATGCAGGAGAAAGGAAGCAGCCACTGCCCTAAAATAGTTCCATGGCCAATTCGCCCAGTGGGGACTCCATGCTGGACCGCTTGGTTCGGATCCTGAATTCTTTTGATCTCAACAATCAGTCGCTTAGCGTCAGCAGCCTGGCCCGGCGTGCCGATATCCCCAAAGCAACGATGTACAGGTTGCTCGATGAATTGGTATCCCATGACTTGCTGGCACGAGACGGGTCTGGCCAGGTGCGGCTGGGTTTGCGCCTTTGGGAATTAGCCAATCGAAGCGCTGCCACCCAGGACCTTCGCACCGCGGCATTGCCGTTCATGGAGGACATCAACCAGCTGCTGGGGCAAAATACCCAGCTCTCGGTACTGCACCAGGATGAGGTGCTGATCATCGAGCGTCTCTCGCGGCCCGGCTCTGTTGTCAATCAGGCGAATGTCGCCGGACGCATGCCTGTGCACCGAACCTCGATGGGCATGGCACTTTTGGCCTTTTCGCGGCCGGAAACCATTCACGGGTTCCTGGAACGCCACCACGAACTGATGACCGCCACCCATCCTGAACTCCGCGCAGAAATGGCGGAAATCCGTCGCAACGGATTCGCCTCGTTCGACGGATTCATCGACCCGGAAACCACCGGTGCCGCCGCCCCGATCCTCGACGAGGCGGGCTATCAGGTTGCCGTAATCTCGGTGGTTGTTCCCCGCGACTCCGGAACACTGCAGTCCGCAGCTCTGGCGCTACGCACCGCAGCCCGGGGCATTTCCCGTGCACTGCGCATCGACAACATCTAGCAACCAGAAATAGCAGGGCCAGCGCCCTGTTGCGCTTGACCGGTGAGGCATAAATACGCAACCAATTATTCTCATTCATTGAGAACCCGGCTGTCTGCCCGATCACATGCGCCGCATCATGAGGGAAGTTCTTATTATTTCCTTAGACCAGATGCATCGGTCCGGCAACGCAGCCGGCAGTGCGGCTTCTGGTCCAGACGCTAGCGAGGCAGGTCCCATGGCTCAGAATCCGCGCATTCTCAAGACCAAGGTCGGCATCATCGGCGGCGGTCCAGCAGGGCTCATGCTCTCCCACCTGCTGGCCGCATCCGGCATTGAGAACATCGTCGTGGAAATGCGCGACCACGAGGCCATCCGCAACACCCACCGCGCGGGCATCCTCGAAGCCCAGGCTGTCAAGATGCTCACCGAGTCCGGCGTGCAGGGACGGGTGCTGACCCACGGCGACGAGCACGCCGGCATCGACCTGCGCTTCAACGGCGAATCCCACCCGCTGGACTTCCGCGATCTGGTCGACGCCACCGTCACCCTGTACGCGCAGAACGAGGTCTTCGTTGACCTGGCCGCGGCGCGCCAGCGCGACCAGGGCGACGTGCGGTACTCCTGCGAAGTCACCGAGATCCTGGACATGGAGACCTCCACCCCGAAGTTCCGCTTCACCGATGAGCAGGGCAACCTCTTCGAGGTGCACGCCGATGTGATCGTCGGCGCCGACGGCTCGCGCTCCTTCGCCCGCCGCCAGATGCCCGAAACGCTGCGCAAGGATTTCAAGGTCGCCTATCCCTTCGCCTGGTTCGGCATCCTCACCGAGGCGCCGAAGTCCGCGCCGGAACTGGTCTATGCGAACTCCCCGCACGGCTTCGCGCTGATCTCCCAGCGCAGCGAAACGGTGCAGCGCATGTACTTCCAATGCGACCCGAACGAGGACGTGAATGCCTGGAGCGATGACCGCATCTGGGCCGAGCTGCAAAAGCGCGTGGACGGGCCGGATAATTTCCAGCTGAAAACCGGCGAGATCTTCGACAAGACCGTGCTGGGCTTCCGCTCCTTCGTGCGCGAACCCCTCTCCCACGGGCGGATGTTCCTGATCGGCGATGCCGGGCACACCGTCCCGCCCACCGGAGCCAAAGGCCTGAACCTGGCCTTCGCCGATGTGAAGGTGCTCTTCGAGGCGCTGGATTCCTTCTTCTCCACCGGCAGCGAGCTGCTGCTGGACGGCTATTCGGACCTGGCATTGAAGCGGGTCTGGAAGGCGCAGAACTTCTCCTACTGGATGACCTCCATGCTGCACACCCCGGTAGGCGGGGACCCTTTCATGGCCAAGCGCGCCCTGGGCGAACTGGAAACGGTAACCTCCTCGCGCTTCGGCCAGCAGTACCTGGCCGAGTCCTACACCGGCTGGCCCCACGCTTAGCCCTCGCCCTTCCCAAGCATTTCCTCCACCACGCCCGTACGCCCCCCCTTCGAAAGGAGCACGCAGTGAGCACCGAAACCACAGCTAACGAGTCGTTCAGCGATTCCCCCGTGCTGGACCCCGCAGCCACGACGCTCTCGCAAGAATCCATCAGCCAGGAAATCGCCGATATCCATGCGGCCTACCGCCAGTCGGTGGCCGAGGGCAAGAAAGCCGAGACCCAGCCGCGCATCGACTTCGCGCCCTACCGTTCCTCGCTGCTGCGCCACCCGACCAAGAACCTGCGCCACGTGGACCCGGAAACCATTGAGCTGCACTCCCCGGCCTTCGGCCAGCGCGACGTGCACGCGCTGGAATCGGATCTGACCATCCAGCACAACGGCGAGCCGATCGGCGAGCGCATTGTGGTCGCCGGCCGCGTGCTCGATGGCGACGGCCGCCCGGTGGCCGGGCAGCTGGTAGAAATCTGGCAGGCCAACGCCGCCGGACGCTACATCCACAAGCGCGACCAGCATCCGGCCCCGATCGATCCGAACTTCACCGGCGTGGGACGCGCCATCACCGGCCCGAACGGCGAATACTCCTTCACCACCATCAAGCCGGCACCCTACCCGTGGAAGAACCACCACAACGCCTGGCGCCCGGCGCACATCCATTTCTCGCTGTTCGGCACCGACTTCACCCAGCGCATGATCACCCAGATGTACTTCCCGGGCGACCCGCTGTTCAGCCTCGACCCGATCTACCAGGCGATCACCGACAAGGAAGCGCGCGACCGCCTGGTCGCCAGCTACGACCATTCGCTGACGTCCCATGAATGGGCTACCGGCTACAACTGGGACATCGTACTCACCGGCTCCAACCGCACCTGGATGGAAGATGAAGAGGGAGACCACTAGCATGGCTCAGGCACCAGAACTGAAGCTGGCCCCCACACCGGGGCAGACCATCGGCCCGTTCTACGGCTACGCGTTGCCCTATGAGAAGGGCAATGAGCTGGCCAGCCAGGCCCATCCCCGCTCGGTGCGCCTGCACGGGATGGTCTATGACGGCAACGGCGAGGCCATTCCGGACGCCCTGCTGGAAATCTGGCAGGCCGACGAGAACGGCAATGTCGTTTCCCGCGATGGCTCGCTGGTCCGCGACGGCTACACCTTCACCGGGTGGGGACGGGCGGCGGTGGATAACGCCGGGCACTACACCTTCACCACCGTGAACCCGGGCGCTACCGAAGAGGGCAAGGCCCCGTTCATCATGCTCGCGGTTTTCGCCCGCGGCCTGCTCAATCGCCTGTTCACCCGCATCTACCTGCCGGAGGACACCGAAGCGCTGGCTAGTGATCCGTTGCTGTCATCGCTGGGCGAAGCAGAACGCGCAACGCTGATTGCTGCTCGCGAAGACGACGGCTCGCTGCGCTTCGATATCCGCCTGCAAGGCGAGAACGAAACGGTGTTCCTCTCCTACCCGCGCGAGAGCTAGTTGCCACCGCCACACCCCGCTGGATTGCCCCAGTGCCCGCACTGTTACGGGCGTTGGAGCACCCGGCGGGGTGTTGCCCGTTGCCGGGCACTACAGTTCTAGATAGACGGCTTATACGCTCAACAGCTAAGAATCGAGGCACCGAATGGATGGCGCAGACTACGGCGTGCTGGCCCCCGCCTGGGCAGGAACTGCGGCCGCGTCCCTGGCCAGCGATGCGTCTTTCGTCCAAGCCATGCTGGATGCCGAAGCCGGATGGGTGCAGGTCCAGGCGGATGCCGGCCTGTGCAGCGTCCAGGATGCGCAGGCCGTGCGCGAGGTGGCCAGCGTGGACCGCTACGACCTGGCCTTGCTGGCCTCCAGGACACCGGATGGGGCCAATGCGCTCATCCCGCTGCTGGGCATGATGCGCGGCCTGCTCAAGCACGACGGGGCCGCGGACACTGCGGGCACCGCGTTGCACCGCGGTGCCACCAGCCAGGACATCATCGACACCGCGTTGATGCTGGTTCTGTCCAAGACGCTCACGCTCACGCTGGCAGATCTGCGCAGCACCGCTGGCGGGTTGGCTGCCCTGGCGCAGGCCCACCGCGGGACCGTGTGCATTGCCCGCTCGCTGACCCAGCATGCGTTGCCCACCACCTTGGGCTGGAAAGCAGCCAGCTGGCTCTCGGCCGTGCTGGATGCCGAGCAGCAGCTGGATGCCGCGGCGCGGCAGCTGCGCTTGCAGTGGGGCGGTGCGGTGGGCACGCTTGCCTCCTTGGAGCAGCTGCTCTCCGGCCAGCCGGAGACAACGGCCACAAGCCAGTCGCTGTCCTCGGACCTGGCGGCCCTGCTGGGCCTGGAGGATCCGGGAACGCCCTGGCACACCAACCGCATGCCGATTCTCCAGCTTGGCTCCGCACTGGGTGCGGCCATTGCCGCGCTGGGGACCCTGGGCGCTGATGTGCTCACCGCCTCCCGTCCGGAAATCGGCGAGCTGTCCGAACCGCGCGAGGCCGGCAAGGGCGGCTCCTCGGCCATGCCGCAGAAGCAGAACCCGGTGCGCTCGGTACTGCTGCGCAATGCGGCGTTCAGCGCCCCCGGGTTGCTCTCCACCCTGTTCACTGCTGCCGGCACCGCGGTGGATGAACGCCCCGATGGCGGCTGGCACGCCGAATGGAGTGCCCTGCGCGAACTGGCCCGGCTGGCATCAGGGGCGGCATTCCACGCTTCGTTCCTGGCCAACGGCCTGGGAGTGGATCGCGCTGCCATCGAGCGGAACCTCGCCCTGGGCGGAGATGCCGTGCTCTCCGAGCGCCTCGCTGCCGCCCTGGCTGACCTGGTGGTCGGCGGAAAACCGGCCATCCAGGCCTTGGTGCGCCGCAGCCTCGACGAGGGCATTTCCCTGCGCGATCTGCTGCGCCTGGAAATCTCCGTGCATGACTTGAACGACCAGGACCTCTACGAATTATTTGATCCAGCTGGCTACCTCGGTGCCGCGGATCGCTTCACCGAAACCGTACTCGCCGATTACTCGGCACGGAAGGAATCATGGCAGTCCCGCAACTAACCCCCTCCTTGCTGCACACCGACAAGGCACTTCCCACCCTCATCGTCGGCCCCTCGCTGGGCACCGCGGCCCTGCCGCTGTGGGCCCCGGCCTTGCCGTACCTCAAGGACAAGTTCCAGGTCCTCGCCTGGGACCTTCCGGGGCACGGTGAAAGCAAGCCGTCCACCGAGGCCTTCTCGCTGGCCGAACTGGCTACCGGCGTCACCAAGGCCGTCGAGGCGCTGCGTGCCGACGGCGTCATCTCCGGGGGCAGCAAGCTGTACTACGCCGGAGTGTCGGTCGGCGGTGCCACCGCCCTGCAGCTGGCCGTGGACCACGCCGGCTTCTTCGACGCGTTGTCCTCCATCTGCTCTGCGGCGAAGATCGGCACCCCCGAAGGGTGGGCCGACCGTGCCGAGCTGGTCGCCAAGGCCGGCACCCCGACCATGGTCGCCGGTTCTGCCGAGCGCTGGTTCGCACCGGGATTCATCGAGAAGGAGCCGGTGATCAGCACCGAGCTGCTGCACAGCCTGCAGGACGCTGACCGCTTCGCCTACGCCCACGCCTGCGGCGCCTTGGCAGGATTCGACGTGCGCGGGCAGCTGGCTTCAACCAGCGACCCGATCATTGCCATCAACGGCGCACAGGATCAGGTGTGCCCTCCGGCAGACGCGGAGTTCATCGCCGAAAATGCACCCCGCGGAACCATGGCGGTCATCGATTCGGCCGCCCATCTGGCCCCGGCCGAAGCGCCCGAAGAGACCGCGGCCTTGCTGGCCGAGTTCTTGCTGGCCAACTAGTAGCGAGGACCTGCAGAAATGGCTGATTCACCGCGCCTTCCCGGCGATACCTACGATGCCGGCATGGAGGTACGCCGCCAGGTGCTGGGCAACGAGCACGTTGAGCGTTCCACTACGAACTCGAATGAGTTCACCGACGAATTCCAGGAAATGATCACCCGCTACGCATGGGGCACCATCTGGACCCGCGACGGCCTGCCGCGCACTACCCGCAGCGCCATCACGCTCACCGCAATGATCGCCGGCGGCTACTGGGAAGAACTGGAAATGCATGTGCACGCGGCCCTGCGCAATGGCATGGCTCCCGAAGAAATCAAGGAAGTCTTCTTGCAGTGCGCCATCTACTGCTCCGTTCCGGCAGCGAACGTGGCGTTCAAGATCGGCAAGAAGGTGCTGGAGGAGTACGAGGCAGCCGAAGGCCAATAGCGGTGACGCCGCGCCGCTAGCGGCGCGCCGCCGCGGCTTGCCGGATCGAGTGCAGCAGGGCCCACGGGACGATGCCGCTGGTGCGCGGGTTGCGTGGCGAGGGGTGGTTCTTGATCGAGAAGCTGTACTCGCCGGCTGGGCCGCGCGCCTCGATGCGGTGCTCGGTCAGGCCTGCCTCCGGGTCGGCGATCAATCTGGCTGTCACCGCATCCCAATCCCCCACAGCCAACGCCACCGCCGCCGCCACATTCAATGACTTCGGGAAGTCCTGGGCCGCTGCCGCGGCTGGACCGCGAAATACCTCTACCGGTCCGGCGGCCTGCTCCAATTCACAGCGCCGCTGCGCATCCATCCACGGCTGCACCAAGGTGGCCGGCAGCTTGCGCGTAGTCACCAGCACCTGGTCGATGCCGCCCATCCGGGCAGCCGCGCCCAGCAGGTCCAATCCGCCGATGGCCCCGGCGGTGCTGGAAAAGCGTCCCGGTCCGGCGGCCTGCACTTGCGCGGCGAACTCCGGGTCAGCCAGCGCTCCCATGGAACTGGCCAGCAGGTCAACCCCGCAGGCCAGGATGCGCACCGCATTCTCGCGCAGGGCTTGCTGGCCCGCGCATTCGACCACCAGGTCGCAGCGCTCCAGGGCCGCCTCCCAACTCAGCTGCTCATGCTCCAGCCCGGCTTGCGGACGGCGCAGGATCACCCCTTCGAGCTGGGCACCGTGCACCGTCCCGGCTGCCAGCTGCTCTGCCACCACGGAGCCGATCGCCCCGTGGCCCAGTACTCCCACCCGATACATGCTGCCCGTGGCCATGCCCGTCCTGTCCGAAAAGATCGATGTAAGCTACCGCCAGCTTAGGCCAGCTCGCAGGCTCGGCACGAACTGCCAGCTGGCCAGGGTGCGGTCCATTGCCGCTAGTGCCCGGAAGCGGATGAATGGTCCGTGCGTTCCATGAGCCGGGAGGCGCCATATCCGATGAGGATGCCCCAGAAGGCGGCATGGATGTTGAACAGGTCCAGGCCGGAAATGGTTACCACGAACGTCACGAGGGCGCCCAGGGTGAATTTGGTGGCGAAGGCCGTCACAAAGGCCTGCTGCAGGGCCTTGAGCATGGCGATGCCTCCCAAGGCCAGCACGAAAGCCTCCGGGGTGGCCAGCATGAAGCGCGTCAGCGTTGGAGCGAACAGGGCGAAGAGCAGGGACAGTAAGCCATAGACCACCGCTGCGGTGTACTGGCGGTGCTTTTCGCCAGATGATGTGAGCAACGCGTTGGTTGGCCCGGTAACGCAGGCGGACACCGCGCCGAAGCAGGCGTTCAGGATCGAGAACCCGCCCGAGACCAGCGCAAAGGCATTGACCGGGGGCCGGTGCCCGGCAGAGCGCAGCACCGCGACACCCTGGCCGTTCTGCACGATCAGCACGGTGATGGCCAACGGCACCATCAGTTCCAGCTGCGCAGCCCAGGTGAATTCCGGAGCGGTGAACACCGGGGTGGCCAGCACGGGCCCGCCAGCTGCGTCCAACGCGAACTGGCCGCTGGCCGCCACCGCGATGACCCCGGCGATCAGCGTGCCCAGCACCGGGGGAATTCTTCTGCCCAATGCCGGCACCGCAGCGAGCAGGACGAAGACCAGCACCATGGGCCCGGCCACCACCGGGTTGGCTTGGGTGGACGAGACGATGTCGGTGCCGAAGCGCAAGAAGACCGCGGCCACCATGGCCATCACAATCGGCATGGGTATGGCCGCCATGATCCGGCGCACCACCCCGGTAGCGCCCAAGGCCAGGACCAGCACCCCGGAGACGAAGAACGCCCCGACCACTTCGGGGAAGGACAGGTGCTGCAGCGAAGGACCCAGCAGCACCGTGCCGGGGATGGACCAGGCGAATCCCAGCGGCTGGCGGTAGAGCAGGGACATCACGATGGTCGCCAACCCGGCGGAGAGGAAGATCCCGCAGACCCAGGAAGCCATCTCGGCCGGGGACAGCCCGCCAGCGGCACCCACCGCAAGGGTGACCGCGATGGGGCCCGAAGCGGAGAAAACCAGCCCGATCACGCCATTGCTGGCATACACCCCGCCCACGTCGCGCAGCAGGTCGCGAATTCCGGCAGGCCGCTGCTCGGCCCGCTCCAGCAGCGGTTCGCGTGGTGCTCGCGCAGCTGCTGGAGCCGATTCGCGGGTGGGCAGGTTATCGGCGGGTTTGGGCATGTGCGCTCCTGGGCGATGGTGGCAGTGGCATTAATAGTCCACCACCATTGCACGGCTCCAGGGGCCGTGGGACGTGGCGCATTGATCCGGGGTATGGCAGTCCTAGGATAGTTCGGGCTGCTGGCTGCCACTGCACGCAGGGCTAGGATAAGACCGGGGCGATGCGGCCCGCGGATGAAAGGAATGCAGGGATGAATTCCAATACCGAGCTCGGCGAATTCCTCAAGGCACGGCGGGCCCTGGTCAGCCCGGCAGGCGATGGCGGTCCCCGGCGACGCGTGCCTGGCCTGCGCCGCGAAGAGGTTGCGGTCTTGGCGGGCGTGAGCACCGACTACTACACCCGGCTGGAACAGGGCCGGCACAAGCGCCCTTCCGAATCCGTGCTCGGCGCGTTGGCCAAGGCCCTGGAACTGGATGAGACGGCGGCCGGGCATTTGTTCAATCTGGCCCGCTCGGTCTCCGGTTCCGGGCGCAACAACCCGTCGAGCAGCATCCAGCGGGTACGCCCCTCATTGCATCAGCTGCTGGATTCCTTCACCGGGCATCCGGCCTTCATCCGCGGACGGCGTACCGAGGTGCTGGGCATGAATGCGCTGGCCGCCAGCCTGCTCACCGACTTCTTGGCCAAGCCGGTGCGCCACCGCAGCCTGATCCGCTGGGCCTTCCTGGATCCCGAAGCCAGGCAGCGCTACGCCGACTGGGAGCAGATCGCCGCCTCGATGGTCGGCACCTTGCGCCTGGATGCCGGGCGCCATCCGCATGATCCGCTGCTCGCGCAGCTGGTCGGAGAGCTGTCCATGAACAGCGAAGAATTCCGCACCTGGTGGGCCGATCACCGGGTGGTCGAGCGGCGGGACGGGATCAAGCGGTTCAACCATCCCCAGATGGGCTATCTGGAGGTCAACTACGAGGCCTTGGACGTGACCGGGGCACCGGACCAGACCCTGTTCATCTACACCACCGAGCCAGGCTCGGACTCCGAAGCGAAGCTGCGCGATCTGGCCGTGCTGCTCAACGGCCAGGGACCGGTGCCCGAAGCCTAGCTGCGTGCTGGGATCAGCGATTTGCCGAGCCAGCTGCGCTCCAGCTCGTTGAGCGGCCGCGACGAGACGCCATCGGCTGCCAGCGGCACCATGACCGTGGTCGAGTCGAACACCGGCTGCCCATCCTGGTAGCCGATGCCCCGCACGGTGAAGGACTTGTTGCCCAGCCGGCTGATGCCCATGCGGATGAGCATCTCGGGCTGGTAGTACAGCGGGCGCAGGTAGTCGATCTGGATGGATGCCACGACGGTGCCGAATTCGAATCGGCCTGTTATCCCGTCCTCGCGCGTCCAGCGGATCCGGGCTTCTTCCATCAGGGTCACGATGCGCGCATTGTTCACATGGCCCAGGGCGTCCTGGTCCGACCAGCGCAGCTGCAAGATGACTTCGGTAGCCGCGGCCAGTTCATCGTTTGTCGTTTCACTCATGGAACCCATTGCACCAGAAACCCGGGCTGGCTACTGCGCCCGTGACGGCTCATGAACTTGGGTCATTGCCAGCAGGCAACCACCGTGCATCCTCGTTGTTGGCGTCCAGGCAGATCCATTCCCGGGCCGGCCCGTAGCACCGCAGCTCTTCGGTGAACCAGAACGCCTGGTCCGGGTCCCACCCGGCAATCACGCTGGCGTATTCTTCATCGATGTCGAGGCACTGCCCGGCGAGCGCCAGATAGGCACCGATGCCCAGATGCACCCCGTCGTAATCGCGCGCCACGGCCAGCCAGTCGGGGATCTTCCATGCGCCGTCGCGTCCGGTGGCCAGGTACCAGTCATGGCGCTTGTGCGCGGTGACCTCGATGCCGTCCTCGCGGCAGAGCCGTATCCAGTCCTCGGCCGTGGCGATCTCCAGCACCTTGGCTGCGGGAGGCACGCTCGTGAACCTGACGCTGGCTTGCTCCCACCCAAAACCGTCTTCCACGCAGCTCAGGCCCACTGGCTCCCGGTCTGGGAACACACCGGTAGTGGAGGGCAGGCGGCTGCTGGGCTTGGACCACCATTCCCCGCTGAAGCTGCCCAGCGGGGTGCTACTCATTTCGGCGGCATCGCGGGCTTCGGTCGCCAGGATGCCGGCCCTCCACTCCTGCAGTAGGCCCAGGGCATTGCTGCCGGGAGCTTGCGTCCTGCCCTGCGGGTCATGCTGGTCGAATTCGACCTGGAATTGGTTGCGCAGATCCACGGGGTCCAGCCACCCCGCCGCGAGCCCGCTGTCCGCCAGATGCCGGGCCACGCGCTCAAGCGGCGCGGCCAGTTCCGGCAACGCCAGCAGGGTGTCTTCCCCATCCGGTTCCTGCCAATAGCGGGCACTGTCGACCGAGCGGACCAGCGCTTGCTGCAACAGCGCTGCGGTGACCGGCCCCAGGGTGGTGCCGTCAAGGTGCCGGGCGATCTGCTGGACGCTGGTTTCGGGCATGCTGGATTCATCCGCGCCAAACAGGCCAACGCTTTCGCCGCGTTCGACCGCTACGCGATACGCGGCGTAGAACATCGCCGCATGCAGCGGATGCTCCCCGAACGCCGGTAGCAGCTTCTCTTCGCTGGCAGTGGCGAACTCCCACAGCATCCTGCGCCCGCGCGCGCCTGCCATGAGCGCCTGCACTAGTTCCATCCGCGCCACTTCATTTCACTGGTTCGAAAACAGTAAATCCCGCCAAGACAGTCGATAACTATTTACGGGATCGATTATTAGACATTACCTGAGCAGGGGTTGCAATTCACCTGCCATTGGCACCGTGGAAGACGGCCGGCCAAGGGGCCGGCAGATTGTCCCCACCCGGAGGAACGTTCGTGAAAATCTTCGCTCGACCCGGCAAAACCAATCATCTCACCCCACTGCATCTCACCGCCGGAAGCCTAGTTGCCATTGCAGCTTCCACCGCATTCATCGGCGCCACCCCGGAACTCAAGGCAGTGCCTGCCGCCAAGTCCGCCGCGGACTGGAGCTCCTCGGCCTACCGCGGGTCAGTCGAGGTGATCCCGGCAGGAACTGGCCGCAGCGGCACCGCGCAAGAGACGCTCGACGGAGTGGTCTTCGAGGATCGCAACAAGAACTCCACGCAGGATGCCAACGAGCCTGGCCTACCGAACGTCACGGTTTCCAACGGCCGCGACGTCGTGGCCACCGATGGGCAGGGACGCTACGAACTTCCGGCCTACAACAACATGACCGCGTTCGTCACCCAGCCCCGGGGCTTCCAGGTTCCGGTCGACGACGACAACGTCGCCCAATTCTTCTACACCCACCTGCCTGAAGGCTCCCCGGACCTGAAGTACGACGGCATCGCCCCGACCGGGCCGCTGCCCGAGGCGGTCAACTTCCCGCTGGTGGCCAGCAGCGCCACGCAATCGCCCGAGCAGAGCTGCGTCATCGGTGCCGATGTGCAGACCTACACCCAGCAGGAAGTCGAGTACGCCAGGGAAGGCGCTTTCGCCGATCTGGCGGCCCGCACCGACTACACCGGCTGCGGCGCCTTGTTCATCGGCGACCTCGTGGGCGATGACCTGACCTTCTTCCATCAGACCCGCGAACTGTCCTCCATGCTCAACGGTCCGGCCCGGTTCCTGCCGGGAAACCACGACATCGACTACGACTCGCTGGACGGGCAGCACGAGTACGATTCCTTCCGCGCCCAGTTCGGTCCGGAGTACTACTCCTACGACACGGGCAAGACTCACGTCATCGCCCTGAGCACCATCGATTACCCGACTGCGGTTCCGGCCAAGAAGAGCGACTACACCTACGATCTGGGCAAGCGCCAGCTGCAGTGGCTGCGCGCGGACCTGGCCGAGGTTCCCAAGAACAAGGCCATCGTCCTGGCCGGGCACAGCCCCCTGCTGGAGTTCTTCTACAGCGACGAGCATTCCACCAAGCAGGTCCGGGAGATCTACGAGCTGCTGGAAGGACGCGAGGTCGTTTCCCTGGGCGGGCACACCCACATGTCCGAGAACCTGCGCGCCGGGGACCTGATGGATGGCTGGCGCGACGAGGTCGGCGAGGCAGGCCTGCCGTTCACGCACCTGACTGTCCCGGCCATTTCCGGGCAGTGGTATGACGGACGGGTTACCGAGAACGGCTACCCGACTTCCATCCAGCGCGACGGGACCCCTCCGGGAGTGCTCACCTTGGACATCAAGAACACCAAGATCACCGAGCGCTTCACCGTGACCGGCGGGGATGCCAGCAAGCAGATGTCCCTGGGCTTGAACACCCCGGCGTACCGGCAGTGGTACGAGGAGAATCTGGAAAAGGAGCGCGGCACGGTTCCGGCCCTGGATGACCCGCTGGCGGTGAGCCGGCAGGGACTGGCCGAGGACACCTGGCTGACCACGAACTTCTGGATGGGCAGCACCGGCTCCGCTGTCGAGGTCTCCATCGACGGCCAGGACCCGGTTGCGGCCGAGCGGACGCAGAAAATGGCCGGCGAACGCCCGCTGTCAGGCGCCGAGTACTCGGATCCGGCGGCCATCGCCGAGCAATTCGTCCATGGTGGCGGCTTCGCCGAGAAGACCAGCCACCTGTGGCGCTTGGAACTGCCAGATGATCTCTCCGCCGGGGCGCACACCGCCACGGTGACTGCCACCGACGTGCATGGGCGTTCTTTCACCGAGGAATTGGATTTCACGGTCATCGGGTAGCGTCATCCTTCGAGCTGGTGCCTGCATGATGATGCAGGCACCAGCTTTTTGTTACGCCCGCAGTGGGACAGCATCGGCTGCAGGTGCCTAGGATGAAGCCATGCGCATTGCAATCCTGGATGATTACCACAACGTGGCCCGCTCGCTGGCCGATTTCGACGGCCTCGCCGCCGCCCTGGACGCTGAAGTCACGGTCTTCACCGAGCACCTGGGCCACGAGGACAGCACCGTCGTCCAGGCGCTGCAGCCCTTCGACGCCATCGTCGCCATGCGCGAACGCACGCCTTTCCCGGCCGCCCGGCTCAATGCCCTGCCCAACCTGAAGCTGCTGGTCACCACCGGCCGCCGCAACGGATCCATCGACCTGCAGGCTGCCAAGAACCAGGGCATCGTGGTCAGCCACACCGGCTACGTGGCTACCGATGCCGCCGAGCACACCTGGGCGCTGATCCTCAGCGCCGCGCGCCGACTGGACGTGGAGCTGTTTTCCGCGGACCGCCCGCTGGCGGCTGGCTCGGGCTGGCAGACCACTTTCGGACTGGGCCTGTCCGGCAAGACCCTGGGCGTCTACGGCCTGGGGAATCTGGGAGCGAAGGTTGCGAAGGTCGGCTTGGCCTTCGGCATGCGGGTCATCGCCTACAGCCAGAATCTCACCAAGGCCCGCGCCACCGAAGTGGGCGTAGAGCTGGTCTCCGAAGCCGAGCTGTTCTCCACCAGCGACATCGTGACCGTGCACCTGAAGCTCTCGGAGCGCAGCACCGGGGTCATCGGACCCAAGCAGCTGGCTTGGATGCGTCCCGATTCCATCCTGGTCAACACCTCGCGCAGCAGGATCGTGCAGACCGACGCGCTCATCGACGCGCTGGACAGCCGGCAGCTGCACCTGGCAGCGGTGGATGTCTTCGACGTGGAACCGCTGCCGGCCAAGGACCGGCTGGCCGCTACCCGGGGCGTGATTGCCACCCCGCATATCGGCTATGTGACCATCGAGCAGTTCGAGATGTTCTACCGCGACGCGGTGGAAGACATCCGCGCGTGGGCTAGCGGCGCAACGATCCGGGTGCTGGCCTAGGTACCCGGGGACGCTGCACACTGCTGAACGGCTGCCGGGCCCGCCTATTCGGTGCGGCGGCCTGGAGCGAACGTCCGCTTGGCAACCACCACCGTTGCCACAGTGATCACCATGAGGACGAGCACCGTCCACGCCTGTGTTTCGCTGGATCCGCCGAGGGCAAGAACGACGCCGCCTGCCAATCCTCCGCCAGCCACCGCGAGGTTGAATACGGTCACGAATAAGGATTGGGCCACGTCGGTATTTTTGCCGGCGCGATCTGCCAGGCAGGTTTGCAAGAGCACCGGCGCTCCTCCGAATCCGATCCCCCATAGGATTATCGCGGTGGCAGCCGCCAAGCTGCCCAGTTCAGGATGCGCCAACACCAAACCGGCAATTCCCATCACAGACAGGCAACCGAGAATCAGGACCCTCATGGCACGGTCAATGACGAGTCCTGTGATGGTGATTCCGGCGAAGGATGCCACCCCGAATAGCAGCAAGCCCAAGTCGAGGTTCAGGCCACTGGGAGATAGCACAGGTGCGATGTAGGTATAGAGCACGTTGTGGGCCAGCACCCAGAACAGGGCCACGAACAGGACCATGCGAACTCCGCGAATCCGCAGTACGCTGCCTAACGACGGCTTGCGCGTTTCTGGCCGCCCAGCAATTGGGGGCAAAGAAACAAGGATCCAGAAAAACAAGGCAAGTGCCGCGACCGAGATGCCCAGAAATACCCATCGCCAGTCAACGATTGATCCAGCCCAAGCTCCCAATGGGACCCCGAGCGCCAAGGCGATCGGTTGGCCTAGCCCTGCGATGGTCAGCGCACGTCCCTGCAAGGATTCGATAACGAGGCTTCTCGCGTACCCGGACATGACGCCCCAAATGAGAGCCGCTGCCGCACCAGCAGCAAACCGGGGCAAGGAGCACCAGCGGATACCACGGAGCCAGTGCTGTAACGGTGTTGAAAAGTACAAGTCCCAGTACTGCGCAGAGCAGGACCTTCTTCCGGTCCATGCGACGGGTCGCAAAAATCAGCGGAATGGCAGCGAGGAGCGAACCGACTGCGTATAGGGTGACCAGCTGGCCAGCGCCTGCAGGTGAAGTCCCGAGCCCTGAAGCCAACTGCGGCAGTAACCCGGCCGGCATGGTTTCTGTAAATATTGCCAGGAACCCCGCTGAGGACAGGGCCAGGAGTGCACCCCACGGAAGGCGGGCTCTCGCTTGGAACGGCTGGTAACTGATCGGTGACGTTGTTGTCATTGGGCATCATTCCGAGATTGAAGGGCGAAGGGATTGCTGAAACGTGGTAATCGGATAGTGAATTGCCCCGCGGCCAGTGCAGCCACCGCCAGCGAGAAGCCAAGGAGCTGGCCGGCGTTGAGCGATTCCCCTCCAAGGCCCACCCCGAGCGCCGCTGCAACCAGCGGGGAAAGCATCCCTAAAAGGGCCGTGGAAGTGACCGGAAGACGCCCTAGGCCACGGAACCAAAGGGGTAGGCCAGCAGTCCGCCTACGAGCCCGAGCCACAGATATCCGGCAAAGCCCGAAGCCGGCACGCTGTTGGGGAATCCTTCAAGCAGCATTGTCGGCATCAGCAATACGAGGCCACCGGCAGTCAGTTGCCAACTGGCGAAACCCATCGCCCCGAGACCTGCAGGCCGGCCCCACCGTTTGGCCAAGACCAGGCCAAGGCCCATGGCGAGGCATCCGTCCAATCCAGCAAGAATTCCTACTGGATCAAGCCTGGCGGCGGGTCCGAGGACTACAAGCCCTACGCCCAGAACACCGGCGACAGCCCAAGCCAACTGCCATCCGGAGGGGCTTTGCCTCAGGATCAGCACTGCGAGAATTGCAACGACAAGCGGTTGCACGGCCCCGAGGGTCGCGGCCACTCCTCCCGGGAGCCGACCCGCGGCCACGAACAGAAGTGGAAAGAAGAGTCCGACGTTCAAGAAGCCGAGCACGGCGGCTTTCCACCACCAGACACCGCGAGGGAGCTGCCGTACCAAAAGCAGTCCGATGATCCCTGCCGGCAACGAGCGAACGAGCGCGGCGAACATCGGGTGCCCCGGGGGAAGCAGTTCCGTCGTCACCAAATATGTTGTGCCCCAGACGGCCGGAGCCAACGCCGTCAGCAGGGTAGTGCCGGCACGAGAACTCATCATATGCGCAGGTGAAGGAGCCGTAGTTGTGATCATGCTTCAACTATCACGGTGAACTCATCAATCAGTCCAACACATAGTTTTCATGGCAACAATCGTGTGCCACGATAGATGAATGGAATTGCAGCGAGGCTCCGGTGTGCGTTGCGGAGGACGGCACGGGGGAGGATCACTGGTCCGGCTTCCGGCCCGATAACATCAGCCGACTGGCCGCCATAAAGCTGTAGTTCAGTGGCTGCCTGGTTCGGCTTACCCTTACCGAATGATCTACCTTTTCGTGCTGCGGGTCCGAATACGTCGGTGCAATAGGTATTCAAAAAATCCCGAGGAAACAGCAAAGATCGCTACGACGATCAATCCCAAAAACGGTGACAGCATCACGCCTGATGCGTAGTCTCCCTGAGCAACATCACTTTGTCCTGCTGTCGAACTCCAGACGGGAAGACTGGCAATTACGCCAAACAGTGTCGCGCCGAGAAAGACACCGATCAGATCACGTACTACGGATCGAGTTTTCTTGATCAAGGTCGGTACGGTGGCAAAGATCAAAATGGCAGTAAAAGGAACAAGAATGCCAGCCCACAACGTCGTGTACCCTAGCGTCGTAGCTTCAGACATGTATGAGATCAGATCAACAGTGAATGCAATGAGAATAAATATCGGCAGCGATATCATCTGTGATGTAAGTCGTTCCTTAACGCAATTTTCCAACTCGTAAGACCTTTCAAAATATTATTTCTAGCTGTAGTTCAATTGATCTTCAATTTCACAGTTCGGGCGTATGCATTATTTCCGCAAGGGAGAGCTAAGCAAGCGAAAGCTTTCCGCTTGAGCCTATGGATGTTGGTCCAGTTCCCACGGAGGTTGGTGCGTGCATACATTTCATGGTTCGGGACCTGAACTCGGTTGAAACTAACTTTCATCGTTCCGGACCGGTACATTTTCACAGCGCCCGTGTAGCGGATCGCTCCCGCCCCGGGGCATAAAGGGTTAGAAACTTGATGACGCATCCTCCAGTAGACGTAACTGGATGATCGCTGCATCTCTTCAGTCTTGATACCCCGTGCGCTTGCCTGCTTCTTTTTCTTAAGGTTTCCTGATTTGTCGTAACCCTTGGAAACGGAAACCTGCGCAACGTTATAGACCTTGCCACGAGACCAGTCGACTTTGATGCCAGCTACGGTTTTATAGGATTCGTAGGCTGCTCCGTTCTTCAGATTCTTCCATGACCTGTTGTTGCCGTTGTGCTTCGTAACGTTCCAGCTATTTGAAGTGACCTTGCATGCCCCAGGGACATCTACATACTTCTCAGGAATAAACGTCGTGTAGTAGAACTCGGTCCATTGATTCTTTTTCGCAGCCGCGGGAGTGGCAATAGGAATCGTCAGTTGGGTCGTTTCGTCTCCCTGTTCGGTCTCCACACCAAACATTGCAGCCGCTTCAGCGCGAGGAAGCGTGATGGAGCCGTTACTATTTTCAGTTTTGTTCGCTGGCATAGCCACCACGATGCCAGAGGAATCGTAAGAAATTACATCTTTTACTGCGGTTCCGGCTGGAGCTGCAATGGTCACAGTTGTGGCCGTACTAGCGATAGCAAGCACCGGTTTGAAGTCAGCCGCGGAGACAACTTTCGAGGTCGCCTCCACCTCATAGCCATCTGACTCGCCGGAAACTGGGACCTCGTCAATGGGGTCAGCGGGGCTTCCAAGGGTCTCCGGATCTGCCAATGGTGCGGTCTGTGTTTCAGACAGCACTTGAACTTCTACTTTTTTGCCATTCTTCGTCAAGCCTTCATAGAAGTCTTCCCCTGAACCGTCTCCATCGATCTTTTTTAAAGCAATATTTTGACCAGCTGGATCTTTCAGACTGATGCTTGATTTAGCAACGGTCATTGCGCCGAGATCCGAAAAATTAAACGGAAGAGGAGCAGGAGTCCCCACTCCTATCCCTGGTATCGCACTGTTCAGAGCATTCTGATCTGAGTCGGTAGCAGTTGATGGTGCCACTAGCCGCTCCGCCCCGAATGCCGGTCCTGCGATTGCCCCTAGCATTAGAGACATCGTCACACCCCAGACAACTGTTTTCGTTCGATGCACAGAGCTGTTCATAGGCCCTCCCCTTTTTGGCTTGACCTTATATCAAGAAGCATGAATTACTGCTTTATGACTTTGAAGGAAACAGCCGCCTAGCAGGTATCCAGTAGATGAGCTTCTTCATAAATTCAATGATTCCAGAGAGCTCGAAACTTGAAATCTTAATTGAAGTACATTCAATGGACTTGGATTATCTAGAAACAGAATGATAATGAAGGTTCTGCCTACACCTATGAACATCTGAAGCTACCAGTAAGACGATAAATATTTTGGGGCAGTACCTAACAGGCACTGCCCCAAAAATTTTTTGCAAATCGTTTCTGTTCTCACCGATCCAGGCCCGCTCGTTGGACTTGGGTGCCATGACCGCGGGCCCTACGGGCCTTAGGGGTCTTGGCCTTCCCGGCGCCCTTGACGGCCTCGGTGGCAGGCTTGCCCTGACTGACGTCTGCCCGCATGCGCGTGGCCACCACCTCGCGGTCAATACCCTGAACTTCGAAGCTCTGGGCAGTGCCTGCACTGCGCTCGGCGCTGTCGTAAACGGTGCGCCCGTCCTCTCGGGCACGGTCCGCCTGTGCTTCGCGCTGCTCAGCTTCGGCAACGGCACGCACGCGCCCCTCGGGGACCGGCTCATGTTCGGCAGCAGCCCGGGATTCCTCGGCCCGACGCTCGTCCTGTTCTGCCATTGCCATCAGCCGTTAAGCTCGCCAGAGTCTCACAGATGTGCGCAATCAGACGGCCCGAGAACTTGTCGAGCTTCAAGCCTAAATTGCAAAGCGAGTTGGTGATGCTGAGCGCGAGGACGTCAAAGCTTTCAACGCTGCAAGAACGGCCGGTTGGTCAGTCGAGGAGTCGCGAAAAATCGACTACGCCGAGCCGGACAAAAAAGTTCGCGCCCGTCGCCGCTCCACACGTAAAACTGGGCCGAAGCCTGCCGCGCAGACCGATTCAGGTTCCAATGAAAAAGACGCCCCACAGGGCGTCGAAGAATCGTCGTCGGGTTCGTAATCTAGCCCCCTGACCACCTGTGGACGGCGGGACCCTGGCTGACCGCCCGCACCTCACCTTGCATCGATACGTTGCAGTGAGAATATCACGGCCCGTGCACGGCCTCGGTGGTGGCGGTTCCCCTCGTTATCGGAATCAGTTGAACCGCCATTATTAGCTGGGAGAAAACCGTCAAATCAAGCTAACAGTCACAAAAAACGATCGTTTGCGGTATACCGCAAGAGGAACCCTCTGCGGGACACTAAATAATGCCAAATATTGATCTGTCATTCTCTTGAAAAGTTTAAGACGATCGCTAAGGCGTCTTCGTTAGTAGAGCAACCTAGATTGTAGCCTCGTGATGGCGTATTCCCACGATCACTCGTCGGTAGCGTCTGCGTCGAGCCAGGATGCAAAAGGTACCGAACCGAGCTGTTCGACGGCGGGAAGCAGCCTATCTGGAGCGTCGAAGGTCATGTAGTCCACCGAGTGAAGGACCCCGTCTGGCGCCCAGAGATCCAGATGCCCCAGGAGAACTTCATCTTCGTAAACCTCGAGGCTCGCAAATGGCCCACCTGGATGCGGGGGAATCTTCTCCAGATTCAGACCTTCGGAAATTTCAATAAGGAAATCCTCGCAATCATCGAACTGGAGTCCGCCCCAATGCGCATGAACCGCCTGTTGGCGTGCTTGTTTTGCTCCAGGCCAGTCTCCTGAGCACAAGCGCTGCAGCAAGATGCGCTCGTGCGGACTAAGTGGGCTACCTGGTATCCGTCGCGTGTAGTGGTCCATTGGATCAGTATCCCAGCCTTGCCATCGGCTCGCCCCATGAGTTTCGAGTTGCATGAAGTAACGGGAGCTTTCGTCGTCCTAAACGAGGTCGCGCACTACTTTATTTGCGACTGAGCAAATGACGACCATTCCGCAAGACGGTCCGTCTACGGACTAATTGCGCGTCCGCAAGGGAACCCACTGCGGGACAATGCCTTGTTGCTGATTGGTTTACGTGCTAGGCGTAAATAGATCCTCAATGCTGCATTGAAAGGCAGCTGCGATTCTGAAAGCAACCGGCAATGAAGGATCGTAGTGCCCTTTTTCAATAGAAATGATGGTTTGACGGGACACCCCGAGTTCGTCGGCCAGGCGCTGTTGAGACCATCCCAAATCTTTACGGCGCTGAGGGAGTGTGTTCTGCACTATGAAGCCGACTTCTTCTGCCAGAGGTAACGTGCTGCGATGTCGAGCATGGCGAAAAGGACCATGGCGGAGAGGCACCAACTAACAGGAGCTTCGATCTTCATGAACGCGAACACTGCAGCGCCGAGCCCGCCAACAAGGAGAATGTCTCCGAAAGCGCCACTTGCAGCTTTTTCATACCAAGCGGATTCGATGGAGTCGTCTGGCCTTTTGACTACACCAGAAAGTGTTGATCGGTCAATAAGGAGTACCCATCCGAGCGCTGCACTTGCTGGCAGGGTACCAATGGCCATAAGGGCAAAAACGAGCACCGGGCGCTCCGCGTTACCGAGCAACGAGAAGCCCCAGCCTAGGCTTGCTGAGACAAAGATGCCTATCCCAAGCGAGACACCTATTAAGGCTGCAGAGCTGCCGCCAAAGCGCGCTTTCCCCCAGCGGGTCTGTGAAACCTCGTTGGCGTTCATTTCATCCACCCTCTCTAAAACAAGGCCCTGACGGAGCCACTACTGTAAAACATACTTTACTGACAAAGGAGCTTTACGTCAAAGGAGCTTGTCTCTATGCGGAAGATCGCTCCTTCCGATCCCCCGTCTCACCGACGGTCCCGTAAGCCAGTCCCCTAGAGAAACGACCGCAAGGGGAACCCTCTTCGGGGCAGAAATCAGGCGAGCACCTGTTTGAAAAGAGCTTGATACTCGTCGTTGGCCAGATCCAAACTGATTGCCTCATCCAAGGTGAACCACCCGAAATCGTCATGTTCCTCGGGTGCAGCGTTGATGATCTCGCCGTCCCATTCAGAGACCCGCCAAATTTCTAGGAAGAGATTTTCTTCCTGACGAGTGGCAAGTAGGTCTTCCGTGTTTGGCGGGACTATTTCTACGTTTAACTCTTCGCGAAGTTCACGCACAATCGCTTGTCGACCGTTCGCGGACTCTTCAACATGGCCTCCTGGAAGATCCCAGACATCCGGATATTTGGCCTTTGAAGGGGAGCGGTGCACAAGAAATACCCTCCCCGAGCGTACGAGCAATCCGCAGGACACATAGTGTTTCATAGGCTCTCCCATGAGATGAGTCTACAGATGTCGTTACGAATTGAATTACAAGGATACGACCGCTCTGAGAGGGATGAGTGAGGTAATTTTGGGAGCTGGTCACGTCTATCCCGTATGACGGTCGTTCACCGGTACAACTACAGACGACTTCGGACACTAATAAATTTGGCGAGTTTCAGCGATTGCTAGATTCCCGTATACCCCGCCCGATAAAATGCCCGGTGAAGGGGCCCTAAACGGTACACTCCAAATCATGACCGGACTCCTGATCGGATACGCGCGCGTATCCACTAACGACCAAGACCTCACAGCTCAAAAGAACGCGCTCATGGCCTCGGGCGTGCCTCCTGAGAAGATATTCACCGGCACCAATAGAGCACGGCCAGGACTCAGCGAAGCATTGGCCGCCTGCCGCAATGGGGATACGCTGGTGGTCACTAAACTAGACCGGCTGGCACGCTCATTACGCGACGCAAAAGACATCGTTGACGAACTCACCCGCCGTGAGGTGAAGCTCAGCATCGGCGGATCTATCCATGACCCCACCGACCCTGTAGGCAAGTTACTCTTCAATGTCTTAGCCATGGTTGCCGAATTTGAGGCAGATCTAATCAGGGCGCGTACCCGCGAGGGCATGGCCGTTGCCAAAGCAAAGGGCAAACTGCGCGGCAAACAGCCCAAACTCTCCAAGAAACAAGAAACCCACTTAGTCGCGCTTCACCACGCGGGGACCCATACGACGGCAGAACTTGCCGAACTCTTCTCAGTGGCTAGATCCACTGTTTACCGCGCTATTAAACGCGCGGGTGAAACAGCCAGTTAGGGCCGCACATTCCCTCTGTGCAGGATAGTGCAGAGGACTATTGATCAAAAACCGACTCCGTGCAGTCGACTTCTGAAATTTTTATGTCCATAGTCGACTGCACAAGCCCGGAATTTCAACGGCTCATGTGCAGCCAACTTCGGAATCTGACAGTCATAGTCAGAGTGGGTGTTCGCATAAAAACACCCCCTAAAGAACTGTCCAAAACGCCATGCCGGACAGACCCCTACGGGACGGTGTGACTGTTGCAGGTGCGAAAGAAAAAGCTTGTAGGTTCGAATAAAGCGCGGGGCGCGCTTCAGCGATTAACATGATTCGGACTGTGCCATACTGGCGAAATGGACACGCCACGCATCCCCGTATCATCGATCATGGCGCGATGGAACTCCGCTGATCAAGCCGTGGACCTTGTCATCGACGGGACCGCGGTCATCGATATAGTCGATATTCAACGACATTGGGGGGTTTCTCCGTTTGCACGCCGTTTCTCGCGCGCAGCAGTACACCAATGGTTGACTGATTATCGCGGGGCGTACGGCGACCGCGATGAGAGGCTTTCGGGAGAAGAACTAGAAATCACAGTCTGCAGGGCGTGCGGCGATATGGATTGCGGCAATCTTGCGGTCGAGGTCGAGATGACAGCCGACACAGTCACCTGGAGACGACCTCACTGGGCCGGAGATGACGATGAAAACGACGACGAGCCCGATGCTAACGATCCAGAATCACTCTTCCCTCAGCTATTGGTATTCAACCGTGTCCAGTACGATACCGCGCTAATAGACGCGGAAAGGTTCATCGCGCGATCCAGGTGGCGTCGGCAGGAACCTGAGGCCGCAATATGGCTTGATCGACTACGCAACCGGTTCATGAGACTGTGGAATAAATAGGTACGTGCGCGCTGGTGGTAGAGGCCTGCTAACGCGATCCCAGTTAGGGTTCAGCTGGCGGTCATCGGATCTCAGTGGAGACGGCTTTGGAAAACGACAATTGCTCAGCCGGAAGTTGCATCAGCTTCTGCAACGGCAGCCAGAGCTGTACCTTCTACGCTCAACATCACAGTGCTGTCCCGACGGTTGAAGAAGTGTGTAATGATCGTCCGGCCGTTGGCCTCCCAAATCCAGGGTGGCGTCTCTTCGTTGTCCCACGGATGTTCTGGTTTTCCAAAGAGATCGGTGAGTTGGATACGTAGTTCGTTGAATCCGTTTTGAACTGCTGGTGCACCGGATTCTTGAGTGCTGTAGAGGTGGATTGTTACACCTAGGAACTTACGGTTATACGTGTCCCATGAACCAAGCACTTGTCCGCCGACACATATATCCAGCTCATTCATCTGGTGGGGTGATTCTTCGTTCTCTAGCTCGTACCGGCCCCCTGATATGAATCCAACACGCGCGAATAGATTTTCGCGTTCTTGATCAGACCGTGGCCAAGGCTCGTCGACCAATTTCTTGACGAGCTTCACGACGGTGCCAGGAGTGGGATTCAATTCCAACAAGAGGTCAGTCTCGGACATAGTGTGAGCTTACCTCGCAAGAATTGAGACATGGCCCTTAGAGGTTCCTCATTCGGGACACCAAAAACGGTCGTTTCTGACACACTCGACGCGTGACTTTTCAGAATTTTCCTAACAGTTGAAAATTCAACAGATTTTACGGGTCTTTTCGTCGCAAAACACAGTGTCACAAACTATGCGTCGAAACATCTGACATTTCACGAGTATTGATACATTTAGAGTCATGGGACACCTACTCGGATACGCCAGAGTCTCCACTACGGATCAAGACGCACAACTTCAACTCGATGCACTCAGTGCAGCAGGGTGCTATCGGATCTTCACCGACACCGCATCCGGCGCGCTCGAGTCACGCCCCGAGCTCGATAACCTCCTGGACCAGATCCGCCCCGGCGACACTCTGGTAGTCTGGCGCCTCGACCGGCTTGGCCGCTCCATCCGTCACCTGATTAACCACATGGATGCGCTGCAGCAACAAGGTATCGAATTCAAGTCCCTGCAGGAGAATATCGACACCAGCTCCTCGGGCGGCCGGCTCGTGTTCAACATTTTCGCTTCCCTCGCCGAGTTCGAACGAGACCTCATCCGCGAACGCACCAACGCCGGCCTACAAGCAGCACGAGCCCGCGGGCGCACCGGAGGACGGCCAACTTCTCTCTCCCCCGACAAACTGCGTACCGCCAAAAGACTCTATGAGCAGAAGGACATGACGGTGGCGCAAATCGGCGAAGTACTGGGAGTCAGCCGCAGCACCCTCTATCGAGCTCTAAGGAAAATTTCTACGGTCTCCAGAGCGGGCAAAATGGAAAATTAGCGAACAAAAGCATTGCGAAGGTCCGTGCTTCACCGAAAATCTATTCTGACGCTCAAATCAACGTGGCGAATTTAAATCATATGAGTGATGTTCATTCCAACGTCAGCAGTCAAAAAGACTTCAAATTATGCTTCGGGAAGCACTCACATCATTCTGAATAGATGGGAACTAAGATTTCGTCCCTGGCCACGACTACATCGTTCTTGAGAATGAAGCACTCAACGTGATGGTCTCCTCTGAAACTGGTGACTTCATGACGTTCATAGCCTCGATTTGGAAGAATTATTTGACCTCGTGCTAAATTCTTCCTTTCGGCTATGGGTCCTCGATTAAGCACCTTCCACCGGACGTCGTATGGCTCGGGTACGTCGGATTCCACAATCTTAAAGTCCAGCTGTTTGTTCGGCGAGAGACTCCTAACCGAGGCGAGAATACTCCTCAGTGACAATGGCCGAAATCCATCCTGAGTAACGGTGCAGTCGATGGACACGTTATAGCGGACATCTACTCTGTATTTATCTTCTATGAACTCTTCGGTGTTGTTGAATGCACTTGCCAAGAGTGATTCTTCAACTCCCGATACGTTGGGTACTGAAATTCCAAAGACGGAGCGCCATTTTTTATATGCATTTTTTTGACCATTTGCAGCGATTGCTTCGTTGCAAAGCTCGTAAGCTCTTTTTGCCTTACGCTGAAACTTTTTCTTGACTCTAACTCGCTGGCGACTGCCGGGAGCGGCATAAAATTCATGGTCTTCTTCTTCAGATAAATACAGGAAGAAATCTCGGACCATCTGGTCATACGTTATGTATCCTACTTTCCGGTAATCTGGATACTTTTGCATGAAGTTGTACGCCAAAGTGTCAATTAGCAGACCTCCAATCCCGACCCCGTGTCTGTTCTTCCATGAGCGAGCTAATTTGCAGAGGCGCCGTAGATTGCCATTAGCCAATATGTCATCCACGCTGATCGACTCGATCTCTTCCCGAGGTTTCGTAACTCTCCATGAATCGCTATACGTATCTGGATAGGAGAACGATCTATCGGCATTCTCGAATACAGGTTGAACTTCGAACATGAAACTAGCGAATTCGACCACGACCACAAGTCTGTCGACCTTCACAGTCGTCGTCGGGTACCTGTCTTGGATGGATTTCCGCGTGCGCGCTAAGACTTTTGAAGATCCTCCTTCCTTCTCATATGTAGGACGAATCGAGGCAGGAAGGATGTAGAGCAGATCAAGGTCAGAAATCCCTTTAATAGCAGTTGAGCGTCCGTAAGAACCTGCCATGAGTCTGTTAGATGTCGAGCCTTCCAATCCGCGGAACTCTTTGTTGAGCTTCTTAGTTACCTCATCACGACGGACCACAATCGTTTCGTTGTTGTCCACTTTGAGATTGGAGATTAGCCCCTCGAAAATTTCACTTGTCTGATTCAAAGCCGGTCTCTTTTCCATTTCGAAGCTGCACAGGGAGAAGTAGGTCTATCTCACGTTCCGCGAACGTCAGGTCTTCTTTGAGCTTTAGTCCTTCTTGTGCCTTCGAATACGCTTTAGGAGTAGTTCGTGGCGCATCAGCAAGGACCTTCTCCGTCATTTCTTGAAGGCTCTCCCGCCTTCTGCGTATTTCATCAACGCTGGACAGTGATCCCTTTAGATCTACGATCAGCGACAAATAGGATTCACGTAAGCTCCAAAGCTTCGCGGCAGTATCGCGGTGCTGCTGCATTTCTTCACCGTGCTTAAACGTCTTGTCCCCAATGCTTGATGCAGTCACCAAAACAGCGATAAACGAAGTCGCAAGAGCCGCCCATTGCTCCTCAAGCAGCAACCCGCTAAGAGATACGAGGAACGCACCAGAGCTTACGGCTGTTAAAACAACTTTTACTCCTCGCTGTCGCCGATCAAGGTTCGAGCAGATATCCGCCTGCTTCTCATGGGTCTTGTGTACATACGCAATTCGTCCATAGATTTCTCGAATCTGGGCGAGGAGCAGAGCTCGTTCATCACTAAATAAAGGTGAAGAATTGTTGTCCAAGTATCGCTCTTTCTATATAGGCCAATATGTGCCGAATTGGGCGAAATGGTACGCCCGTTCCGGCGACTTGGTACGGCTCGATTCCACCTACCGGGTACCGCAATTCCGGCTTGTTGGTACCGCTACATCGGCATTGGCATCGTTCTGAGCCCGGCGCGTGTCGGACCCAGAACGATATGATTGAGCCATCAGGCCCCGAGGATCATCAAGGACCTAGGAGTATTCAGGGCTTCGAAACCTATTCCCAGAAGTCCTTGGATTTTCGGGCCTGATCTCCAAGTTGCTTACGCATGTCCAACGCTCCAAGAGGCAACCACCTGGTATTCGTGGCCAACCGATTCACTATTGAATCCCCGGCAATCCTGTCCGGGATTACCGAAACCCAATACTCCGGATCAGTCTGCGAAGCGATAATCGTCGGCAACGTGTACTCACGGTCAGAAAGCACCGCAAACAGTTCACTGGCCCCTTGCTGGTCAATACCCACAGTCATGAAATCGTCAATGATCAACACGTCAACAGTACGCAGCTTGATCAGCAGCCGTTGGTAATCACGGGCATCTTCCCGCGCAAGCCGGAAGTCCCTGACCAAATCGTCCATCCGACGATAAAACACCGTGTGCTCGGTATGGCAGGCAGCCACCCCTATCGCGCACGCCAAGTACGTCTTGCCGCCGCCCGTTGGTGAAATGATCAACAGGTTCTTCGGATCAGCCCGCCATTCATGGCTCAGGTACCGGCGCATCCTGGCCTCATCAATCTTCCTGCCGGGAAGATAATGGATCTGGGCAATCGATGCGGTCGGCAACGGGAATCCGGCCTGTGAAATCAACTTGTCGATCCGCCGGCCTCGACGTGTATCGACCGCATGCTCAACAGCCTGCATGAACACTTCTTCCGGGGTCAGCCGCTCGTTGGCTTGTTCGCCGGTCAGCTCGAAGAACTTCTGCGCGAAGGCCGTCAGCCGCAAGTCCTTGATCTTCTTCTGGTCTGCGTCGCTGAGCATTACTGGCCACCGCCCATCGAGTAATAGCCAGGCGCCCTGACGAATTCACGCAGTCGCTCAGATTCCGCGGACAAGTCCTTGGCGGCTTCCGGAACCGGACCCGCAGTCCCCCGCTGCTTTTCTTCTTGGGCCATCGTTGCGATGATCCGCTTCAGCCCGCTGTATGAGGAATATCCACCGCGCTCCAACAGATACTCACAGGCTGGCTCCAGCAAGCTACGGTGCTTGACCCCCAACCCCTTGACGATATTGCGGCACTCGACAAATGCTTGCGCTTCAACAACGGCACGATCCAACACGGCCGTGATGACATCCACGGTTGCAGGGCCGAAAGACTGGGCATGAGCGATGAACCACTCCCGGCTCCAAAGACCGGAAACATCCTTATGCTGCGGCGGAACGTGGGCTTCCAGCGTGGAATGCTGGCCTCGCCGTCCGCCCAGGCGCGGATGCTCGGCCACCACGAGCGTCCCGTCGATCAACGTCACCTTGGTTTGCGTCAGCTGCGTGCTCAACGTGCGCCCGACCAGCTGATACGGAACCGAGTAATACTGGTAATCGCAATGCACGTGATAATTCGGGCCCACCTTCAACTGCTTGTATTCAACCTGCTCGAACCGGTGCGGTGGCAAGGGTCTGAGCAAGGATTTCTCTGAACTGGCAAACAGCTCGGCCCGGCTGATCCCATTGGTGCGGTGCACTTTGGAATTCACATGTTCCAGCCTGTCTTGCACTGCCTCGTTGAGCTGCTCGAAGCTCTCGAAGTCCGCATCGGCCAGATACCCCAGGACCATTGTTTCGATGACCTGCACCATCCGCTCAACATGGGCCTTGTCGCGGGGCTTGCCCGGCCGTGCCGGCACGATCGCTGTCCCATAGTGATCAGCCAACGCAGCGTAGGACTTGGTGACCACCACTTCGCGGGCACCGCCCTTGGCACCGGTGCGTCGGTCCTGCCGGAAGTGGGTGGCAGTCTTCGCATTATCTGGAACGATCATTTGCGGAACGCCGCCGAAGAACTCCAACGCGTCAGCATGGGCTTGATTCCATGCATCTTGCCTCATGCTCGTAAACGCCTTGGCGAACACCATGGACGAGAAGGGCAACGAGGCGACGAAGAAGAACGCTTGAACTGCTCGCCAGTCACCGCGTCAACCACCGTCAAGGTTGGACCAGCCCAGTCAACGAACATGGCCTTGCCCGGCTCATGCTGCAGCGTCGCCACCAAATCATGCGTCAGCGCGTGCTGGTGGAACTTCGAACAGAACTGGGAATAGCCGTATTTCTTCAGCCCATCATCCAGATCCGTGTATTTCACCCAGGCTTGCTGCAGCGTGAAGAACCGATTGCGCTGCAGCTGCTCGGCAGCCAGGGCGAAGTCCGGCTCCGAATAGTTCGAGCTGATCACTTTGCGCCGGTCCGGGAAGATCTCCACCAATCTGGCGTGGGTGATCCCAGCGAGGTTCTGTGCGGTGATCTGGTGGGTATCGATGGCTTTCTTGGCTGCTGAAATATCTCTTCGAGAACAGTTCATCGCGGCCGTGATTTCCGTGTACGTGTATCCATCGAAGAGCATCTGCATGATGCGCCGATAATCCATTTTCAAGGATTCTCCTTGGGTCAGGGATACTCCGTGGAACCTTGTGTGGTTCACATCGGGGAATATCCATGACTAGAAAATCAACGCTCGGTGACCACCCGTACCATCTAGGCAGAACAGCAGTACCTTCTTGCAAGAACAGAAGTACCCGGAAGCGCTATTCGGCAATATGTAAGTTCTCCGATGGGTAGAACCCAAACTTATCAAATGAGCTCTTGGTGACGCTCCAACATAGAGTAGATGACATTACCGACAGGCAGGATTCCGAGCACTACCTCGGTAGGTGGAGATCGGGGACACCGACTTCAAACCTCCAGAATTTTTGACTGATTCCTCAGTTTTTTGATTCGTATTTCTTGCAACTCATCAGTTCCGAGACGTCTAATGTGCCGCAAACATTTGTAAAAATAGGGAATTGACGAAAGGATAAGAGGCACACCATCCGAGTGAAATAATACTGAATAAGAATGCAACACCTTACTCGGGAGACCTGCTGCGCGAGGGGCATCCGGATTACGCCCTTCCTTGGATGGCCGGTGTGAGAGTTGCTTCGCTGACACGCCTCCGGAACGAGACACGGTTGCCGGTTCTGGGAGAGAATTAGGAAATCTATGGGTTAGGTGAGCACAGCAGATCACTTTGCCTGAGACAGGGCATTTTTCATTGAAAATTCTGTTGAATGTGGGTTTCCAGCCTGCACGGTTATGGGGGTAAACGTCGTGAATATGTTCGAGGGTTGGTGCTCAATCCGCGCACGGACTAAGATCGCCGATCAAGCAGTTGCCAAAGAGGTCGGAAACATCGACTCTCAGGACGATGCTATAGGAATTGAGCTCCTAGTTTCCAAGCTTCCCGACGCCTACGCTGATACGACAGCTCTTACATTGATTGCCGAACGGTATGGAAAGCCTGGGTTGGCAACGTTTCTCCGCGATCGGTTGCCAACAAAAAAGAGCGCCCGATCCGGTGATATGGGTGAGATTTTGGCGACGGCCTATCTAGCTGATGAGCTTGGTTACGTCGTTGGACCTAGCCGGCTTATCGACCGCGACCACCAGGAGTGGGCAATGAGGGGTGACGACGTGCTCGCCGCAACTGTTCGTGGCGGATCAAAATTGCATTTGGTCAAAGGGGAAGCCAAAAGTGGTGTTAGCATCGGCAAAGCAGTAATCACGCAGGCCAGAGAGGGGCTCTCCCGCCACGACGAAATGCCGTCTCCTCAGTCGTTGTCCCAATTTGCTCACCGGCTCCTAAAGTCATCTGATAGTCAGGTTGGAGAAGCGATACTCCATGTGCAGTTGACCAAGGGTTTGAGGCCGGACCAAGTAAGTCATTTGATGTTTTTACTGACGAGCAACGACCCAAGCACACACATCAGCGCAGATCTCCAGGCGTACCCTGGCGCCATCCCTCAATTGACTATCAGGCTGCAGGTCCAGCATCACCAGAAGTTCATCAGCGATTCCTATGACGGGGTAGTCGGCAATGACTCGTGACGCGCAGACTCTTTTGCATAATCTCGGAGCCGCCATGGATTCGAGCTTCCGTGGACGCCTACTGGCTCGCGGGCAAACCCAGTCGATGATTCGTCGGGACGGTGTACTTCCTGCCGGCTCACCGGAGTTTAGTCCCTTCCTTGACGCCGACCTCTTGAACTATGGTTATGCGCTCCTCGCCGACGGACTGAACCTACTTGACCAGATTGAAGTAGACGACAGTGATGAAGCAACCAGTCAAGCCGAGGTTGCCCGGCTGTCGTTTATTCAAAGCTCATACGCCTTAGAAGCAGCCACTCGCAACATCGTGAACGCTCCCGATATGATGTTCCATCGACTCATTGCGGGAGCAGCCAGCCATCTCGGTGGTTACGCCGCACGTGCCTTCTCGCTGATGGAAGGGTGTCGCGAATCCGGCCAGATGACGCCAATGGAGTTAACCCTGGCTGATCTGATAATGCGCAATCTCGATGCTATCGAGGAACGAACGCGGCTAATGCGCTCTTCTGCAGAAGTTTCGGATGGTGCCCTCCTGGCTTCTCTCTCCGGGGAGGGTACTCCTGAAGATGATCCACTTGGGCCCATCGCGCTGTTGCTCAGCGAGAACTATCTTTCGTCCGTGTCCACAGGCCTGTTTGCAATTGAGGTCGGCGACCGCGAGCTTCTAGCTATCTCGCTGGAGAATATGGTTCTAGGGGAACGTGCTTCAATGGACGTGAGCGCTTCCGGGCCTTGGTGGGTTTACCGGCTCACCCATCTGATGCTTGCTGACTTGTTCAATACCAGCATCAGCTCGAATGTTCCGGTCGCACCGCCAGTCGGTGCCGAGGACAAAGCATCCCGATGGCGTTACCTGCGTCGCACCTACATCGAAAATCTCCTTGCAAGAGGACGATCCGAGATAGACTTATGGCCGTCGCAGCTCCACATTGTGAACCGGATTTTTTCCGAAGCACGCGATCTAGTCGTCTCCCTTCCTACAAGCTCTGGTAAGACGCGCATTGCCGAATTAGCAATACTGGCGTGCTTAGCGCAAGAACAGCGCATCGTCTACGTCACCCCGCTTCGGGCGCTCTCGGCCCAGACCGAGCAGATCCTGGCAAGAACGTTCGGCCCCCTCGGAGTACGAGTGTCGTCGCTATACGGTAGCGCGGGAATCAGCGACGTAGACGACGATACGTTGCGCTCGAGCGCAATAGTCGTTGCCACCCCGGAAAAGCTTGACTTCGCGCTTCGATCCGATCCCTCTGTATTAGACGACGTCGGACTAGTTGTGCTCGACGAGGGACACATGATTGGTGCATCGGAGAGAGAAGTGCGTTATGAAGCCCAAATTCAAAGGCTGTTACGCCGCGCGGACGCTTCAACTCGTCGAATCGTCTGCCTATCCGCAGTGTTCCCTTCCGGTAGAGATTTGGAGGACTTCGTTGCTTGGATCACTAATGAAGATCCTCAGGGCTTGCATCAGGAGACTTGGCGCCCGACCCTGCAGCGCTTTGGACTCGTTGAATGGATAAGTGACCACGCGCGGCTGACAATTACTTTAGGTTCTGACCAGCCATTTATTCCCCGATATCTCGAGGCAATCCGGCCGTCGGGAAAGCGAAAAAGGCTTTTCCCCGCTGACCAGCGGGAGTTAGTTATTGCTACAGCGTGGCGCTTAGTCGAGGAGAAACAAACTGTGCTCGTATTTTGCCCGCAGCGTAACTCGGTTGAGCCTTATGCGCGTGCAATCATCAATTTACACAGACAAGGATTCATCTCCTCTGTCCTGCCCGATCGCGTCGATCTGAGCAGGGCTCTCATTGTGGGTTCCGAATGGTTCGGTGTCGATCACCCGATCCTAAAATGCCTCGAGCTCGGCGTTGCGATCCACCACGGAGCCCTTCCGGGACCGTTCCGCAGGGAAGTGGAGAAGCTTCTCCACGATGGCAAATTGAAGGTCACTATTGCCTCCCCGACCCTCGCCCAAGGACTCAATCTGTCGGCCTCGGTAGTCCTGTTCCATGGGCTTAAGCGTGGCCGCGAGCGGATAACGGGATCCGATTTCTCCAACGTGATCGGTCGCGCAGGGCGCGCATTCGTAGATACCGAAGGGCTGGTGCTTTACCCGATTTTCGAGCCACGGCGGTACCAGCGGGAGCAGTTACGACGGGACTGGTTGCAGTTAACTCAAGGCGAAGGAGGCAAGGCTCTTGACTCGGGACTCATCCAGGTCGGAATTTCGCTGCTCAGGCGTATGTATAAATCCCGCGGTGCCGACCCCATCGAGTCCTTCCTGAACTATCTGACGGGTGGGCCGGATTGGACCCTTCCGGTCCTGCATCAAGAGTCGGATGCAGAGCAGGCGACCGCCGCTACCAAATGGAAATCCGACCTCTCTTTGCTAGATATCTCCATTTTCAGCATTATTGGAGACGACGCTTACGACGCAGACTCGGACGCCGCCACACAGGTACTGTCTCATGCTCTCGTTGACTCGCTATGGGAGCGCCAACTAAATCGCCGAGAGAGCGCTGTCGCCACTGCGGTACGCCAATTGGTGACAGGTCGGGTCCGACATTTATGGCGCACATCCACGCCTTCTCAACGTCGCGGCTGGTATCTTGCTGGTATGGGAGCCGAGGCCGGGAACAGTTTGTCCGAGATCTCAGGGCATGTGGTCAACCTGATGAACCAAGTCGAAGATGATCTCGTTATTGGTAATCATATTGCTGCATCCGATCGCCTCGTCGCGATTTCTGATGCTATCTTCAGCCTGGACACATTTTCCCCTGAGGCCGCGGTCGATGACAGGAGCAACGTGCTTCGTCACTGGGTCCAAGGACTGAGCCTTGCGGACCTCCCCGGGGATCATGTCGCAATTGCACGCTTCGTCGAATCAGGCCTGTCCTATCGATTGGTCTGGGGTATGGAGGCCGCCCGAGTCTTTGAGATAGCCCAAGGTAATGCTGTCGCCGAGATGTTAGATGGTGCGGCGGTCACCGCAATCGAGACCGGAACTTTCAATCGGTCGGCATCGGTTCTCATCCGGTCCGGATTTGACCATCGAATTGCCGCTGTAAACGCAGTCCTCAGCACTGGGGGAAGCTTCGACTCAACAGCAGAAATGCGCCAGTGGATTGACGACCTTGCAGCAGAGTACGCATCGAACGCAACGTGGCCAAGCCCCGAATCTAGAGCGGCATGGGAGGATTTTGTGTTACTCGTCCGCCACCCACGTTTCCACCAGTGGACGCGTAGCAATGAAGATATTGAAGATGTTAGGTGGCATGGAGATATTCCCACACCAAATGCATGGCTTCGGATCACCGTCCGTGACGCAAACACTGTCCAAATCTGGACACCTGGCTTTGATCTCCTCGGCGAGGCCAATGTCCAGATAAACCCTGAGAGACTCGGGATTCTTCGCGCCAAACGTATACCTAAATCTCAAGGGATCCGCTTGATGTATCGCGGTCCCCGGGATCTCTTCCCCTCCGGGAATCCACAGAGTTCGGACTAGCCCGAGATATACGCCCTCGCGAGATAATTCGGTGAAATGTTTCACGCTTGGGTCTTAGCTGCTGCCAAGAAACAGACGAAGCGATGTTAGGGCAACGTCTTTGGGATCTGCCCAGCACGGTTGATTCCATTAAATGATTGGCTCACCCTCATCAGGGTGGGGCATGTGGGCATTCGAGCCGAAACCAATCGCTCCAGTCGCATTTCTTCCCAGGGAGCTTGGTATCTCGAAAGCTACTCGTCTCGAATCCTATAGGTTGCAAGACGTCTCACCACCTACCACTCCCCTGATGAAAAATTCGCGGAAACTCAACGGTTCGAAATTCTCGCAACCATGTGTCGCAACCAATGACGTAAAATCAGGTCAACACCATTAGTTGCGAGACACTTTCGAAGGACCGATGACCAAACTGATCGGATACGCCCGCGTATCAACGAAAGCCCAAGACGCCGACCGGCAAATCCAGGATCTTCTTGCGGCTGGGGTCCGGCGCGATGACCTCTATATCGACCACGGCCTATCCGGCGCATTGGCGAAGCGGCCCGGACTCGGTAAGGCGCTCGAATCGCTGCACCCGAACGACACGCTCGTGATCACCACCTTGGACCGGCTTGGGCGCTCCACCCAAAAAATGCTCGAATTAGCCGTAGAACTTCGTGAGCGAAATATTGGTTTACGGGTGCTGAACTTAGGCGGCGGTGACGTGGACACCAAAACCCCAATGGGTGCCATGGTCTTCACCGTCATGGCCGCACTCGCGCAGATGGAGCTGGAAATCAAACGGAAACGCATCAACGACTCCGTCACCAAACGCCGCACCACCGGCGGCGATCTCGGCGGCCGTCGGCCCACCTTCACCGAATCGCAGATCCGTACCGCGGCAAAACTCATCCAGGCCGGCGAACCAGCAACCCAAGTAGCCAAAGACATGGGCATGTCCCGAGCCACCCTCTACCGACGTATCAATAAAATGGACAAGCTTCACACCAATTAGTTCATTCATAGAGATCGACGTCATCGAGCCTGGGCCATCCCCTTAAGTTTGCCGGCAATGAGACGCCCAAAGTCTTCCGCCGATTGAATACCCTCTTTCCCAAGTTAGGAGTATTCTCAGAAGATCACTCCACAAAGATTACCGAGCGTCAGAGGCGAAACCGGGGAACGTACCTGAATAAAATTCAGTAAAGCTCGTGGTCGGTCAGCTTAGGGCACGCTGCCCCCAATGGAGGAAGATATGAACACGCCCGAACTACATACCCCCGCCACCCAACGTCTCAACGAGCTGCTGCACTACCCTATAACTCAAAGGCACCTCACCGCGTATGGATGGGTGGAAGGCATGCCAGTAGTCTTTGCCCACCGAGATGAGCTGGTGGAAGACGTCATGGGGTTTGTTTCCGTCCATGGACGGGCTGTGCTTCTGGCGCTCACCAACGCTCAAACTGACGCCTTGCAACTGTGGCATGTCACCATCCCCAGCCCCCTCTTCACCAGAGTTGTTCCTCTGCCATCGGGAACTACGCTCGCGGAACTCTGCATTAGGCACAGCGAGAATAGGCTTATGCCCTTTCGCGTCCATTTCTGGGCTCATAGCGCCGCGCTTCACCAGATCCCCCTCTACGTCAGCAACGACAACCACGCGGCGGATGCCCAGCTGTCATCTGATAATCGCTGAGCCTTGCGCCAATTCCCTAGTCAAACCTCTTAAATTTCTGAGAATCCTCACCGATCCCCAATTTCGACGCTTCATATGCGCTCTGAGCAACGCGCGGCCCCCCAGCCTTTGCCTGTCTGACTAGTCATTTTCGGCATTCTTCCGTCAATTCACATTTTCTTTCCACAGGCAATGCGGTTCCTTAAAAACTGCCAATTGATGAGTTGACGTGAACTTTTATTAACGTTTACCTGAATCGGTAGCGTTGTTGCGCCGATCATCCTAGGGTGGAAACAACACACTAAGAACCGCAGCGACAGGCAGCCAGTCTGCGTTGTGTCTTGTTCCAAGCTGATGGGGATCACTCGGAAGACTCAAGAACACAGTGGAGGTAGTACCAATGCCAGGACGTCTCGTAAGAACGCAAACTGCCGAACGCGTCAGCGATCTGCTCGGATCACGTGAAGGACGCGCACACCTCGCCGCGCACGGCTGGGCTCAGGGAATGCCAGTGGTCATGGCTGATCCTGCCGAACTTCTCAACGACGTCATGGGCATGGTATCCATGCACGGGCGATCCGCGTTGGTCGCCATGCTCGACGCTGGCTCTGATGAACTTAAATTCCTCTATGTTTCCACGCCGAACCCCGTATTGAAGTCAGTCGATCCGGAGGAAGCTACAACTCACATCCCAGAGCTTTTTGCTCGCACAGAGAATCAAGGCGCGGTAACTTTCCGAGTAAAGTATTGGGATTCCTGCGCAGTGGCACTGCCCATCCCGGTATTCCACCCAGCGTCAGACACGAAAAGCTACGGGCAGCGCTTGAGCCTCTGACCCTTTCCGCACACTATCGGATGGCAGAGAAAGGAGCATTGCGGCTGAAGGCCAGTCATCGGCCATGCCGCACAGCTAAATCCGTAGCTCTCTACCAGTAAGTCTTTTATTGCGCCGCTCTATCACCGGTTTGATCAGCCTCGTTCAGCTTCGAAAGCTGAACAGGTTCAGGCTCCGCTTTCGCTTCATTAATCGAGCACGCCTGTGGTGCGTGCTACGAGTGCGGATGCTCATGTGAATCGGGGGAAAGGCGCTGCAGGTCTTGATTCACCGCGTCGGGGTTTTCTCCTGCCGCGAGACGATGCACAGCTTCGAGCAGTCCTTGGACTTCTGCAACGCGGTGAGACCAATAAGTGGTCTCTAAACCGAAACCTAAAGCCGACTCCTTGGCGAACTGGTGTAACCCGTTAAGGTGGGTCTCCAAAGCGCTGGTCAAGTCATCGTACTGGTCAGGTGAGAGAGACAGATGAATGTCTTTGCGGTGGGTGTTCAACATGAACTCCTGGGTTGTCCAATAGTTCTATAGCCTCTGACCTTACTGCCGGGTAACAGGTATAGGTCAAGACCGGAGAAATTTACTCAGCAACCCCACAAGAACCGTGACCAGCCAAGAGAGATCGGTCTTTGCTGAAGTGCAGGACGCGCGCACCGAGGTAAAGCGAAATGGGATTGCCCCGGCCAAGCCTAAAGGAACACCGGCATGCTACGCCATGACACAGGCCTCACCGGCAGTTCTTCGCCCGGTTCCCGTGAACAGCCATTTGAGGCATCCGAATGGCCGTGTTTCTCCTCGCGGTCAATATCCTCTATTCACGGTGGACCGCAAGACGGAAGCATTGGAGACACAACCTCTTTCGGGCACGACTCAAAAATCTAAAAATCAGCCAAAAAATCTGAGGTCAGCTGCATCCCGTAAACCACTGACCATGGATTGTGGGAAATACCGTTCCGGAATCAGGTTTCGGGAATCTGAAAAGACTGCGAAGCCGCTCACTGACGGATAATGCGCGAGCAGTTGATCCTGCGTCCCATAAATGATCGTTTGTGGTGTCTCGTAAGGAGAGCGGTGATCTGGACAGTTCGCAGTTCCTAAAAGCGGATTTTCATCAGGTCTGCGCACGATGCGTTCGGTCACATACACGCGCGGACGCCAGTCATCACTCCTGCGAACCTACAGAATCGGTTGATGGACCCGACTATGACCGAGCGAAACCAAATGCAAAATTCCATGGACACTATCCTCGAACCAGACCTCGTCCCATGGGTCGTAGGCAAAGAGATTGGATCAATGTGCAAGAGGGATCTCACCAGATCTAGTCTGCTCCTGAGAACCACGACCCACGGACGAGATCACTCGTGGATACTGCTTATTTACTGCTGATTGACACCGCTCCCATCGGCAAGGACGTCATCCTCAGTCTCTGGGTCGGTTTCTTCGGGTGTCGGAAAGTTTTTGCGAAAGAAGTAGACTAGCCATCCCGCAGGCGTCACTGAGTTAATCGACTTTTGAGCATTGTCCGGATCCAACTCCCGAACCATGAGATTTGCATTCACCAACTCCGTGACCGCTGTGGACAGGTTGGGTGCGTTGAAGCCATAGGTTTCGAATTCACTACTACCCGCTCTTCCTCCGTTAGCGCAGATTTGCTCGAAGAAAGTCCAATGGCGAGGACGGACAGACTTAGCATTCTCATTACCTAGCTCGGCTATGTCCATCAGCCAGCTTTCCACCAAAGCATCTCGGTCTGGGACGTCTGGGATTGCTTCGTCCAGGTTCTCAACGTAGTGGTCATGAAACCATCGAGAGAAGACGCCAGCTCGCGCTAATGCCTCGCGCAGGTTGCGATTGAACGTCTGATAAAGAAAGTCGAAAGCGTCCGGAGAAACCGGTGCGACCGCAGATTCTGTTCCATATTCTTGAATTCTGCGCGTGATTGCATCAGCAGCTGCGGTGTCTCCGATGGGCTTGAGGATCATTGGATCGAGCATCACGCCACTCAATTTCTCGGTTTTTGCTCGGGAGACGATACCTCGTGATCCAGAAATCACCCACCGTACTTGGGGAAGATTGAATACCTTGTCTCGGAGTTCGTCTAGGGTTTCTCTAGCCTTACCTCCGGTTTGAAGAATTTCGAGGTTGTCCAGCACACAGACGATGCCGCCGGAGCTCTCTTCCGGGAAACATTCATCCAACAACTGACGAACATTCCTCTGGAATCCTGACTCGGTTACAACGGGATTGGGCTCCGAACCCCAATTCGCCTGTGCACCGCCAAGAGGTGTCGAAGCACCGCCACCCTTGCTCGTGTACTGGTAATCGTTAAGCCATCGGTCCATCAGCCGAACATCAGGCGTAGGCAGGCCGACCCTTCCAAAATCCTCCTGGTGTTTGATAAGTGTCTGTGCCAGGACATAGTAAAGATCACGTTCAAACTGCGCCGCGCTCTCGAGGGGCTGGAAGTCGCCCACCGCAGGTAGATAGAGCTCCTGTGCATTGGCTTCAATGCTTAGCTGATGCATCCGGTAGATGGCGACATTGATCATGCTTGTCTTCCCGGCACCGATCGGTCCTTCTACTGAAGGGTGGGCTCCGGAATCTCCAAGCTCTCTGATGAGGAGCTCAATTTCTTTGTCTCTGCCAGCCAGCAATCGATCGCCTAAGGCGTCGGCCCGCAAAGTGGTCTGGCTATACGGATTGGCTTCGAAACCAAGTTCCTTCCAAATGCTGAAAATTCCCATGGCACCTACGCTACCTCCTCGCGTAGTAAGTGTCCGCCCGCAAGACAGCCCGCTTACAGAGAGGACCCCACTCTGACTAAGATCTTTGAAAGCACGTACTTTGAGGGTGTCCTGTATATAGCTCCCGCAAAAATGCCCGGTGAAGGTGCCTCATACGGACACCAAAAGCGATCGTTTTCGGCCGAAATAGCATTCTCCAAAATGTTGCAGATGAAGTTTAGTCGATCTCCAAATTCGGCAGTTCTTTAACGATGCGGTTGGTTTCCAAACTCAATGCCACAATCCGTCCGATGAGGTCAATAATGTACCGTGGCTGTCCCTGCTCCCGGGACCAGACGTTAGGATCATTGACGATCCCCGATGCCTTATCTGTTTTCACCTGGTAGCGTTCCAAGATCCAGTCCAGCCCCGAGCGGGATCCGAGCATGTACTCCTGAGCTGACAGCGGGATGCCTTCGATGTCGATGAACGGGTTGTAACGAATCTTGGTCTTGTCCCAAGCCCCGGCTTTGCCACCGTACTTCATCTTGGTCACTGCGAACCGCTCATACTCGTTCTCCGGTGCCCCCGGTAAGACTCTCTCACTCAGCGGATATGGGGTGAGGTCCTCATAGTTGATGTGTAGGTCAGCTAGTCCCCGTCCGGCCTGTGCAAACTTGGTGAACCGTTCCACTCCTGCGACCTGTGGGATACGAGGCAGCTGCTTCTTCAGGTCAGCTGCGTAGTGCTCCCTGTACTCCGTGGAATGCAGCAGACCGTAGACATAGTGGAAAATGTCGTCCTTGGTGACCTGATCGCCGTAGGCCGACTGATACTCTGCCAGAGCCCAGTTTGTGATGTTGTCCCGCTGCTCAGGCTCGTCAAAGAGCGTCCCAGACGCCGCTTCGGTGTAGGAGTAACGCGCGAAGAACTGTCCAGTATCGAGGGTATGAAGGTCAGGTAGGGAATTAGTAGCCAAGATTTCGAAGGTTGGGTAGTGAGTCGATGGGGATGTCAGATAGAACCCCACATTGCCAGAGTCCACGTTTGGAAACAGCTCGCCAAGCCGGTAAACCATGTCGTTTGCTTGGCGGTTGAAATAGACGTGTTGTTTCTGGAAGGGCCGATACTGACCGACCCGGTAACTTCTGGGATCAACCTCGTATTTATTGTCGCGGGCCAACTGGGTCTTGTCGGCGCGGTTCCAGCTAATGTTCCTCGGGTCGGTATTGATCACGTCGTCTACCGCACGGCCCTGGCCCTCGGCCGCATAGCGGTCCACTTCACTGTTGTAGAAACCGATCATACGTTCGACATTCCCCTGCAGCGTGGTTTCCGAGGAGTTGTAAACCCAAGCATCACGGTTGGTCTTCAGCCCGCCAGACTGGATGGCGAAGATCGTTTTCGGGTTCCCCTTTTCGGCGATGGGTGGGTAGGTGTCGTAGTTGGGGTCGCGCTGGTTGATCCAATCGCCCTCCGGGTTCGGGGTGATCGTCTCCCAGTCCAAGTTGTGCAGGGTTGCGTGGTTGACCAGTTCGAGCTTCTGCTTCCGGTCGTGGTAGTCCCCGATGTCCTTGTAATGCAGCACCGGCTCAGCTACTGTCCCAGGACGTTTAATCAGCAGAAGGACTGCCACGGTTGTCTTCGAGCCTTCACCGAAGATATTGTCTTTCTCCTTGCGGCGCATCTCCCCCGCCGAACGCGCGTTCCCCCGCAGGTTATAGACATAGATGTCGTGGAATTCGGTGGTAAGGGTTTTGCGTAGCCCGTCGGCGGTGTTGCCATCGATGTAACCACCGTTGGAGACATAGCAGACCACGCCACCGTTCTCTGAGGTCAGTATGCGGTTGGAGGCCCAGCGGATGGCGCGGATGTAGGAGTCGTACAGAGAGTTCTTGTTCGTCGCTGTGGACCGCGCCGCATACGTGGCCCGGATTGACTCGTCCAGTGTCGGGTACTTCTGGTTTGCGTTGTTGTCGTTACCGCTGCTCTGCCCCACCGAGTAGGGCGGGTTGCCGATGATCACCCGGATATCCAAGGCATTCTGCTCGGTGACGCGGTCGCTGTTGCTGGTGAATACCTTCGTGTCCAGCACGTCGCCGTCCTCGGTCATCTGGAACGTATCGGTCAGCACGATTCCGTCGAACGGTTCATAGTCGATCGCTGCTGGTGCCTGTCCAGAAGCGGCAGCGTGCTCTTGCTGCAGGGCGTGGAAGGTCGCTTCGATGTTGATCGCCGCGATGTAGTAGGCCATCAGCAGGATCTCGTTCGCGTGCAGCTCCTGCGTGTACTTGCGCAGAAGATCTTCCGGGTCGAGCAGTCCGGACTGCAGCAACCTGACGATGAACGTGCCGGTGCCGGTGAACGGGTCCAACACGTGCACGCCCTCGTCGGTGATCGAGGCACCGAAATGCTCGACCAGCGCGTCGTTGACCGCGCGCAGAATGAAGTCCACCACCTCCATCGGGGTATACACAATCCCCAAGGACTCCGCCACCCGGGGGAAGGCGAGCTTGAAAAACCGCTCATAGAGCTCGGTGATGATCTTCTGCTTCCCTGCTGCATCGGTGATGCCCTCGGCGCGCACGCGCACCGAACGGTAGAACTCTTCCAGGTGCGCGGTTTCCGAATCCAAGTTGTAGGAGTCCAGCAGCTCAAGCATGGAGTCCATGACCTTGGAGACCGGGTTGTGCCCGGCGAAGTCATAGTCCTCGAAGAGTGCGTTGAACACCGGCTTGGTGATCAGGTGCTGCACCAGCATGTCCACGGCATCGGCTCGGGTGATTCCATCATTCAGGTTTCCTCGCAGCCCGTCGAGGAACACCGCGAATTCCTCAGCTGGCCGCGGGTCGGCACCGTCCAGGATGGTGTTAATGCGGGTGACTTGGCGGTCGGCAATGTCCTTGACGTCCTTGGCCCAGTCTTCCCAGTAGCGGCGGTCCCCGACCTTCTTGACCATGCGGGCGAAGATCGCGTTCTCCCACTCGGACGCGTTCGCCATGGTGAACAGCGCCTCGGTAGTCCCTGGATCGCTCTTCCCCTCCGGGCCATTCTCCGTGCCCTCTCCGCCGACGCCGATCACGTCTATGGTCTTGTTGGCTTTCTTGTCCAAGTCGATCTTGTTGATCATCGCTTCGAACCGGTCATCATGGGCACGCAGCGCCTGCAACACATCCCACACGACCTTGTACTTCTTATTGTCGTTCAACGCGGTCGTCGGGTCCTGGGAGGCCGGCACCGCGATGGGCAGGATGATGTACCCGTACTCCTTGTTCGTAGCGGTGGACTTGCGCATCACCCGGCCCACGGACTGCACCACGTCCACCTGGGAGTTGCGCGGATTCAGGAACAGCACCGCATCCAACGACGGCACATCCACGCCTTCGGACAGGCATTTGGCATTGGTCAGGATCCGGCATACGTCCTCTCCGGAATCCTTCTGCAGCCAGTCCAAGCGCTGCGAGCGGGCCAGCACATTGAACGTGCCATCCACGTGCTCGGCTTCCAGCTTCAGCTTCGACGCGCCCTCGGAGCGGTTCACCAAAAGTTCCCGGCCGACCTTCTCGAACTGGTCGGCCAGCGCCTTGGATTCCTTGATGTTCCGGGCGAACGCGACCGCACGGTGCATCGGGGTGGTGTCGGTGATCGACAGGCGTTCGCCGTTCACCCCGCGTTTGGACAGCCCGTTCCAACAGCCCACGATCCGGGCCACATCATCCAGGTTCATGTCCCCGTCGTCGGCCAGCAGGTCTTGGAAACTGGTCGCCACTGATTCCTCATCGACGGCGAGGATCAGCACCTTGTAGTCCGCCAGGTGCCCCATTTCCACGGCCCGGCCGAACCCGAGGTGGTGGAACTCCGGGCCATAGGTGGCCTCGTCATCCATGGAGTAGACTGCCACTCCGTCCTTGGCAGCCTTGTTCTTTGAATCCTCCACATAAATCCGCGGAGTTGCCGTCATATATAGCCGCTTAGCGGCCTTCAGGTACTCGGTGTTATGGACCCGTACGAATGCCGAGTCATCAGCACCGGACTGTGAAATGCCCGTAGTGCGGTGCGCTTCATCGCACACGATCAAATCAAACTCCGGCAACCCCAGTTCTTGGGCCTGATGGATCACATCGATCGACTGGTACGTGGAGAACACCACCGTCAAAGTCTCCTGGCCGGTGGAGATCTTGTACCGGTTCACCAGCTTCACCGGGTCCGTCGATGCAGGGAACCCCAAATCGTGGACCGCGACATCCTCGTTCTGAGCTCGACCGACCGACGCATCGGAGCAGACTGCGAACGGCCGCAACGGTACATCCGCCTGGGCCGTCCACTCATTGAGCGTCTGCTGCAGCAGGGCAATCGACGGAACCAAGAACAACACCGATCCACCGACCGGCACCTGTTCCTCGACGAGCTTCAACGAGGTGAACGTCTTGCCCGTGCCGCAAGCCATGATGAGCTTGCCCCGGTCATGCAGTTCGAACCCCTTCGTCACCGCGTCGATGGCTTCTTGCTGGTACTTGCGGGGTTGCTTGCCCGACAGCTGGACCAGGACTTCAGGTTCTTCGAGGCTGAACTGGGACCAGTCAATGGTCGATTCTTCGAAGTCCTTCAACCGGATCCGCTGGATCGGCTTGGACTGGTTAAGCAGAGCAGCTTCGGCGTGCTTGGACCAGTTATCCGTCGTGGAGACAATCATGCCGCCGGTGAACGGGGCCTTGCCCAGCTCGGTGAAGAAAGAATCGATCGACTGCTTGGGCAGCGGGCGGGCCGGGTCGTAGAACTTCGCCTGGATCGCCACCAACTCGCCGGTGTACCTGTCTTCGGCCACCAGATCGATGCCAGTATCAACGAGCCCGTTGCGGTCAGGCCATTCCTGCCACAACCAGACATTGGTGAACTGATCCGCGTACTTCGGCTCAACCTGCAAATACCGTTTGAGCAGACGTTCGAACCTTGAGCCTTTGTCCCGCTGGCTCGTCGCTGAAAAGTAGAGGTCATCGAAGACATTGGCAAAAGTCTGAACAGTCATACTTCCAATTATCGCCAGTAGGAAAGCGAAATATGGAATTGGGGGTATGCGCATCCAAGCGTGGCTAATTATCAGCCCCGTGGTGGCACAGCTTTGGTACTCAATGTCGCTCATCCGAGACGTTTAGGGTCCCGAGATCGGAGTAAATATGGCTGCCAAATGGATGCAAATCCGTTCAAACGTGGTCTGCCTAAACGATTGCCATGCACGCAATGAACTAGCCACATTGGGTGGTCCCTGAAAAGTAGTCTGGCGACTATGTGAATATTCGTGTCCGACAAGGGACACAGGAGGAATCGCAGAAGCAATGGCACGCAGACACACATCAGACCGGATCATCGCTAAAGTCCGCTAAGGAGAGAAGAAGCTCAACGTAGGCCACCCGAGAATCGAGGTCATCCATAGCAGCAATGAAGCCAGGGCCGCAGCCTGCAGCGCCTGGCCTCACCACCATGAGCATCGTCGACCCCACACTGGTGGCCCTACTCCGTCAGATCCGGTTCACGACCCCACGGGGAACCGCGTCTAGACCAGCGCAGCCTGCAGTTCCTTGGCTGCCTGTGCCGGGTCGGCGGCGGAGTAAATGGCACCGCCGGCCACGGCTACCTGCGCGCCGGACTTCTGGACGTCGGCGATCGTGCTGATGCTGACGCCTCCAGCCACCGAGAACGGCACCTGGGATGCAGTGCCTGCGCTCAGCAGCACATCCAGGTCGTAGCCTGGCTGCGCCTGCTCGTCCAGGCCCGCATGGAATTCGACGAACTGGACGCCCAGCGCAGCAACTTCGCGGGCCCGGGCTGGCTTGTCAGCGATGCCGATCAGATCCACGACGATGCCCTTGCCGCGCTCGGTGGCGGCCTTGACCGCGCCGGCGATCGTGGAGTTATCGGCGGCCCCGAGGATGGAGACCAGATCCGCGCCAGCGGCGAAGGCGATGTCCGCTTCCAGTTCCCCGGCGTCCATGGTCTTCATATCCGCGAAGACGGTCTTGTCCGGGTGGGCCTGCTTGATGGCGGTGATCACCGACAGCCCTTCGGCCTTGATCAGCGGGGTGCCCAGCTCGATGATGTCCACATACGGGGCGACTTTTCCAGCCAACTCCAGCGCTTCGGCGGTGCTGAGCAGATCGATGGCAACTTGGATTTTCATGATATTCCCTTTCAGGGGTTATTGGTGGTGGGTTGGTATCGACGCCAAAAGCTCCGGTCTACTCCAGATTCGCGTGGCGCTGCCACAGCTGCTGGGCGGTGGCGTCATCCGCGCTCCAGAGCGTGTGGAACACGATTTCAGTGATCAGGAACAGCGCCTGCTCGAACAGGCTGCCGGAGTATTGGCGGGTGATGGACGATCCGTGGTCCGTTTTCCCGGCGGCCGGGACTTCTACGAGAACGTGGGCGGCCGACCCGATGGGACTGGATGGATCGGTGGTGATGGCCGCGATCCGGGCGCCGGCCCGCCGGGCGGTGCGGACGCCCTGGACCACGCCCGCGGTGGTTCCGGATCCGGAGGCCACGAGTAGCAGGTCCCCCTCGGCAATGGCCGGCGTGGTGGCATCCCCGGCGACGTGCACGGCCAGGCCCAGATGCATCAGGCGCATCGCCGCCATGCGCAAGGCCAGCCCGCTGCGTCCGGCACCGGCTACGAACACCCTGGGTGCAGCGCGCAGCTGCGCTGCGAGCTCGATGACCTGCCGCGGCTTCACGCCCCGCACGGTTGCCCCGATCTCCGAGTGGACCAGGTCCATGGTGTCCAGCACGTCCTGCTGGGATATCGCTTCGGTGAGGGGTAAGGCCATGGTGTTCATGCCATTCCTTTCGACAGCGCCTCCCGGCGGACCGGATCGGCTTTGATGGGCATGAGTCAATCCTCCGGCCAGAAAGGGGTGGCCGCTACGCCATTTACAGGCAGTTGAACCTATCCTTTCGGATAGTTCCTGGTCCCCCGAGCTGCGATACACTGGCCTGCATGAGCATTCTGGACTCCTCTTTCGCCCCTGGCCTGCAAGCTGCCGCACCGGCACCAGGGGTGCTCGAATCGATCGCGCTGCTGGCCACGGCTGCGCTGCCACAGATCGCCGTTCGCCTGCGTGATGCCCTGGCTCCGGAAATCCGTTGCGCGGCCCTGGCCATTTTCACCGAGGAGTGCACCGATAGGCCCAGGAAGCTCGCCGGCGACCAGCGCATCACGGATCTGGTGGGCATTGCGGAACTAGATAGGATCCGCGGTTCCCATCCCGGTGAGAACCGCTGGAGCGAGCTTGCCGAGATCGGCGGTGCTCCGCGGGAGATTCTTGCCCTGCGCTACCCGCCCAGCAATGCGCTGCTGGTGCTCATCGAGCCCCGCCCCGCCGGTGGCCAGCCCGAGTTGATCGGATACCTGTGGACTCTGGCCGCCAACCGGATCCGCGAGAAGGTGGCCGATGCCCCTCCGTCCTATCTGCGCGAATCGCGCGCGGTCTCGGCAGAGCGGGTCCGGGTCACCGGCGAGCTGGTGGAACAGTATGCGACGAGCCTCGATATCCTGCTGGCGACCTTGCGCTCCACGCAATTGGACGATGCGGCCGCGCGCGTTGCCGCCATCGACCTTGCGGCCAAGACCCTGGTTGGGCTCAAGACCGTGGATGACCGCACCAATAGCATCGTGGAGGAACCGGTCGCTTCGGCTTTCACCCGCTTGCGCGATGACCTGCGCCCGTTGACCACTTTGAGCGGCGTGGACCTGCAATTCGTCGAGCCTCCCAAGAACGGCAGGGCGCTGCCCGGCGAGGTGGCCCATGCCGCCCGGGCCATCGTGCGCGGCCTGGCCCTGGCGATGATGGAGCAGGAAGACATCCAGCGGATCCGGGTGCAGTGGAACTGCGACGGCGAGAATTTGCTGATCAATGTCCGCGACGATGCACGCGGCGGCATCGATCCCTCCGCGGCGGCCTTGGACCGCCTCGTGCGGCGTGTGGAGGCATTGAACGGGCTGATCGAGATCGAGGTCATGGGCGGATGGGGCACGGAGGCCGCGGTGCGGCTCCCGCTGGATGCCCCGCCGTCGGCCGTGGCGGAAATCGCAGAATGGAATCTGGGCGGCCGGGAATTCGAGGTCCTGCAGCTCCTGGCGGTGGGGCAGCGCAACCGGGGCATTTCGCAGGCGCTGGGGATCAGCGAGAACACGGTGAAATTCCACGTGCGCAATCTCTTCAAGAAGATGGGCGTCAGCTCCCGTGCCCAAGCCGTCGCGCTGGCACACAGCCGTGGGGTGGCCAGCTCCACGTAGCCTGCCGGCATTGATGCCCGCCGACAGCTGACCGCGCTCTTCGCCATGATCCGTGGCGTGTCATTTCATGATGTTCCGGAGCAGGAAATTGCTCCACGGTCTCCAGCCACGGCCCGCCGCCCTTCGGGCAAGCAATGGCAGGCATCGTCCCGACGGTGAATCCAAGCTCTAGCAACTATGGGCAACGAGGTGCAGGATAGATTCCATGGATCCACAAGATGCTTTGATTCTTCCTGATGTCACCGCTTGGCGCGCTTGGCTCGACGAGCACGAAGAAACCAGCGATGGCGTTTGGCTGGTAGTGGCAAAGAAGGGAACGACTTCCCCCACCTCGCTCGCTGTCGCACAAGCATTGCCCGAGGCGCTTTGCAGCGGATGGATCGATGCCATCCGCCGCAAACGCGATGAGACGACTTTCCTCCAGCGCTACACTCCCCGCCGGAAGAACTCTGTCTGGTCCCAGAAGAACACTGAATTCGCCCAGGAATTGATTGATCAAGGACGCATGCGGCCACGGGGCTTCGCGGAAATCGAGAAAGCCAAGGAAGATGGACGGTGGGAGCGTGCTTACCAAGGCCAGGCGACCGCCCAGATCCCTCCGGATCTGCAAGAAGCGCTGGATCGCTCGACCGTGGCGGCCAAGAACTTTGCTGCTTTGAAATCCCAACCGCGCTATCACATACTGCATCAGCTGATGATTGCCCGAACGGAGAAAACGAGGACTGCCCGCTTGGCACGGTTCGTTGCAGAACTTGAGCAGGGTCCAGAAGGCTGATCCTTGCTCCGGTAGAGCAATACGCGGCCGGCGCTACTGTGCGCTAGCTCTTGGAACGGTAAATCGCTTCGGCGATCATTGCGCCTGCTTGCAGAATCGCTGCCGCGAGAATAAGCAGCGCCGCTGCAGTCGCTCCTCCAAGAATCAGCATGATTACTCCGACAAGGCCCAAGGTCCAGGCAATGAACATTGCTCCTGTAGTCATTCCCAGTCCGGCCTGCCGGGTTTTCTTCACGCTCTGAGTCATATCGCCAGTTTAGACGCAGGGCTGAGCTCTGGGGAAAATGGTTTCGGGAACTGATCATTTTCGCGGGGGCCTTGGTACCGTGGAATTCAACGCCCGGGCAACCCCGGCAAAATCTCATCTCACGATTGGACTCATGGTTTGCGTGTATTAGTTCCGTGGCAGAGCTTGGTCGACAGCATGCAGATTCCCGGGGTCGAAACCGTCTTGTGGAATATCAATGATGGCGAGCCTCCAGCAGCTGATGTGCTCGTTACCGAGCGGCCGCTGGATCCTGCGCATCGCTCGCGAGTCAGCAGAATCCCGGGACTCAAGCACGTGCATCTGCTATCCCTCGGCTACGAGTGGGTGCTGGGGCATCTCCCCGGCGAAGCAGTCTTGTCGAATTCCCGCGGCGCGGTGGAAGACTCCACCGCTGAGCACTGCCTCGCCCTGGTACTGGCCGCATTGCGCGAGCTCCCTGCGGCCATGGCCTCGCAGAAAGAGCAGGAATGGCCTCGCTTGTGGACGTCCTCGCTTTTCGGCTCCAATGTCGTGGTGCTCGGAGTGGGCGGTGTTGGCGCAGCCACTATTGAACGGCTCAAAGCTTTCAAACCAGCCAGAATCACCGGAGTCGCCAGTTCCCCGCGAATCCTGGATGATGGCACCAATGTCGTCGCCCTGCGCGATGCAGCTGAGCTCCTGCCTGAAGCCGATGTCGTCATCTGCACTCTGCCGCATACACCCCAGACCCAAGACCTTATTGATGCAGCATTCCTCCAGCGCATGCGCGACGGCGCACTGCTGGTGAATGTCGGCCGCGGCCCTATTGTGAACACCGCAGATCTGCTCGACGAGCTGCGCTCGGGACGCCTGCGCGCGGCTTTGGATGTGACCGATCCCGAGCCGTTGCCCACGGGCCATCCCTTGTGGACCGCGCCGAACTGCATCATTACGCCGCATATGGCTGGTGATACCTCGGAATTCATGCGGTTGGTGTCAGATATGGCGACGCAGCAAGTTCAGCTGCTATCCACCGGTTCGGCACCGCACAACATTGTTCGCCGCAACCTTGGCTAGGCCCTGCTTGCCGCCAAGGAATGCTCGACAATTTCATGAACCTTGTCGACGGTAACCGGAGCCAGGGTAACGCCGAGGGGTCCATGCCCCGCGGCTACTGTCAGGTTCTCGTATTTGCGTTGCCCAATGATCGGCACGCCGCTTGCAGTCATCGGCCGAGCGCCCTGCCAACGGCTAAGTTCCGGCAAATGCCTAAGCTCCGGCAGCAATGCTTCCGCGCCCTGGCGCAGGGCTGAAATATCCGAATCCGCTGGCACTGCATTGCTCATGCCGCCAAAACGCATTCCGCCGGTAATTCGCACACGTCCAGGCATTGGACTGATGACCACATGATCTTCCATCCCCATCAAGGCACGACTAACCAAGCGGTCCTGATCTTCCAGAGTCACCGACCAGCCGTATCCAGGCTCAACTGGCACACCGACTCCCAAGGCCTTGCCGGTTTCACGGCTGGAGGCTCCCGTTGCCAAAACAACGTGTCGCGCCGAGACCTTCCCGGTGTCCGTGATCAAGGTGTGCAGGTTGGATCCGGTGGCTTCGTGGTCGATGACCTTCGCGCCTACGACCTGGGCTCCATGGTCAATGGCATCTTGCAACCAACGTCTTGAGGCTTCTTCAGGATCCAGGAAACCTTCGTTGGAGAACCAGATCCCGCTGGCAACTCCATCTTCTACCCCGGCCTGCAGATCAACGATTTGCTCTCGATTCACAACATCGCAGGTTGCACCGGCCGCACGCATGCGCTGGGCATCCGCATGCAGGCGTTCGGCGTTGCCCTCATCCGTGGATAGCCACAACCAGCCTTGCTCTTGCATGCCGAGATCCAATCCGTCTTCTCTCAGCTGCTGGTATCGCTTCTGGCTCAGTGTCGCCAGGCCATGGAGCTTCGCTGTATCCCTTTTGACACGTCCCGGCCTGCAGTTCATTGCAAAGCTTGCCAAGAACTTCAATGATTCGAACCCCAATGGCTTCGCAAACGTCACCGGGGCATGCTGGCTGCCGAAAGTTTTAATGCCCTCCCACAAGTTCCCTGGAGTGGACATCGGAGTCGAATAGCTCGGGACGATGAGTCCTGCATTGCCCAAGGATGAACCGCGTCCCGGCGCGGGATCAATAACCACCACATCCAGCCCGTCTCGGCTCAGCCGGCTGGCAATTCCTGCGCCGATTATTCCGGCACCAATAACTGCGACGTCAGCTCGTTCTAGGCTCATTCTTGCTCCTGCGCTACGTTTCCTTGCTGGCTAGATCGTTAAATCATCACTCCAGCACCCATCAGTATTGTGTTATACCTTACACCTTAGTAAGCATCCTGCCCGCGGATACAGGCACACTTCCCGCCAGTCGGGCACACTGCCATAAGGGTTTGCTCGAACGTGGTAAACAAGTAGGTATGACTACGAGCAACCACACTCCCTTGAGGGCGATCAGCCTGCGCGAACAGGCCCGAAACGCAATTCGCACCTCGATTGTCATGGGCCAAATTCAACCGGGAAATGTGGAGAGCGTTGTCAAAGTTGCCGCCGAACTAGGCGTGTCAATTACCCCGGTCCGCGAAGCTGTCATGGATCTGGCAAACCTGGGAATTGTGGAAGTCATCCGCAACAAGGGGTTCCGCGTGCCGGTCTTGACCGAGCAAGATCTGGACGAGATTTTCAAGCTACGCACCATGCTGGAAGTTCCAGCAATGCGCGAAGTCGCCGAAAATTTCCATGGCACCGATCCGGAACCATTCAAGACGCTGGCTGCTGACATCATTCTCGCAGCCCGCGAAGGCGACGTCCGCAGATTCCTGGACAGCGACCGCAAGTTCCACAAGGCGCTCTTGGAGACCCTTGGAAACCATCGCCTGGTGCAGACCGTCGAGCAGCTACGCGACCAAGCTCGCATGCAGGGCCTGCAGAAGATGGCTGATCATGGTGACCTCACGGAATCCGCCGAAGAGCACTTGGAGATCTTGGCAGCCATTGCCGCAGGTGACGGCGATCTGTCCGCCGAACTAATGACCCTCCACCTCGCGCACAGCCGCGGCATTTGGGCCGACCGCCCCGAACCTCAAGCTACTTAGAAAGTCCGAACCCGCCATTCAGCCGGGGCGCCCATGGGTGCCCCGGCTGAATTTCATTGGACTCGAATCACGTTTTGTGTAATATATAACATAGAAGTGATGCACGCTACAGTTGCGTCTTGGACATCGGATATCCCGATCCCCAACAATCTCGAGGACTCGAATGAAAACAAAGATTTCAGCACCTCAAATGCTTGTTATCGGCCTGACGCTATTTGCGATGTTCCTAGGCGCCGGCAACATCATCTTCGCGCCGTTGGTCGGGCAGCAAGCCGGCAAGTCTTCCTTGGTGCCCATGAGCGCCTTCCTCCTGACTGGTGTCGGCCTGGTTCTTCTGGCGATCATCGTTTTGGCTAAGGCCGGCGGTCGAGTTGAGCCGCTTTCGGACCGCGTGCATCCCTGGTTTTCCAGAGGCTTTTGCGCGCTCTTGTTCTTGGCTCTCGGCCCTCTGTACGTAATCCCCCGGACAGGTTCCGTGGTGTACGAGATCGCTCTCAAGCCGCACCTTGACTTATCTGACGACGGCGCCCGCTGGATGCTTCTTGCCTTCTCGGCCGCATTTACCGCGTTGACGATCTTTCTCTCCCTCGACATGGGAAAGCTGGTGGCGCGTCTGGGAAAATTGATTACTCCCGTTTTCTCCGTGCTGCTGCTCATCATTATCGGCAAGTCGTTCCTCACGCCGATGGGCGCCCCGCAAGATCCTATTGAACCGTATCTTTCCGGCACATTCCTCAAAGGATTCACCGAAGGCTACTTCACCATGGATGCACTGGCAGCGCTCGTATTCGGTGGCGTCTTCATCCAATCCATAAAAGCCATCGGGATTACTGAGCCTCGTGCTATCACCAAGGTCTTCATCAAAGCCGGCGTGATCACCGTCATCGGCCTGTCCTTATTGCATATTTCGATGGCTTGGATCGGCGCAACCAGCGTTGACACTATCGGCCGCTTCGACAACGGCGGCGCAGTATTGGCCGAGTCTTCACGTTATCTGCTGGGGACCGGCGGGGTCATCGCCATGGGCGTCGTTGTTCTCTTGACCGGCATCACCACGAACATCGCTTGCCTGTCTTCCGTATCTGAATATTTCAGCAACATCACTCCACGGGCTAGCTACCGGCGCTGGGTATATATATTCGGCCTGGCCGGGTTGCTATTCACCAACTTCGGACTGGAAACCGTTCTGGAAACCGCTATTCCGCTGCTGATGTTCCTGTATCCGCTGTCAATTACCTTGATTCTCCTTGTAATGCTCAACCGGCTCTTTTCCGGATACCAGTCCGTATACATCGGCGCGATCTTGGGCGCGGGGCTGATCGGCCTGTTCGATGGAATCAAATCCGCAGGTCTTTTTGTTGACGGCATCGACAACGCCTTGGCTTTCATCCCGATGTTCGCCCAAGGCGGCGGTTGGATTATCCCGGCCTTCGCAGGCGGCCTACTTGGCTACCTGGTCGCTCGGCTTCGCGCAGAACCAAAGCGTGAGTATCCAGAAGCTCAGCGGAACACTGCGAGCGAACCGCAACAAGCTGTGTCAAAATCCTGACGTCGTCATAACAACAGAAACGAGCATCCATGAACCTCACTAAGCAAGTTTCACCTGTCTGGTACACATCCGAGCAAGTTGCGGAAGCTGTCAGTCCTGACCGCGCGCGCGAACTTCTAGAAAACGCCTTGCGGGACGGCTTCGATCCAGCGACAGATCCTGATCGCACAGGCGTCGCTGCCGGAAGCGGCGAAATGCTGCTCATGCCCTCGACCATCGGCGAATGGTCGGGTATTAAAGTAGCTACCGTTGCCCCAGATAACCCGGGCAAGGGGTTGCCCCGAATCCAGGCGAACTACATTCTGATGGACGCCGAGACATTGTCCACCCAGGCATTGCTTGAGGGCGCGATGCTCACGGCTTTGCGCACACCAGCAACTTCGGCCGTAGCAGCTAAGCACTTGGCCCCGTCAGGCCCATGCACGCTCATGGTCTTCGGAACCGGGCCGCAAGCTTGGGGACATATAGAAGCCATGTCGGAAATCAGGGAAATCACCGAGGTCATCATCTCGGCTCGCAATCGAGAACGAGTCGATGCATTGGTGGCGAAGGCCAATGATTTTGGACTGGCTGCCAGAGCTGGGGAAGCTGGCGACGTTGCCAACGCTCAACTCGTGGTGTGCGCGACAAGTGCAAGCGAGCCATTGTTCGACGGATCGCTTGTCCAGCCGGGAGCATGCGTTATCGCGATGGGTTCACATGTGCCCGAGTCGCGCGAGCTCGATGCTGAATTGGTTGGCCGATCATTGGTAGTGGTAGAAGATATCGCTACAGCTCTGCGTGAAGCTGGCGATGTCATTCAAGCCATCGCTGAAGGCACCTTGCTGGCCGATGACCTGGCCACCATCGCCAATCTGGTGCAAGGCCAATTCACCCGGTGCGATGACCGGCCTAACATCTTCAAGGGCACTGGGATGTCCTGGCAAGATCTGGTGGTTGCTGTCGGCGTTCACGAGCACTTCACCAATTAGGCGACAGCGAAGAGGGATCCCGTACCGTTGGGGGGTT
>NZ_JBLVOC010000001.1:76647-81673 GCF_053543575.1 Glutamicibacter sp. AGC84
CATGCGCAACTGCCACGGCGCTGGACGTTCGTCGCCCCGAAACGAAGTTGCACCAATTCGCGTGGCTTCTCTTGCTCGATCGCCTAGGCTAGTTCATACGATGGAAACTAGAGCACAGACACATCAGACCGGCGGCCGCGACCGCGCGATCGCCGAACGGAATCGCACCGGTGAAGATGAGTTCCGCGTAGACATTGAGCGCATCCGCTTCTCCCCGTACTTCTCCCGGCTGTCCTCGGTGACGCAGGTGATTCCCCAGGCAGGCTCAGGCACCCTGGTCCACAACCGATTGACCCATTCGCTGAAGGTTTCGGCGGTGGCCCGTTCCATCGCCATCGGCCTCCGAAGGCGTGACGAACCTACTAGGCGACTAATCTCCGATTTAGGAGGGTGCGACCCGGTAGTTGTCCAAGCAGCTGCAGCGGCCCACGATCTGGGCCACCCGCCCTTCGGGCATCTGGGAGAGCAGGAACTCGACCGGGTCGCCCGCGATACCTTGGGGCTTCCTGATGGATTCGAAGGCAACGCGCAGACCTTTCGGATCCTCACCGCCCTCGATAGCTGCGATGCCACACCGCGTGGCATGAACCTGACCCGCGCGGTTCGCGCGGCAGTGCTCAAATACCCCTGGACGCGCAATGAATGGCGCAGCCAGGCCCCGGTCGCTCCGGAGCTGCTCCCCCGCGGCGTCGGCGCGAGTCCGGCTGCTGGCGCCATGAAGTATTCGGCCTACGATATCGAGGCCGAGGAAATGGACGACGTCCTGTCGGTCTTCCCGGGCATCGGAAAATACCAGCAGACGCTGGAAAGCTCGGTTATGGATATCGCAGACGATATCGCCTACGCGGTTCATGACCTCGATGATTTCTATCGAGCTGGCATCTTGCAATACACCAGCGTCTCCGCTGAACTGCGAGCGTGGCTGGACCAGTCCGTGCGCTTCCAGGCCCTGAAGGCTCCAGAGCTGGACCAGCGGCAGCCGGGCCACGCGCTGGAAATTACGTGGCGCCATGTCCTGGCGAAGGATCCCTGGATTGCCAATCCAGACGCATTCCGCGCCTCGGTGCAACGGGTCGGCCATGACCTCGTCGATGGCTTGCTCGCAGTTCCCTACGACGGCGGCCTGCAGGCGGACCGTGCGGTTACCGCCTTCACCCGGCGATGGATTGACCGGTTGCAGGAATCGATCACCGTTGAACGCACGCCTAATGTGCGCAGCGGCCATATCCGCTTGAGCGATGAAGCGTGGCATGACGTCGTAGTACTCAAGTTCGTCCATGCCCGCTTCGTCTTGGACCGTTCAGACCTGGCGGTATACCAGCGTGGGCAAACGCGAATTATCCGTTCCCTGGCAGAAGGCTTCAACACCTGGCTCAATGATCCGGAGGATGCAGGGCGTGCACCGCGACGGTTGCTGGACTCGGTGGAAGCTACCACTGAGGAATACCGCCAACTGCGCGAGAGCACCCCGGAGCTGTTCTCGCAGTCCGGTCCGCAAGAGATCCAACGGCTGGGCCAGGCCCGGGCCATCGTCGATTACATTGCTTCATTCACCGATGCCCAAGCCGTCTCGTTGAATTCGCTGCTAACCGGCACCTCGGACAATCTCTGGGAAGCCGGCCGCGGACTCTAGCGGCCGGGTGCGGCATGTTTCATGCCGCGAGAGCCTGCTGGGACAGCTCCTCGAGCACGATCTTCGTCATCATTGACTGTGTCAGTTGCGGATTGATCCGGGCGCTGAAATGCCGCGACATCAGGATGGCCATCCGGTTGGCCGCTTCGTTGTGCCGATTTCCATCGTGCCCTCGAACCCAGCGGGCTCGGGTGCGCCCGGTACGAAGTTCAAGACTCTCGCGCAGCTCATGATGCACCTTCACAGTGCGCTGCCGTTCTTGCACAAGATCATTGACCGCTTTCACCAGGGCACGGCTGTCGCTGAAAATGGTCAGGTCCGAATCGAGCGGCGTGTGGGTCAGCGCCAGCAGGGCGCCTGTGGTTTCTGCCAGCAGGGTGTCCTGGACGTAGTGCTTCGGCGAAATTGCGCAGGCCCAATGTCCTTGCGAGGTCACCATCGCTCCAGCGCTGCGGAACTTCCTGTTCCGCGGCACCGAACCGTCTGTATAGGCAATGACTGGAAGGTTCGCCGTGTAGTCCTGTACCAGCGGGGCCAGCGCCTGGCTATTGACCTCGTTGGCAACGCCGAGATCCAGCCCGAATTGCCACGACGGATTGAGGCAGAAAACGGGATTCATCGATAATTCTGCCATTCCGAGGTCGTCATAGTCCGGGACCAACAGGTCGATCGATGACGGCTACGAGATTTTGCAGGTACCGGAGAACTCCGCGATAGCCTGCAGGATGGCCTGGTCCAATTCCCCGTTGACAGCAGTACCCGTGAGAGTCAGCAATGGACGGTTCACGAAATCGCACAAGGTCAGTGCAAAATCGAAGTGGAGACCGTGCGTGCTTCGCTGGGCGAGGTGCTTTTCCTCGACAATCCGCTCCGCAAATGGAACGTACTGCTGCTTCTTCCCGTGGGCATCGCGAATGAACGCTGAACGTTCGAGAACGGCGATCAGCCGCGAAGGCTGCGGCTGCCGCTGTGCACCGGCCAATCTCCGCACGCCATCCGGATCGAGCGCAATGGGCATCTGCGGACGTGGAACTGACACCAGCATTGAGATTCCTCCTGCCTGTTTTGTTGATGTCAGGCGATCCTATCGACTGGCACCTACGATTTAGCCCCGGGTCCGGGCATCGGTCCGCCGTGCGCCCGGCATTCGAAGGGCCGGGGTCACGGCGAGCTCGGTCTCGCGCCTGCCCGATCGCCAGGTCGAATTGTCGGTGCTCCATGCCATGATCGTGGTAAGAACATCACCCCACGGCAAGGAGCACAGTGGACTCGCAACTTCCCCTCAGAATCATGGAAGCAGTCGGCCTGCTTCACCGGCTGGGCTACCCCGGGCTGCGGATCCTGCCCGGCATCAATGCCTCGGGCACCGCGTGGCGGATCGTCATCCACAACGTCACCGAATGGAACCCCGAGGACAAATTCGGCGACCCGTTCAATTCTGAGGAATCCTGCGTCTACAGCACCGCCGGGGCCAATGTCTTCAACAACGACGTGCAGATGCCCGAGGATGTCAGCCGCGTCAGCGTCGCCGAAGCAATCCTCGAAGCCATGCCTTCATTACAGCGCAGCACCCCGGGCGAGACCGGAAACTTGGACTACGTGCGCTGGTACGCTCAGCTGCTCTCGCAGGTCACCCGGCTCGACGAGTTGCCGGTGGCGTATGCGGACTACTTCGATGATTCCGAGGGATGGGAACTGGGGTGGGGCAGCCGCCGCCGCTTCCCGGCACCGCCGACCTATCGTCCGGAACCCGCAGTACCCCCGGTGCCGGCCAAGCCTGGACAGCGCGATGAGCACTATGTGCTGGAGTTGTGCTCCCACATGCTGGGCCTGCAGTGCACCGGCCAGCAGACCTTCGACTGGCTGCGCGGCGACCCATCTCTGAAGAACGGCAAACGCAAGGCGTTGCCGATTGATGGCTTTTTCGAGGAGCTGGGCCTGGTGGTGGAGTACCACGAGCGGCAGCATTCGGAAGCCGTCCCGTTCTTCGACAACAAGTTAACTTCCACCGGCATGCTGCGCGGACCGCAGCGCAAACTCTACGATGCCCGCAAGGCGGCGCTGATTCCACAGCACGGGCTGACGCTGCTGGTTATCGACTACCGGGATTTCGAGAACAAGAGAGGCAAGATCGAGCGCGATCTGGGACGCGACCGGAAGATCGTGGCCGCGTTGCTGGACCGGGCCGCAGAACGCGCCGAACCTGGGGTCGTTGCGACCTTCCCAGCACCGCTGGCGGAAACGCCCACTGAACGTTAAAAAGGCAGGCTCCTCCCTCTCGGGCGGCGCCTGCCTGTTCAACTCAGGAGGATACTTGACCAGCAGTTCCAGAGCCTTGTTCAGCGTGGCGGTCCGGGCGCATCACGGCCGAAACTTAGCCTCCTCCGGACGGTAGCAGCCGGTGATGTCCACGGCCTGGCCCCAGGCTTCGGCCACCATGGCCTGCTAGTTCTCGCCCAGCGAATCCCAGCGCAGGTGGTTTTCGGATACCAGGTGCCGCACGTGGTTCGGAGCGGAGCCGCCAGCGCCGGTCTCGAACAGGCCGACGCGAGCCAGCAGCAGATCGATCGACAGGATTTTGGCCGAGATGGCCAGTTCCACCATCGGGAATAGCTCGGTCAGGTAGTCGCGCGGCGCGAAACATATTGAATAATGGATTCTTTTGCCAAAAGGATTCATTGAGGAATACTCCCCGCAAGTCGAACTCCTGATCCGGCATATCCGTTCAAGCAAGGCATTGATTTGCCGTGTTAAATTCATTGATCGCCACTCATTTTCACGAGTGGCGATCAATGGCATCGATTCAATGACCGAGGTCTGAAGCTTAGAGACCCAGGCTGCGGATAAGTTCTACCAAGGCTGCAAGAAGTTCGCTCAACATCAAATTACCTCATTCATTTTCGTCTTATCTATGTTTCGTGTTGGTACGAGTGACTCGTTCCGACACGTATAACACTAACTCAACATAGTTCTGACAAGAGCAAATTTAGAGAATATTAGAAACTTTTTACACGGAAGCAACGTACGATTTACATTAGAATTCTTGACTGCCGTACCAGCGACTGCTACTTGCCAGTTGGTAACCAGTTCGCATTGCCTCCGACTTACCCTATGGATACTGGCCTGCCGCCAGAATTCATGCAATCATTCACCGCCCTTAATGGCCCGGGCAATTTCCTGAAAACGGAATTAACCTGTCCACTATCAGCTCCAGGGATTTCAGGAATCAACGGCGAAAATCGCAAGAAACCCGGAAAATGATTGTCCAGTTGCTGCCGCACTAGTGGAACAACCAACGAGGAACTGACGGCCGGGGGCATCTCCACATGCAGTCAATCCCGATGTTCGGCACCCATAGCTTCATCGCGCGTTAAAGCAGCTGGCCCCAAAACT
>NZ_JBLVOC010000001.1:81703-86473 GCF_053543575.1 Glutamicibacter sp. AGC84
AGGATTGGGGGCCAGCTGATTGGCTGCAAGGACTACTTGGTCAGCAGTTCAAGAGCCTTGTTCAGGGTTGCGCTTGGGCGCATGGCCGCTGCGGTCTTGGCTTCGTCTGGGCGGTAGTAGCCACCCAGCTCGACAGCCTTGCCCTGCACCTCGGCAAGCTCGGCAACAATGGCTTCTTCATTCTCGCCCAGTGCCTTGGCAACTGCGGAGAAGGCCTCAGCCAGTTCTGCGTCCTTGTCCTGCTTGGACAGCTCTTCAGCCCAGAACTTGGCCAGGTAGAAGTGGCTGCCGCGGTTATCCAGCTCGCCTACCTTGCGCTTAGGCGACTTGTCTTCCAGCAGGAAGGTGCCGGTTGCAGCGTCGAGGGTATCGGCCAGCACCTGGGCGCGGGCGTTGCCGGTGGTCACTGCCAGGTGCTCGAAGGAAGCACCCAGTGCCATGAACTCGCCCAGCGAATCCCAGCGCAGGTGGTTCTCGTTCACCAGCTGCTGCACGTGCTTCGGAGCCGAGCCGCCGGCACCAGTCTCGAACAGGCCGCCGCCAGCCAGCAGCGGAACGATCGAGAGCATCTTGGCCGAAGTGCCCAGTTCCAGGATCGGGAACAGGTCGGTCAGGTAGTCGCGCAGCACGTTGCCGGTCACCGAGATGGTGTCCTCGCCCTTGCGGATGCGGTCGATCGAGTACTGGGTCGCTTCGACCGGGGAGAGGATCTCGATGGTCAGGCCCTCGGTGTCGTGCTCCTTGAGGTACTCGTTGACCTTGGCGATCAGCACTGCGTCATGGGCGCGGTTCTCATCGAGCCAGAAGACAGCCGGGGTCTGGGAGGCGCGGGCGCGGTTCACTGCCAGCTTCACCCAGTCGCGGATGGCTACATCCTTGGTCTGGCAGGCGCGCCAGATGTCGCCAGCGAAGACCTGGTGCTCGATGAGCACTGCATCGTTCTCGTCGACGATCTGCACGTGGCCGTTGCCAGCGATTTCGAAGGTCTTGTCGTGCGAGCCGTATTCCTCGGCCTTCTGCGCCATCAGGCCGACGTTCGGCACGGTGCCCATGGTGGTCGGGTCGAACGCGCCGTTGGCACGGCAGTCGTCGATGGCGACCTGGTAGATGCCTGCGTAGGAGGAATCCGGCAGTACTGCCAGGGTGTCTGCGGTGTTGCCCTTGGCATCCCACATCTTGCCGCCCAGGCGGATCATTGCCGGCATCGAAGCGTCAACGATCACGTCCGATGGAACGTGCAGGTTGGTGATGCCCTTGTCGGAATCGACCATGGCAACTGCCGGGCCCTCTTCCAGGCCCTTGGCGATCAGCTTCTCGACGCCGGCGCGCACCTCGTCGGACAGTTCGTCCAGGCCGCCGAGGATGGCTGCCAGGCCGTTGTTCGGGTTCAGGCCGGCTGCTGCCAGCTCGTCGCCGTAGGTTTCGAACAGCTCGGAGAAGTAGGCCTTCACCACGTGGCCGAAGATGATCGGGTCGGAGACCTTCATCATGGTGGCCTTCAGGTGCGCCGAGAACAGCACGCCCTCTTCCTTGGCGCGGGCCACGGAGTTCTTCAGGAACTCGGACAGGGCCGCGGCGTGCATGACGGTGCCGTCGATGACTTCGCCGGCCAGCACGTCGAAAGGCTTCTTCAGGACCTTGACTTCGCCGTCTTCGCCGACGAAGCGGATCGAGATCTTCTTGTCCGCGTCGATGACTACGGACTTCTCGTTGGCAGCAAAGTCGTCAACGCCCATGGTGGCCACGTTGGTCTTCGAATCAGCGGCCCACTCGCCCATGGAGTGCGGGTACTTGCGAGCGTAGTTCTTCACGCTCAGCGGTGCACGGCGGTCCGAGTTGCCCTCGCGCAGGACCGGGTTCACAGCCGAACCCTTGATCTTGTCGTAGCGTGCGCGGACGTCGGTCTCTTCATCCGAGGTCGGGTTATCCGGGTAGTCAGGCAGTGCGTAGCCGGCAGCCTGCAGCTCGGCGATGGCAGCCTTCAGCTGCGGGATCGAAGCCGAGATGTTCGGCAGCTTGATGATGTTTGCATCCGGGGTCTTGGCCAGGTCGCCAAGTTCTGCCAGAGCATCACCGATGCGCTGCTCTTCGGTGACATAATCCGGGAAGGTAGCGATGATGCGACCAGCCAGCGAGATGTCGCGGGTCTCAAGTTCCACACCGGCGGTCGAGGCGAAGGCCTCCACGATTGGCAGGAACGAGTGGGTCGCCAGCATAGGCGCTTCGTCGGTGTGGGTGTAAATAATCTTTGCCATAGGTGTGGCGTCTCCCTGAACGTCGTGCGGAAGCGGTGTTACCGCCCTGAACTCAACGTTCCAAATCTACCTGATTTTGCTCTGCACCACACTTTGCGGCAGCGGGAAATACGCGCGGCAACGCCGTTTATTCACCGAAATGCCGGGCTGGACAGCCTGCAAGCAGTTCGTCACATTTAAGTTAATCAGCGATAACTCAACAGAGTTATTCGCTATTCGGCTCTTCCGCCGGCCAGCGCTTCGAGATTCGCCATGGCCTCATCGAAGAGCTCAACTGGATCTGCAGGCTCCCCGGCGCGTTCCGCCTGGCCGAAGCTCTGCCAGGCCACGCGCCAGAGGGCGGCCAAGGCTTCGCCAATCATCAAGGCGGGCATGGCCGGCACCAGCCCGCGGCCGAGCAGCTCCTGCGCCGTGGCAGCGCAGAAGGCTTGATCTTGCCGGGTGATGGCCAATAGCAGCTTCGGCTCCGTGGCTATCAACCGGGAAATGCGGCGGTATTCATTGCCGCGGATCTCGGCAACAAGGATCCGACGGCATTTGTTGGCCAGCAGCCGGAAAATCTGCGCGCTCGTGGATCCGTCTGCGATGGGGCATTCTGTTACGGCCTGGATCAATTCATGCTGCGCCGGCACCACGGCCGCTTCCCTGGATTCGCAGTAGCGGAAGAAGGTCCGCTCAGAAATGCCGGCCCGGGCAGCGATCTGCCCCACGGTCACCGATTCCAGGCCATGGAGTTCCACCAGGTCCAGGGTTGCCGCCCGGATGGACTGGATCGTTGCCTCTTTGCGTTCCTCGCGAATCCCCATGGCGCTCTCCGATGCTCCGGACTGCCTGTGCTGCGCAGGCCTCGTCCACCAAAATTGTTTCCTGTCACAGTCTGACAGATTCGCTTACGAAAAAGTGGCAGAGTGTGACAGTATTTAGCGGTTGACACTCCACAGGAAGAAGACTTCGTGACTACAAATCCCCCTAGAACCAGCGCCAAGCCAGGCGCGGCGCCCGCCGGGCAACTCTCCGCCAAAACCCTGACAGGCATCATCGCCTCACTGGCTCTGGCCGCTTTCATGATGATCCTGAACGAAACCGTGCTCACGGTGGCGCTGCCCGGCATCATGCAGGACATGGGCATTTCGGCGTCCACCGGCCAGTGGCTCACCACCGGATTCCTGCTGACCCTGTCGGTCGTCATCCCCACCACCGGCTTCCTGCTGCAGCGCTTCGCGCACCGGTCGCTGTTCTTCTTCGCCATCATCAGCTTCATCCTCGGCACCGTCATCGCGGTGCTGGCGCCGAGCTTCGCCTTCTTGCTGCTGGCACGCGTTATCCAGGCCATCGGCACGGCCATCGTCCTGCCCTTGCTGATGACCACCACCTTGACGCTGGTGCCCGTCCACCAGCGCGGCACCATCATGGGCCTGAACTCGATCGTCATCGGCGTCGGCCCGGCTATCGGGCCTACCACCTCGGGAGCCATCGTGCACGCATTGGGCTGGCACTACATCTTCATCCTGATGCTGCCGATCGCCGTGGCGGTCCTGGTACTGGGCGCCATCTTCTTCAAGATCCCTTCCAGTGCACGCAAGATCAAGGTGGATTCCGCTTCGGTGCTACTTTCCGCCTTGGCCTTCGGGTTCCTGGTGTACGGCATTTCCAGCATCGAGCATGCCGCGGATAACGCCACGATGATGATCGCAAGCTTCGCCATCGGCTTGGTGGCCCTGGCACTGTTCATCATCCGCCAGGTCAAGCTGGCCGCCAGCGGCCGCGAACTGCTGAACCTGACCCCGTTTGCCTCGCGCAGCTTCAGCTTCGCGATCGCGATGATCATGATTGCCTTCGGCACCCTGCTCGGTTCGCTGATGATCGTGCCGATCCTGCTGGAATCCGGGCAGGGCGTCGACTCGCTGCAGATCGGCATCATGCTGCTTCCCGGCGGACTGGCACAGGCCATCGCCTCGCCGATTTTCGGGCGGATCTACGACAAGCGCGGCCCGCGCCCGGTCCTGATCCCCGGCGCCGTGTTCCTGGCCGCCGGTCAGTGGATGTACACGACCGTGACCGCGCAGACCGAATTGTGGATGTTCATGCTCTGCCACATCATCTTCTCCATCGGACTGGCCCTGCTGATGACCGGTCTGATGTCCTCCGCGATGGCTTCGGTGGATCCGCGCCTGTTCGGCCACGGTTCGGCAATCTTCAATACCGCGCAGCAGCTGGGCGGCGCCATCGGCACCACGGTCTTCGTGACCGTGATGTCGCTGCTGTCAAAGGTCCAGCTGGACGCCGGGTCCGAGCTGGCCGAGGCCTTGTTCTCTGGCGCGCATATCTCGTTCATCGTCGGCGCCGTGCTGGCCACGATCGGGATCGTCTTCGCCTTCATGATCAAGGGCGAAAAGCCTAACGCCAATCACTAACGCACTACCCCCGGCGCAGCACGCCAGGAAGGTCTGAAATCGCGCGGGCGCTGGTATCCAGAAGAGCGGCAGGCAGCACGGATAAGACTGCGATCAGCCCC
>NZ_JBLVOC010000001.1:86539-112361 GCF_053543575.1 Glutamicibacter sp. AGC84
GGAATTCCTCCGCTCGGGCTTCACTTGTCCTTGGAGGCACCTCGGACTGCAGGCCGCTTCCTTGCCCGTTGGGTTCTGGGCAGTTGCATGGCTACGACGACGTCATAAGTTCCCCAAACGCAAGGCTGGCCAGGAAACCGCCTGGTCCGCGATTCATGTTGGGAAGCACACAGTTGCCTAGGCGCTTCTACTGGGCACCGGAAAGGGAACCCGATACCACATACGTCATAATCTGCTACCGACACTCGACGGCCACATTCTTTGCACACCTGGGTGCATACTGCCACGGACGCCGCCCGATTCCGCGCCGTTCATTAGCGAGCAGCGGCAGGTCATTGATCGTTTTCCAACTCATTTATCCCAATAGCAGCTGAATTCTCACTCAACTGTCGGATCTGCCGAGACCAACTTTCCAGCGAACAGCCCTATTTCCCGGTAGGCAAGTGCACCCTTTAAGCGAAAGCTCTCTCCTTCTCACAAAAAACCCCACTGCATCGGGTTTAAACCATTACTATTTATTATAGCGACTCATACTGGGCTGAGTAGGGACTTTCGGACAATCCCGTGTCCGGAGTGCTGCCCTGGATGCATTTGCATCTGACTTGAATGCAAAGTCGCTGGATATTCCTAGGCATGCCACAACCATGCACCCGGTATTCACCTGGCGCATAGGAAAGAAGAAAATGAATAGCACTTTGTTCCGCCGGACTCGTTCTCGGCTCCTATCGGCGATAGCCATCGCCTGCGCAGTCTCTGTAACTGCATCGTCAGCCAGCCTCGCGGACCCCTCCGAGCCGAGCCAAGTAACGACACAAGAGCTCCTGTCGGATGCTTTAGCGGCAGCGGGAGAAACTGAAGCCAATTTAGTTGAACCGACGCTGAACTCTGAAGTTCTGGAGTTCGGCACCGGCGAGGGCGCGGTATTCGTCCAAGCAACTGAAGAAGGTAAATCGCTTGCAATTGGCGCAGAGAATGTGGAACGAGAGTTCAGCTTCGGACTACCCATTGAGAGTGCGCCAAGTGATGTGCAAATGCTCGACGATGGCACTGCTGTATTCAGCGATGATGAAATAGATCTTGCACTGCAGACTCATGACGATGGAGCTATACGTGCACAGACAATTATTCACGATGCCGATGCGCCTCATGAGTTCCGGTATGAACTGGGGCTACCGGAAGGGTCATTCGCTGAGATTGCCCAAGATGGCGGAGTAGACGTCTTTCAATCTTTCCCCGATGAAAACGAATCCTTCCTGACCAGTCGATTTGAACCTGCATGGGCAGTTGATGCAAGTGGCGAAACAGTCAGAACTTGGTATGAGCTTCACGATGGTGACTTGGTCCAAAAAGTAGACATTGGGGAAGACCATGAATACCCAGTCGTAGCTGATCCGTTTTGGATCCCAGCAATTATTATCGCTATCAGGGTTACCAGCATCGTAATCAAGGTAGGCTCCAAAACCGTCAAGTACGCTAAGGCTCCCGCTTCACGAGTTGTCAACGCGTTGTCTTCCTTCAAGACCCTTTCTTACAGAACGGGTTCACATACGTTCAAACTTGATAAGAGCGGAATGAAGCATATTCTTCAGCGGCATCATCCAAAATATTGGGATGGTTCTTCTAAGAGTAGCCAAACATTTTTCAATCCGAAGATGTCAATCAGCGATGTACGAAATCTGGTTCATGGCGCCATGAAGCAGAACCAAAGTAAACTGAAAAGCGGTGGAACCAACAAGCGAATACAGCTCGAAGGAACCTATAACAACGTGAAGTACAAGATGGTCATTGACAGAGGCCGAGTTGTCCAATTCTACCCGCGATAAGAATCAAGGTGAGATGAAAGAACAAGCCGTACATAGCGAACCATACATTCTGGTTCCGCACACGGTCACGGATATCGAGGATTTCGTCGCTAATCCCGAAAACTACTTGGTAAGCATGTTTCAGGAACCCGAACGGGCTGCCGAGATGTGGCGGAATCGACTCAAAGAAAATCCCTACGGCAGTGAAGGTTTTCTTTCTCTGTCTTACTACGGGATCGATTTGATCTCGGGTGACCTGTGGGATGAAGTTACAGGAATCTGGTTTGAGCTCCTTGAGCTGGTAGAAGAGTTCATGGAGAAAGGGTCAGCTGAAAGGCTGTTTCCTGGCCAGCCAGTGCCCCTTCGACTGGAAGTGAAAGGACGATCTACACTTTTCACTGTTAATCGCCAAACAAACATTGTTGATCCCGACGACTTTATTCCGGGAATCCTGGATGAAGCTTACCGCTACTACTCATGGGTCGAAGAAAACATTGGAACCGACGAAAGCCAAGCCCTCCAGTCCGTGAATTCGTTGCGTCATCAGTTCCTTGAACGGAAGCATTCAAGCTAACGGATCCTCCGCTCTCTCAAGCTGGGTCGCTACCAAGGGTGGCGACCCAGCTTTTGCTTTAACGAGGCACGGAAGGCAAACTAGAAAATCTAGGTAGAAATCTATATAGTTTTCATATGACTACTTTGAGCATCACCGAAGCATCACGCGCGGGGCTCTCTGCGCTTGTCGCCGCCGCCGAAGAGGGCCGGGATACCCCTTTGTCGCGCCATGGCAAGGTCGTGGCCGAAGTCGTTTCCGCCAAGGAAATCGCTCAGCTGCGTCATGACCGGGACACTCTTCGCGATGCTGCGCTGGTGATGGCACGCTTTGCCACTGATAGCGGCGTGCGCACGACGCTCGACCAAGCGATGGAATTCTTCAATTTGAACCGCGCAGAACTTGAGGCGGAAAATGTCGAAGAAGCCCAGTCTGATAATTCGTGAATCAGCCTCAAGACCGCCTGTGCATCGTCCGGCTAACTGAAGACGCAGTATCTGACCTACATCGTCTTCACAAAAAGGATCCGCAGATCGTGCGATCCGTTTTCAAGAAGATGCTGCTGCTCGAAAAATCTCCTGAGGCTGGCGAGCCCTTGCTCGGTGCGCTAGTCGGTTTCCGCAAGTTAGTCGTTGGCGATCGCGACTGGAGAATCGTATGGCGCATTACCGAAGACGCGTCCGGCCGCCCAATTCTTGATATTTCTGAGGTCTGGGCTGTTGGAGCTCGTTCGGATGGCGAGGTTTACGATGAGCTCACCTCACGGGTCGCACGCATGGGCGATGACCCGAAGATTCAATCGCTCAAAGACGTCATTGTCCAGATGGGACGGCTCTACGAATCCGTTGAAGCTCAACCTGAACCCGCACGGGGATCTGTCTTGCCCGAGTGGATGGAAGCTGCGCTCGTAGAACAACTTCATCTGTCCACACAAGAGATTTCAGGATTGAGCGAACAGCAAGCCCAGCAAAGACTCATGCAGCATTGGTCCCGCAGCGCTGACAGCTAAACCTTCCGCCGGCACCGCCGAGCTCAGCGGCAACCGCACGGATCCGAACGTCTGAAGATTTCCAGTGATGCTCTCCCATCGGCAATGAATTATCGTTGCCCGCACTACTCGAATTCCAGGCTGCCTCGTCGCAAACCCGCACTGTTCACTATGTTGTATCAACATTCGCGGTGATGAACTTGCGCAGCGATGCCGACGAAGCATCAGGGATAATTGCCAGTCAGGCTCGGCCCCACCCATCATCTGAAATCTCAATAGCACCCGCCACCAGAGTCTTTCCGGACGCACCACGTCCTGTACGACCGGGGCGGGGGCCCCGAAAAGGCTCTCGTCTACTTCGACTCGTCCGGAGAGCAACGTGCTCTAATAGTTCATGGCAGCTCAGTCGTAAGGTTTTCAGTTGATCCTCGAATCACGTTATCGCTTCACCACTCTTCACTGCATCATTCCGCTTGGATCCGACAATCCGGAAACACTATGTCCGGGAACGTGAGCGCGGCAAACGTCCTAACCAAGCGCTCATCGTGTTGACCATCCGACGCCTATCAAGATTGCTTGCAATGACGCCTCACAGCTGGTTCTGTGCCGTTTCGGAGCTGAGAATCGCTGGCTTCAATAGAGGGGCACCTTCTCCGTGAAATGTGGAACAGGTATTGTTACCACTTCGCCAGGCCCGGCTCGGGTAGACACCGATCCATGTTCTGCCCGGTGCAGCCTTCTCGCCTCGCCTGCAAGGTGATAGCTTGAAGGCCAATCAGGGAAAACCAGGAGCCTTGGTCTTCCTCATCCCCGGGTCACCGGGCAGCCAAATAGGGGAGGCAACATGGCAGCAGTGCCGGAAACCGATATGAGCGATCTGGCCATTGCCTCGCGGGCAGTGCTCAGGCCGATCTCCCGGATTGCCGAGGCGGCCGGAATCCCGCAGGACGCGCTGGAGCCCTACGGCAAGTACAAGGCCAAAATTGATCCTGCCCTGCTGCCGGCCAACGGAAGCCGGCCCGGAAAAGTTGTCCTGGTCAGCGGCATGTCCCCGACGCCGGCAGGGGAAGGCAAATCCACCATGGTGGTGGGCCTGGGCGACGCGCTGGCTGCCACCGGGACCAAGACCATCATCGCGCTGCGCGAGCCGTCGGTCGGCCCGAGCTTCGGGATGAAGGGCGGAGCCACGGGCGGAGGCCAATCCCAGGTGCTGCCCATGGACGAGATCAATCTGCATTTCACCGGGGATTTCCACGCCATCACCAGTGCGAACAACCTTCTCATGGCCATGCTCGACAACCACCTGCAGCAGGGCAACGAGCTGGGCATCGACCCGCGATCCATCACCTTCAAGCGGGTGCTGGACATGAACGACCGCGCATTGCGCCACGTGGTGATCGGCCTGGGCGGTACCGCCAACGGGGTGCCCCGCGAAACAGGCTTCGAAATCACCGCTGCCTCCGAGGTCATGGCTGTTTTCTGCCTGGCCACCGGGCTGGCGGACCTGCGCGCCCGGCTGGGCAGGATCACCGTCGGATACACCTATGCCAAGGCCCCGGTCACCGCCGATGACCTGGGCGCGGCGGGTGCGATGGCGCTGCTGCTCAAGGAAGCCATCAAGCCCAACCTGGTGCAGAGCATCGGGGGCACTCCCGCGCTCATCCACGGCGGGCCCTTTGCCAACATCGCCCACGGCTGCAACTCGGCCATCGCCACCAACACCGCCCGCGCACTGGCCGACGTGGTGGTGACCGAAGCCGGCTTCGGCACCGATCTGGGCGCCGAGAAATTCATGGACATCAAGGCCCGCTACGCCGGGTGCCCGCCGGACACGGTGGTCATTGTCGCCACCGTTCGCGCACTGAAGATGCATGGTTCGGTGCCCAAGGAGGAGCTGGGGGAAGAAAACGTCGAGGCCGTGCGGGCCGGGCTGCCGAACCTGGAACGCCACGCCTCGATCGTCTCGAAGTTCGGCATCCAGCCAGTGATTGGCATCAACCGCTTCACCACGGATACCGATGCCGAGCTGGAAGCGGTCACCGGCTGGGCAAAACAGCAGGGCATTGCCTGCGCCATCGCCGATGTCTGGGGCCAGGGCGGCTCCGGAGCAGGCGAGCTGGCCGCCATGGTGCTGCGGACCATCGGGGAACCGGGCAATTTTGCCCCGCTGTACGAGCTGCAGCAGCCGGTCGAGGACAAGATCCTGGCCCTGGTGCGCGGCGTCTACGGGGGCGAAGGCGTCGAGTACTCCCCCAAGGCCCGGCGGATGCTCCAGCAGATCCACGACAATGGCTGGTCGCACCTGCCGGTCTGCATCGCCAAAACCCAGTACTCCTTCTCCGATGACCCGCAGCTGCTAGGCGCCGCCAGCGGATTCACTGTGCAGGTCCGCGAGCTGATCCCCAAGACCGGTGCCGGATTCATCGTGGCCATCACCGGGGCGCTCACCACGATGCCGGGCCTTCCTCGGGTGCCAGCGGCCCTGCACATGGATGTCGACGAGCACGGCAACGCCATCGGACTGTCCTAGCGGCCGGGCAAGGCCGCGGGGATCGCCAGCGTGCCGGGATTCCACGGCGGGCGAACATGGTAATTCCCTGATCGCACCGCTTTTCGCCACGATTCACGGCTAGGCTATGTGAACCAGCACCCGATAGCTGGCAATCAAGCAAGGCACGGATGAAGGGAAATAACCATGGGAACCGAAAACCACGACGAAACCACAGGTCCAGCTCAGACTCCGGACCCAGAGGGCAAGAACACTACTGTCCCTGATCCGGATGCGGCCCAGAACGCGCCTATTCCGTTCGGGCATGAAGATTCCGACGGCGAAGAAGGCCAGTAGCCGCACCGCCAGCCACAAGACCTGCCCGCGGCCAGGATTCCGCAAGGATTCCTGGCCTCGGGCTTTGCTATTCCACGTGCAAAATGCCTGATCAGATGACAGATGGGAGCACCACTCCAGCGGAATTCCGGGAAGCGATGCTCAAAAACCCTGCCAAGATTGTTGAACAATTACCGAAAGTGGGGCATTCTTTTACCAAGAGGTATTCACGAGACGGGGATCACAATGCCATACATAGACCTGAATTCAGACGTAGGCGAGTCGTTCGGCAACTGGACGATGGGCGACGACGCCGCCATCTTCACCTCCGTGTCTTCGGCCAATGTAGCTTGCGGGTTCCACGCTGGAGACCCCAGCACCATCGCCCAGACCTGCCGCGATGCGGTCAGCGCCAACGTCACCATCGGAGCCCATGTGGGCTACCGCGACCTGGCCGGTTTCGGCCGCCGCTTCCTGGACTGCTCGGCCACCGAATTGGCCGATGACGTCCTCTACCAGCTTGGAGCCCTGCAAGCCCTGGCACGCGCCGCAGGCAGCGAAATCAAGTACGTCAAGCCGCACGGCGCCCTGTACAACACCATCGTGCACCACCAGGCGCATGCCCAGGCCGTCATCGATGCCATCAAGGCCTTCGGCACCGACCTGCCGGTCCTGCTGCTGCCAGGTTCTGTCGCCCTGCAAAAGGCCGAAGCCGCGGGCCTGCGCGGCGTCGCAGAAGCCTTCGCCGACCGCAACTACACCCCCGAGGGCACCTTGGTCTCCCGCCGCGAATCCAACGCCGTATTGCACGACCCCGCCCAGGTCACCGAGAACATGGTCCGCCTGGCCACCGAAGGCACCATTGTTGCCGTGGACGGCAGCACCATCAAGATGGAAGCCGAAAGCATCTGCCTGCACGGCGATACTGCCGGTGCAGTGGCCATGGCCAGCGCCGTGCGCGCAGGACTGGAACATGCCGGCGTGCAGATCCGGAGCTTCGCGTGAGCATCCGCGCCATTCACCGGGCAGGTTCCCATGATCTGCTCATCGACCTGGACTCGCTCGATGCTGTCTTGGCGCTCAACGCCGCCTTGGAAACCTCTCCCCTGTCCGGACAGCGCGACCTCTTGGCCGCCGCGCAAACGGTACTGCTGAAATTCGATTCCGCGCAGAGCGCCGAACGGGCCATGGCAGCACTGCCAGAACTTGAAGTAGCCTCTGCACTCCACGCTGCGGGCAAGCTGGTTGAAGTACCAGTGAATTACGATGGCGAAGACCTCGCCGCAGTGGCCGAGCTGACCGGGCTGAGCACCGAAGCTGTGATCAATGCGCACACCAGCCAGAGGTGGCGTGCAGTATTTGGCGGATTCGCTCCCGGCTTCGCCTATCTGCTCGGCGAAAACCAGGACTTGCATGTCCCGCGCAGAGACTCCCCGCGCACCAAGGTGCCCGCCGGAGCGGTGGCGCTCGCCGGTGAGTACTCGGCCGTCTATCCGCGCCAATCCCCCGGAGGCTGGCAGCTGATTGGACATACCGATCTGCAAATGTGGGATTTGCAGCGCGAAAATCCTGCATTGATCCGGCCGCAGGATACCGTGCAGTTCGTCCGGGCCACCCGGAAAATATCGGTGAGCCAGACACCCGCCGCACAAGACGAAGCATCAGTGCAGGCACTTGCCGGTGGCCTGAAAATCATCGACGCCGGCCTGCAGTCCCTGCTCCAGGATGCCGGACGCATCGGCTATGGCAACCTCGGAGTTGGCGTCGCAGGAGCCGCAGACCCGGCCGCCTTCCACCAGGCCAACCGCCTGGTGGGCAACCAACCAGGCCAGGCCGTGATCGAGAACCTCGGCAGCCGCATCACCGTTGAAGCCGAGCAAGACCAGGTGCTGGCGCTTACCGGCGCCGAAGCAGAACTCTGGATCACCCCGGCCGAAGACGACCAGGTCCGCACCCCGCGCCAGGCCGCGGCCAATGCACCGTTCGCGCTGCTGCACGGCGAGCGCCTGGAGGTTGAACCCGCCGGCCGCGGACTGCGCAGCTACCTTGCGGTGCGCGGCACCATCGAGCAGGAACCGGTCCTCGGCTCGCTGTCCACCGACACCCTCTCCGGCGTCGGTCCCCAGCCTCTGCAAGCCGGTGGCATGCTGCCGGTGAACCGCCCGCAGCTGGGCCACATCGTTGGCAACAGCGAACCGAGCACCCTGCCGGTCCCAGACGATAGCGGCGTGTACACGCTGCGCGCCATGCCCGGTCCGCGTGCCGATTGGTTTGGCCAGGCGGGCCTGGACCAGCTCGCCGCCCAGATTTGGGATGTCACCAGCGAATCCAACCGCGTGGGCGTGCGCCTGGATACCGGGCAGCAGCCGCTGCAGCGCGTCCGCTCCGGGGAACTGGCCAGTGAAGGCGTAGCCCGCGGATCCTTGCAGGTGCCGCCCTCCGGCCTGCCGGTGCTGTTCCTCGCAGATCACCCGGTCACCGGCGGCTATCCGGTGATCGCCACCGTCATTGCCGAAGACCTCAGCGCAGCCGCGCAGCTTCCGCCCGGAAGCAGAATTCGATTCGAACTCCATCCCGCTGCCGGCCACGCGGCATCAGACGCCTAAGGAATTGCCATGAAAAAAGTTCTCATCGCCAACCGAGGCGAAATCGCGGTCCGCATTGCCCGGGCGGCCACCGACGCAAATATTTCGTCGGTAGCCATCTACTCGGACCCGGATGCCGACGCGCTGCACGTGCGCCGCGCAGATGAAGCGTACCCGCTGCACGGTTCCACCGGCACGGACACCTACCTGGATATCGAGAAGATCATCGAGATTGCCAAGCGCTGCGGCGCCGATGCGGTGCACCCCGGCTACGGTTTCCTCTCGGAGAACGCGAACTTCGCCACCGCCGTCATCGAAGCCGGCATGAGCTGGATTGGTCCGCCTCCCGCGGCCATCGAAGCACTGGGCAACAAGGTCACGGCCCGGCAGATCGCGGTGCGCGCAGGTGCGCCGCTGGCCCCGGGCACCGACGGTCCGGCAGCGGACGCCGGCGAGGTGCGGGCCTTCGCTGAAGAGTGCGGCGTGCCGGTCGCCATCAAGGCGGCCTTCGGCGGCGGTGGCCGCGGCATCAAGATCGCCTACTCGCTCGATGAGATCTCCGATGCTTTCGAGTCCGCCACCCGCGAAGCCACCGTGGCCTTTGGCCGTGGCGAATGCTTCGTGGAACGTTTCCTGGCCAAGCCGCGCCACGTCGAGGCCCAGGTGCTGGCCGATACCCACGGCAATGTGGTGGTCGTCGGCACCCGCGACTGCTCCTTGCAGCGCCGCCACCAGAAGCTGGTGGAAGAGGCGCCAGCCCCGTTCTTGACCGATGAGCAGCGGACCAGGATCCATCAGTCCGCGAAGGCGATCTGCAAGGAAGCCGGATATGTCGGGGCCGGCACCGTGGAATACCTGGTGGCCCAGGACGGTCTGATCTCCTTCTTGGAGGTCAATACCCGTTTGCAGGTGGAGCACCCGATCACCGAGGAGACTTCCGGCGTCGATCTGGTGGCCGAGCAGTTCCGCATTGCCGATGGCCTGCCGCTGTCCATTACCGAGGACCCGCAGCCCACGGGCCATGCCATCGAATTCCGCATCAACGCCGAGGACCCGGCTCGCGGCTTCCTGCCTGCGCCGGGCACCGTGGAGCGGTTCGAAGCGCCAACCGGCGCCGGCGTGCGGGTGGACTCGGGCGTGCGCAGCGGCTCGGTCATTCCGCCGTTCTACGACTCGATGATCGCCAAGCTGATTGTGCGCGGGGTCGACCGGAACCAGGCGTTGCGCCGTGCCCGCCTGGCGCTGGAAGAAATCAGCATTGCCGGTGTACCTACGGTCCTGCCATTCCACCGCGCCGTCATCGAGCACGAAGCGTTCAACGGCGAATCCCTGGGCGTCTACACCATGTGGATCGAGGACGAGTTCCTCAACGAGGTGGAGGCCAGCGACGAGATGGATCTGGATCAGCGCGATACAAGCCGTGAAACCATCACCATAGAGCTCGACGGCAAGGCCGTCCAGCTGGGTCTTCCCGCTGCACTGACCAACGCGTTGCGCAATACCCCGGGGGCCGGCACCGCCGCCGCCACCCAGGATGATGCTGCCGGCCAGGTCGATGCCGCCGCGGTACGCAGCACCATGGACGGGAATCTCGTCCGCTTCGCTGCTGAAGATGGCAGTGCAGTCGCCGAAGGGCAGAGCATTGCCATCGTCGAGGCGATGAAGATGGAATCCACCATCACCGCGCACCGTGATGGCATCTTCCGTGCAGCGGACTTGAGCGCAGGGTCAGCCGTACGCCGCGGCGACACCTTGGGCACCATCGGCTAGCGTCCAGGCCATGGAGTCCGTAGCCGCAGGCCAGTTGGGATAAATTGGAAGCATGAAAGCCACCAGCAGCACCTCGCATCCAGCCAAGGCCCCACACGCGCACAGCGGCCTCTGGGCTGCCAATGAGCTGCGCCGCCGCATTGCCGAAGGCGAGCTATTGCCCGGTGACAAGCTTTCCGAACAGACCCTGGCTGAATCGTTGGGGCTCTCGCGCAATACCTTGCGCGAGAGCTTCACCTTGCTCAATAGCGAGCTGATCATCACCCGGATCCCCAACCGGGGTGTTTTCGTGGCTTCTCCGGATGCTGATGATGTGCGGGAAATCTATGCGGTGCGCCGTACCGTCGAGCCGGCATGCCTGGCGTGGGGCCAAGACATCGACCTGGACCGGTTGGGCAAGATCATCGAGGAGGCTCGCACAGGTCTGGCTGCCGGCGACGTGCCGCGGATGGCCAATGCCAATCAGGCCTTCCACAAGCAGCTGGTCGCCTCCTCCGACAGCGAACTGCTCCAGGAGCTGATGAGCCGCGTGCTGGCCCGCATGCGCCTGGTCTTCCACGCCATGAGCGACGCCCCGGATTTCCATTCGCACTATGTAGAGCGCAATGCGAATCTGCTGGCCATGCTCCGCGCCGGAAAGCGCTTGGAAGCCGCCCAGACCCTGCGCGGCTATCTCGACACCGCTGAAGCTGAATTGCTCAGCCACATCGCCCAACGCCCGGAGTAGGCATGGAGCAGGGCCTTGGCCCATTCCGCTTGCGATTTCCATCTCATCCGCGCCGTGCATTCCTCACTGCTTTGCGGCAAATGCCAGCCTCCAGCGCATGCCTCATCGGGTTGCGAACCCTTGTTTTCCAAGGATGCCCCCGACGCCGAATCCGGGCTTGCCCCGCGGAATTTCCACGGCGATCACCGGTTTTTCCGGATCCTTGATGCTATCGCCGCCGCCTGCCTGCCGGTGCGGGCAGCCGCAAGCCCAGCTCCCTGCGGGTTTCCTCGACGCACGGACAAGCCAAGCAAGCACATAGATAGCCAACGTATGGTTTAACGAAACCATTGCGCGCCGCCGCCGTTTCATCACGGTCTAGGCCCTCGTCCCCTGCTTGGAAGGTCGCACCACCCGTGAAATTGCCTGTAGCCGAATTGCACATCCACCTTGAGGGAACGCTGGAGCCAGAAATGATCATGGCGCTGGCGGCAAAAAACGGTGTTGAGCTGCCCTATGCCACCGTTGACCAGCTGCGTGCCAAGTACCAGTTCAGCAATCTGCAGTCCTTCCTCGACCTGTTCTATGCGAATATGGCGGTCTTGCGCACCGCTGGAGACTTCCACGAAATCACCGTGGCCTACCTGCAGCGCGCCCATGACTCCGGCGTGCGCCATGTGGAATTGTTCTTCGATCCGCAGGCTCACATCCAGCGCGGACTGGGCCTGGGCGAGGTCATCGCCGGCATCCGTTCCGGCCTGGCCGAGGGCGCAGAACGCTGGGGGATCTCCCACAAGCTCATCGCGTGCTTCTGGCGCCATGCCCCAACGGAAGAAGCGATGGACTTGATGAAGGTGCTGGTCGCCGAGAAGCACGATATCGATGGCATCGGCCTGGATTCCTCGGAGGTGGGTTTCCCGCCCGAGCTGTTCCAGGAAGTCTTTGCCTATGCCCGCGCCCACGGCCTGCACGTCGTTGCCCATGCGGGCGAGGAAGGCCCTGCTGACTACATTTGGCAGGCGCTGGACTTGCTGGAGGTTGAGCGCGTGGACCACGGCATCCGTTGCCTGGACGACCCGACGCTGGTTCAGCGCTTGGTCGACGAGCAGATGCCTTTGACTGTCTGCCCGCTATCCAACATCCGCTTGCGTGCGGTGGACACCATGGCCGATCATCCGTTGCCGCAGATGCTCGAAAAGGGCTTGAAGGTTTCGGTGCATTCTGATGATCCTGCCTATTTCGGCGGATACATGGATGCCAATATTTCCTCGCTCATGGCAAGCTTCAACTTCAGCACCGGGCAGTTGGCTACGCTGGCAAGGAATTCCTTTGAATCCGCATTCCTGGATGAAGAATCCAAGCAGGTACTGCTTGCCGAAGTCCAGGCCTGGGTTCAGCGGCAAAGCCTTTAGACATGGGAACGCGGCGGCCTCTTGGGGGAAGGCCACCGCGTTCGATCCAGTGCCAAAGGCCCTGGTGGGAACTTGGCGGCCCCCTTGGGGTGAGGCCGCCCCGTTCGGTCTATGGGCTAGGGAACCTGGTATTGGGAATCCCTGATATCCGTGATGAGCATGTGGCCCGGTGCGTGGCCGATGGCCAAGGCCGGGCGGGACTCCATCACTGCTGCCTGCGGCGTGACGCCGCAGGCCCAGAACACCGGAATCGTCCCTTCCGGGATCTGCACTGCATCTCCGAAGTCAGGTGACCCCAGATCTGCTATGCCCAGCTCTTGGGGGTTCCCGATATGCACTGGAGCCCCGTGCACAGCTGGATAGCGCGAGGTAATGCGTACCGCGTCGGCAACCTGCGAGGCAGGAATCGGACGCATGGAGACCACCATCGGACCGGACATCGCTCCGGCCGACTGCGAGCGGATATTGGTCTTGTACATTGGCACGTTCACGCCCTGGTCGATATGCGCGATGGAAATGCCGCTTTCCATCAGTGCGCTCTCGAAGGTGAACGAGCAGCCGACAATGAAGGTCACCAGATCATCACGCCAGTACTCTGACAGGTCGGTGGGTTCAGCCACCTTGACCCCGTTTTCGTAAACCATGTACTTCGGCACGTCAGTGCGGATATCTCCGCCTTCCAGCAACTCGTTGCTGGTCTGCCCGGCTTCCAGGACACCGAGGATCGGGCAGGACTTGGGGTTGCGCTGGGCAAAGAGCAGCACATCGAAGGCCAGCTCCTGGGGAACGATAATCAGGTTTGCCTGCGCGTATCCGGCACTGATTCCCGCGGTCGGGAGCACCTGTCCGGCACGGAACAGCTCGCGGGCCTCGCTCGGGGCCATGGCCGCACGTTCGGTCTGCCCGAGGCTCGATAAGTCCTTCATTATTGTCTTTCTCCTAGCCGTTCCAGAGGGCTGCCAGACCCGAAATCGAGTTCCAGCCGAGGTAGACGCTGAGCAGCCAGGTCAAGGCACCGATAACCAGCAGGGCCTTGGGATAGTTGTAGCCGTTCATCAGGTCGCGGCGGCGCCATGCGACCCAGAGCAGTACCGCGAAGCCCACGGGAAGGATCAGTCCGTTGAAGGCTCCGGCGAAGATCAGCAGGGTTGCCGGCGCCTTGCCGAGCAACAAGTAGATGATGCCGCAGACCACGATGAAAGCCACGGTGATCAGGTTTCGGGTGCGTTCCGGGGTGGTGCGCTTGGTGATGAAGGAAACCGAAGTGTAGGCGGCACCGATCACACTGGTCAGCGCGGCAGCCCAGAGGATGACGCCGAAGGCGCGGATGCCGATGGGGCCAGCGGCGTGGCCGAAGGCTTCAGCAGCCTTGTTGTCGCTGGTCAACGCTACGCCTCCAGCCACGACACCGAGGATCGCCAGGAAGAGCAGCACGCGCATGACACCGGTGACGATAATTGCCAGGGTCGAGATGTTGGAGATCGACTTGACATGCTCCACGCCCGATGTGCCCGAATCGATCATGCGGTGGGCACCTGCGTAGGTGATGTATCCGCCAACGGTGCCACCGATCAGGGTAGTGATGATCAGGAAATCGATCTTCTCGGGGAGCACCACGTTGCGGATCGCATCGCCCACTGGAGGGGCGGCGACGATTGCCACGTACAGCATCAGCAGGATCATGACGGCTCCCAGCATCACCACAATGCGGTCCAATGCCATGCCGGCTTTCTTCGACAGGAAGACCAGGATGGCGATGGCCGCTGAGATGGCCCCGCCAATTTTGGCGTCAACTCCCAGCATGGCGTTCAGGCCCAGTCCAGTACCGGCGATATTGCCGATATTGAAGACCATGCCGCCGATGAATACCAGCCCAGCCAGTAGCCAGCCGATGCCAGGGACGACTTTGTTGCCCAGTTCCTGGGCACGCATTCCGGACACCCCGATCACGCGCCAGACATTCAGCTGGACCGCGATGTCCACAAGGATGGAGACGACAATGGCGAAGGCGAAGGCCGCGCCAATTTGGACCGTGAACTCTGTGGTCTGGGTAATGAAGCCCGGTCCGATGGCGCTGGTGGCCATCAGGAACATGGCGCCTAGGAGCGCCGTGCGCCGCGCCTTGCTGCTTTGGGATGTTGACTCAGGAAGTGCCATGATGACGTTCCAATGCGATAGTGGTGACAACCGTCACAAGGTCAATGTGATGGACAAGACTTTACAGGTTGTTGAACAACCTTGGCAAGATGTTGTTGAACAATTTCTCGGCATTGGATAGCGCAGGGCCGAGCTCACCTCTACAGGGATCTCAGAGCTCGGCCTTGACTAGATGAAACCTACTCAAATCGCAGGATTTCCGGTTTCTGATTATTTTGCCGGTTCAGGTTCGGCTCGCGTATCGCCAACGCCCCGATCAGGTTCGTTTTCAGTGGAAAGTTCCTCTTTAGCCTCAACAATGTCCAGCACGCCGGTATCTGTATACCACTCAGTCAATGCAGGATCATCGCTTTCGAAGTTCGCGCCAGCGCCTTCCTCCTCCGGCACTGCAGCAACGCCGAAGACAAAATCGTCACCATGCTCATCGATGCCCCTTCGAACGCCACCACGAATCGCCTCAACGGCATAACGGTGACGAATCATCGTAGGGTCATTGCGCAGGTCGATGGCCCAGGAAATCATGACGCCGATCAAGACGATTGTGAACGGCAAAGCGCAGGTAACCATGATGGACTGAAGTCCCGACAAGGCATTGCGTCCGCCGGCCAACAGCAAGAACATGGCGATCAGGCCAAGTGCCGTGGCCCATACAATGGTCACCGGCTTAGACGGTACCGGGCGACCAGATTGAGACATCGACCCCATGACATTGGCAGCCGAATCAGCTGCCGTAACGAAGAAGACCAGGATCGCGAGGAGGCACACAATCCACAGCACGGGACTGAAAGGCAAATTCGCTAACAGGTCGAACATGACATTTTCACCGGCGCCTTTCACCTCCATGCCCAGATCGTTCATACGCATCCAGATCGCGGTACCGCCGAAGACCACGAACCAGATGATCGAAATGAGTGCCGGAGCAAAGACGACAACCGTGACAAATTCGCGCAGCGTACGGCCCTTGGAAATCTTGGCAATGAACATGCCGACGAATGGCGACCATGAGATCCACCAAGCCCAGTACAGAGTCGTATAAGAGGTCAGATACTGCTTCTGGACTTCTCCTTGGCTAGCCGCCAAGGACAGCATTTCTGGCAAGTTACCGACGAAAGCTATCAGTGAACTCGGGATCAGGTCCAAGATAAAGACAGTTGGTCCAACCACCACAACGAACAAGGCCATGCCTACAACGAGAATCATGTTGGTATTCGAAAGTAGCCGAATACCCTTCTTGATGCCAGCAACGGCAGAAATCGTGAACACCACAGTCAAAACGCTGATCACGACCACAACGTAACCATTGCCCAGCTCAAGCCCGGTAATAATGTTCGTTCCAGTTCGGATCTGCAGAGCGCCAATACCCAATGAAGTCGCTGTGCCAAAGAGGGTCACCAATACAGCAAAGACATCAATGATCTTGCCTAGCACCCGATGATTGCCGTTGGGGAATACCGGTTCAAAAAGCGACGAGATCAATGGAAGCCGGCCACGGCGATAGGAGGCATACGCCAGGGCACCGCCAACGAGAGCGTAGATGCACCACGCGAAACTTGCTTGGTGCAAGAACGAGTCAGTCAAGGCAGGCAGTACCGCATCAACGGTTTCAGCTTCCGCGGTGGTGGACGGTGGCGGAGCCAAGAAATGGCTTAGCGGTTCGAGGGGCCCATAAAACACCAGCCCGATGCCCAAGCCTGCGGCAAAAAGCATGGAGATCCACGAGAGCGTCGAAAATTCCGGAGTGCTGTCATCGGAGCCAAGTCGGATTTTGCCTGTTGGCCCATAGCCAACAACCAACATGAACACGACGATCACGAGAACCGTGAGGTTGAACAGCCAGCCAAAATTGGTAACTACCCAGCTTTGCATTGTGGTGCCGACAAGGTTCAGATTACTCGGGGCAAAGATGGCCCAAATGAGCACCCCGGCCGAAACTAGCAATGCGGTAACGAACACTCCGCGCCGTGTCGGGAAATTAGCCCCAGTCTCTTCCACGCTAATTCCCGGAATCAATCCGGGGTGAATGCCAAAGGTCGTTTCTTGGCTTGCAGTGCGTAGGGCGTTCTTGACCCTTTCGATTCTCCTTCTGGAGCTCTGCGGTTGACTAGATTGCCCATTTTGGGACGCTTTAGTTTCACCTTTTTGATTCTCTGGACGCGATTCTTCAGTATCCATAACTAATAATTCTAGGTGAACTATGCATTAGTCACTAAACGGTCCTCCGCTGGCGCCACGCGTATTGGCGCGAATCAGAGCGCTAGGCGAGGAAACTTTTGGACAAGCAAACGGCCACGGCAGATGCGGTTTTCCGCGGCTGCCGTGGCCGTTTGGGGTACTAGGGAATCCTAGTGGAAGAAGTGGCGTGCACCGGTGAAGTACATCGTGATGCCTGCTTCGTTCGCTGCCGCGATGACTTCCTCATCGCGTACCGAGCCGCCCGGCTGCACGACAGCCTTCACGCCGGCATCGATCAGGATCTGCAGGCCGTCGGCGAAGGGGAAGAAAGCATCCGAAGCGGCCACGGAGCCAACGGCACGCTGTTCCGAAGCAGCCGCGTCAGCGTTCTCAGCGCCACCGGCTGCATCCGCACCGGACTCGACCTTCACGCCCAGGGTGTTGGCACGTTCCACGGCCAGCTTGCAGGAGTCGATGCGGTTGACCTGGCCCATGCCGATGCCCGTTGCTGCACCATTCTTAGCCAGCAGAATCGCGTTGGACTTGGCAGCGCGCACGGCGCTCCAAGCGAATTCCAGATCTGCCAAGGTAGCAGCGTCAGCTGCTTCACCGGCAGCAAGGGTCCAGTTCCCCGGATTGTCGCCCTCGGCGTCGATCTTGTCGCCGGCCTGGACCAGCATGCCACCGCTTACCTGGCGGAACTCGTTCTTGTTCCGGCCGTAGCCTTCTGGCAGGGCCAGCAGGCGGATGTTCTTCTTGGCCGAGAGGATCTGCACCGCTTCGGCCTCGAAGTCCGGGGCAATAACTACCTCGGTGAAGATGCCCTTGACGGTTTCTGCCATTTCCTTGGTGACCGTGCGGTTGGCGGCGATGACTCCGCCGAATGCGGACACCGGGTCGGTAGCGTGCGCCTTGCGGTGCGCGTCGGCGATCGGATCTGCCGCGTCATCCGAAGCGACGGCCACACCGCAAGGGTTGGCGTGCTTGACCACAGCCACAGCCGGCTTCTCGAAGTCGTATGCGGCACGCAGTGCAGCATCTGCATCCACGTAGTTGTTGTAGCTCATTGGCTTGCCGTGCAGCTGATCAGCCTGGGCGATGCCGGCTGGAGCGGCTTCGTCAACGTAGAGCGCTGCCTGCTGGTGCGGGTTTTCGCCGTAGCGCAGCACATCGGCTCGCTGCAGGGCCACGCCTGCGTAGGCTGGCCAGTCGATGACGCCGTCGCCGTCCTCATCCAGGAACTGGCTTGCGGTCCACGAGGCTACCGCGGTGTCGTAGGCTGCGGTGTGAGCGTAGGCCTTGGCGGCCAGGCGCTGGCGGGTCTTCAGATCGAAGCCGCCCTCGGCTGCCGCGGAGATGACCTGCGGGTAGAAAACTGGATCAACCACGATGGAAACGGCGGCGTGGTTCTTCGCTGCCGAGCGGACCATGGCTGGGCCCCCGATGTCGATCTGCTCGACAACTTCATCCTGCGAGGCACCCGAGGCGACGGTCTGCACGAAGGGGTACAGGTTCACCACCACCAGGTCGATCTGCTCGATATCCATCGAGGAGAGGGTGTCCATGTGCTCGGTGACGCGGCGGTCCGCAAGGATGCCGCCGTGGATGCGCGGGTGCAGGGTCTTGACGCGGCCATCGAGCATTTCAGGGGAACCGGTCACCTGCTCGACCTCGGTCACGGGAATTCCAGCGGCAGCGATCTTCTTGGCCGTGGAGCCGGTGGATACCAGCTGCACGCCTGCGGCGTGCAATCCAGCGGCCAGCTCCTCCAAGCCGGTCTTGTCATAGACGGAAATCAGTGCGCGACGGATAGCGACTTTGTCCAGCACGGTCTTACTCACGAAATTTTTCTCCCGGCGGTGAGAATGAATGGGGCGGGCAGCGCAGAGGCCACCGCCTTCATTCTAACCAAGGAAGGCACCGGAATTTCAGTTCGTGTCAAGCCCCTTCCGGCAATGAGGAAAGGTGCGGGAAATATGAAGAAAGCTGCTTGTCAGTCAGGCAAAGCTGCAGAAGTTTTTCTGCATGTTCTTCATCTGCGACATAGGCCACGAGATCTGCCTTGGTCCGTTCGCCCAACTCTTCGCGCAACGACCGGGCTACCGCAACCAGCGTGTGATAGTAGCGCTTAATAGTAGGTTCCCAGCCATCACGCGCTGCCAGTCCGGTCATCGCCTCGGACCATAGCGTGGCCGCGGGATCTTCGCATAAATCAATGGATGACCAGTGCCAATCGCTGGGTTCCCACTTATCCGAGTAGAAGCTCTCCTCGTCGCTATCTTCCAGATCCGCTTCCAAGGAGGCCAAGACGTCGTCGAGATCTTCCCCGTCGGAATCCTCGTCATCCGGCTGGTCTTCGTCTTCATCATCGGAATCAGTGATCAGCAGCGAATCGTCTTCCAATGTGACGGTTTCAGGTTCAAGGCTTCCATCGCCTTCGGCATCGGGACGGTCCTCGTAATCGGCAGGCTCATCGGCGTCTTCACCGCGTTCCACCAATTGCTCGCGAGACTCCGTGAGGCGATCTCGTTCCAGGGCCTGCACCGAGTTCAAGGCCAGCAACGGCATGGCGATACTTTCGCTTTCCTCGGTGCTGACTCCATGCAAGGCAATGGCATAGAAGTCCTGGTCGGGGTGTCCAGCTATCACTTCCGCTGCGTGTCGAAGGGCAGTCACCCGTATAGCCTCTTCGAGAGCGGTCCAATCTACTCCCATGTCCAGAGATTACCCCCTTGCCGGCGCAGACAACAGGCCTTGACGTGGCGGGAGAAGAAGCGTAGAGAGCTACACCTGGAACCTGGTTTTCGGCTATGCTTCACGCGGTACAAACCATTTCTGCTCGCACACCGAAAGGTGCACCACTGTGTCTTCCGCACCCCTGCCTTCTGGCACATCGATCGTGCAAGAGCTGCCATTCAAATGGAAGGTGCAGGGCACCATTTTCATTATCGGCGGACTCGGATTCATGTTCGATGCCTGGGACGTGACCCTCAACGGCGCGTTGATTCCATTGGTCGCCGAAGAGTGGGGGCTTGACCGTCCCACCGCGGCCTTGCTGGGCACTTCCAATCTGGTGGGCATGGCCCTGGGCGCCTTCCTCTGGGGCGGGATCGCCGACCGCTATGGACGCAAGAACGCCTTCAGCCTGACGCTTCTGATGTTCTCGCTATTCACCATCCTTGGCGCGCTGTCTCCGAATTTCGGCTTCTTCGTCGCCTTCCGCTTCCTGGCCGGCGTCGGCCTGGGAGGCTGCATCCCGGTGGACTATGCGCTCGTCGGCGAGTTCACCCCTGCCAAGCTGCGCGGACGCGTGCTCACCGCCATGGATGGCTGGTGGCCGGTGGGCGCGGCACTGTCCTTCTTCGTTTCGGGGTGGGTGATGGCCACCGCCGATAATTGGCGGTTGATCCTGGCAGTCATGATCCTGCCCGCGTTCATGGTGTACCTGGTACGGCGCTCCATGCCCGAATCCCCATTGTTCTTGGCAGCCAAGGGCCGCGACGCCGAGGCCCGTGCGGTCATCGACCAGCTCGTGGAACGCACCGGGGCCGCTGAGCGCGAGTACGTAATTGCACCTGTGGAATTGGAAAAGGCTCCGCGCTGGTGGGAGCAGGTCGCTTCGCTGTGGCGGTACTCCTGGAAGATCACCGCCACCAGCTGGCTGCTGTTCATGACCATTTTGCTGGTCTACTACCTGGCATTGACCTGGTTGCCATCGATTCTGACCGAAGCCGGAATGGCCCAGTCAGCGTCGTTCTTCGCTACCGCGGTGATGGCCCTGATGGGGCTGGTGGGCGTTGTTCTGGCAGCCCTGCTGGTGGAGCGGGTAGGCCGTAAATGGCTGCTGGCGATCTCCGCGCCAATCTCAGGCATCGTGCTTGTGGTCGTAGCCCAGAACCTGCATATCCCAGCGACCGCGATCGCCTGGGTGCTGGTCTTCGGCGTGGTGGTCCAGGTCGCTATTCCCGTGCTGTATGCCTACGTTTCCGAGCTGTACCCCACCGAATTGCGCGCCAGCGGTTTTGGCTGGGCCTCGACCATGTCCCGCTTTGCCGCCGGCTTCGGTCCCCTGCTTTTCGCGGCGCTGTGGCCAGTGGTCGGGCTGGGCTGGCTGTTTGCCGGCGCGACTGCGCTGGTGCTGGTAGCCGTCGTCTTCATGGCGCGATTCGCTCCAGAAACCCGCGGCATGAGTTTGGATTAAGGATCATCGGCCAGCGGCGAATGCCAGCACCTTCTGGTGCTGGCATTTGCTAGTCCTGCGTAGTTTGCGGGCGCAAGCCATCGCGCATGATCTGCACGATGCGGTCCTCCAAACCAGGCTGGCTCTTGCTGAAGGCCCGCGGCAGTGGACGGGTCATGGCCCCGATGGTGGCAATCAGTTCTATCTCCGTTACGTCTTTGCGGACCAAATTCGCGTTTTTGGCCAAGTCCAAGGCGGAGTTCAGGGACTGGCCGGCCTCTGCCTGGACCTCCAGAATGCGGGGGCTGATCTTCTGTGGTAATTGCAGCCCGAGCGCTTCGCTCAGTGCCCCGAGATTCTGCTGGACCAGCGTACCAAGCAGAACTTCCCAAGCGTCCGTGTCACCGTCTTCAAGCCGCTGAACCGCTGATTGGGAAGCGATTCGGATATCCCCAAGCGTGCCGAGGGTGACTTCTTCAACCAGCGCATTCCGGTCAGCAAAGTTTCGATACAGTGTGCCGATGCCCACTCCGCTGGCCTCTGCAATAGTTTCCATCGCAATCTGGGCGCCGTGTTCTGCAAATAATTCACGAGCTGCTCGAAGGATGTTCTCACGTCGCCGAAGAGCATCTGAACGCATGAGTGGAATCCGATCTGAAGGAAATTCTGGCGCACGACTTGCCACCTGACGATTTCACGATAGCGGACAGGCAATGCTCTGACGAAGCGGAAATCAACTTTCCAGAACTAAAAGTTTGCTCCCCGCGCCCGCGCCCAGCCATTCCGCATTTCCAGAAACCGTGCTATCCCTAGGATCTAGAACCTCAAGGCCAAGGAATCCTCGGATATGCGTTTTCAGCTCATCAGGCACGGACAAACCCCATCGAATGTTGCCGGGCAGCTTGATACCGCTTACCCGGGTGCCAGCCTCACTCCGCTGGGGCATCGCCAGGCTCGTGCCCTGCCGCAGGCATTCAGTGGCGGGCAGCTGCAGTCCATCTATGCCTCGACGCTGAACCGCACGCAGCTGACGGCCCGGCCATTGAGCGAATCCGCCGGACAGAAGCTGCAGGTCATTGACGGCCTCGAGGAGATTTCAGCCGGGACCTTGGAGATGCAGGCCGACGAGGCCTCACGCTATGCCTACGGCATGTGCCTGCATTCGTGGATGCATGGCGACTGGGAGCAGAAGATGCCCGGCGGGCCGAACGGCTACGACTTCATTGAAAGATATTCCAAGGCCCTGGAAACCATCGCCCGGGCACAGGACTACTCCGGCACGGTCGCGGTATTCAGCCATGGTGCCGCCATTCGCGTCTTCAGCGCATGGGCTACGAAGATGGCGCCTGCCGATGCCGCAGAGCTGCATATCGAGAATACCGGTGGCTCCTTGCTGGAATTGGGCATCGGCGGAACGTGGGCCTTGGAACGGTGGAATCCAGAACCGCTCGGTGGCGACTTCGTTCGCGATGTTCTCACCGAGGACGTAACGGGCGGCGAGGACGGCATCCCCTGAGCACCCCGCTCCACCGGGGATCGCGAGTTGCACCAACTCAGCATCTATTTTTTCGGTAGTCTGGCAGGGGAGCTCATTTTCCGCTGAGCGCACAAACGGAAGGCCCTCATGCACGACGACATTTCCCTGACCACCGGACGCGTCCGCCGCGTTCTGACCGAACGTATCCTTCCAGCGATATATTCGGAAACCATGCCATTGGCCCTCTCCTGGCACGAATTGCCAGGAGAGCCGATAGCTCCTGCGCAGGGCCTTGCACTGGACTACCAGCCCACAGAGGTTGGTACCCCGTGGGGCGCGGCCTGGGGCACCACATGGTTCCATTTGCAGGGCCAGGTTCCGGCGCATTGGGCCGGACGCCGGGTGGAAGCCGTGATTGATCTGGGATTTGACATCAACATGACCGGCTTCCAGTGCGAGGGCCTGGTTTACCGGCCCGATGGCATCACCATCAAGGCGATCAACCCGCGCAACCAGTGGGTGCCCATTGCCGGTCAGGCCGAAGGCGATGAGGGCATCGACTTGTACCTGGAAGCGGCATCCAACCCGGTGCTGCTGGACTACCACCCGTTCCTCCCCACCGAGCAGGGCGATATCCTTACCTCGTCTTCGCGCCGGCTGTACACCACCCGCCGCATGGACCTGGCGGTCTTTGAATCCGTAGTACACGAGTTGTCGCTGGATCTGGAAGTGCTGCTGGATCTGCAAGAGCAACTGCCGGCCGGCCCGCGCAAGATGCAGATCCTGCAGGCCATGGACAACGCGTTGGACGTGCTCGACCTGCAGCGGATTACCGAGACCGCGCAGGCCGCCCGCAAGGAGCTGGCAGCGGTCCTGGCCGCCCCAGCCGAGCACAGTGCGCACCAGATTTCCGCGATTGGCCACTCGCATATCGACTCGGCCTGGCTGTGGCCGCTGCGCGAAACCATCCGCAAGGTCTCCCGCACCTGCTCCTCGATGGTGGAGCTGCTGGGCGACGAGGAAGAATTCCTCTACGGCATGTCCAGCGCCCAGCAGTACAAGTGGCTCAAGACCCATCGCCCCGAGGTCTGGGATCGGGTGAAGAAGGCCGTTGCCGATGGTCGCTTCCTGCCTCTGGGCGGCATGTGGGTCGAGTCCGATACCGTGATGCCCTCGGGCGAATCGCTGGTCCGCCAGTTCCTCTACGGCCAGAAATTCTTCCGCGACGAATTCGGCATCGCTTCAAAGGGCGTCTGGCTGCCCGATTCCTTCGGGTACTCCCCTGCCCTGCCCCAGCTGATGCGCCGTGCCGGCTTCGAATGGTTCTTCACCCAGAAGATCTCCTGGAACCAGCAGAACAAATTCCCGCACCACACCTTCGATTGGGAAGGCATCGACGGCTCGCGCGTGTTCAGCCACTTCCCGTCGATGGACACCTACAACTCGCAGCTCTCCGGGGAGGAAGTCGCCAAGGCCTCGCGCCAGTTCCGCGAAGCCCGGCTTGCCAACAACTCCATCGCACCGGTCGGCGGGGGCGATGGCGGCGGCGGCACCACCCGGGAAATGACCGGCAAAGCCAAGCGCCTGGCCAATCTGGAAGGCAGTGCGAAAGTCCGGTGGGAACACCCGAACGACTTCTTCGACCGGGCCCAGGCCGAGCTGCCCAACCCTCCGGTATGGGTGGGAGAGCTCTACCTGGAGCTGCACCGCGCCACGCTGACCAGCCAGCACCAGACCAAGTCGGGCAACCGCCGCACCGAGCAGCTGCTGGTCGAGGCCGAACTGTGGGCGGCTACCGCAGCCATCCGCACCGGGGCCGAGTACCCGTACGAGCAGCTCGACGAACTGTGGGAAACCGTGCTGCTCCACCAGTTCCATGACATCCTGCCCGGCACCTCCATCGCCTGGGTGCACCGCGAAGTGGTGGCACGCTACGCCCAGGTCATCGAGCAGGCCGAAGCGCTGATCCGCGCCGCCCAGCAGCAGCTGGCTGGCGAGGGCTCCACCCCTATTGCATTCAACGGTGCGGCGTTCACGCGCAATAACCTGGCCTTCGGCCAGGCCAAGGAAGTGGAAGCCGTTCCTGTTTCCGCGGTCAGGGCAACCGCAGCCGATGGCGGCTACATCCTGGATAACTCGGTCATCCGGGTGGCGGTCAATGCCCAGGGCCTGATTGCCTCCGCGGTGGATCTGGCTACCGGCCGTGAAACTATCGCCGAGGGCCAGGAAGCGAACCTGCTGCAATTGCACCAGGACTTCCCGAACATGTGGGACGCCTGGGACGTGGACAAGTACTACCGCAACCAGGTCACCGATCTGCGCGAGCTCGATAGCCTGGAGCTGTCTTCGCGCGAGGACGGCAGCCAGGTCATCACGATTGCCCGCAGCTTCTCCAAATCCACGCTGGTCCAGGAACTGTCGCTGGCGCCAGGCTCGCGGACCGTGCAGATCTCGCAGAGTACCGATTGGCATGAGGCAGAGAAATTCCTCAAGGTCGCCTTCCCGCTGGATATCCGTGCCGAGCATGCAATTGCCGAAACCCAGTTCGGCTACCACAAGCGCGTTACCCACGTGAATACCAGCTGGGAAGCGGCGAAGTTCGAAACTTCCATGCACCGCTTCGTGCTGGCCGAGGAACCCGGCTTCGGCGCGGCACTGGTCAATGATTCCATCTACGGATTCGATGTCACCCGCGATGCCAAGGACGCGGCCGTCACGACAACCATGCGCCTGTCATTGCTGCGAGCCCCGCGCTTCCCGGATCCTGAAACCGACCAAGGCCTGCAGGCCCACCGCTACGGTTTGGTCATCGGCGCGGACGTGGCCATGGCAACAGAAGCCGGCGCCTTGCTCAACAGCGCAGAGCGAGTCGTCCATGGCGCCCACGGCGTGGACCCGCTGGTATCGGTCACCGGTGAAGGCCTGGTGATTTCCAGCGTGAAGCTGGCTGCGGACCACTCCGGCGATTTGGTGGTGCGGGTCTATGAATCCCTGGGGCGCCGTGCCAGCGGCAGCCTGTTGGTCAACGCGCAGGCCTTGTCTGCAGCCACCGCGAGCCTGCTGGAAGATGAGCTGGCGGGGCAGGCCATCGAGCTTTCCGATGGTGCTGTGCCGCTGAAGCTGGGCGCTTTCGAAGTGCGCACCCTGCGCTTCGCCCTGGCCAGGTAACCGCGGGTTCCGGGGCTGGCCCTTCGCA
>NZ_JBLVOC010000001.1:112381-119250 GCF_053543575.1 Glutamicibacter sp. AGC84
AGGTCCAGCCCCGCTGCAATCCACGGTCCTGGCTTGCTGGAATCACTGGATCAGTCTCCCGTCCGGAGCAACCGCATACCAGACCCCGCCTACGCTCTGGCCGTTGGTATCACCGGGCTTGGCGTCCTAGACGGGGAGGATTTCCGCCGATCCCTACCATGGTGATGGCTCATAGTCCTTGAGGAAGCAGCCATACAGGTCAATGCCGCGTTCCCCGTCAACGATCGGCTGGTACACCCGGGCCGCGCCATCAATCAGGTCCAATGGAGCGTGCCATCCGTCGGCGACTTTCCGGACCTTCGCATCATGCGGGCGCTCATCGGTGATCCACCCGGTGTCCACCGCGCTCATGAGGATCCGGTCGGTCTTCAGCATCTCTTCCGCGCTGGTGCGGGTGAGCATGTTCAGCGAGGCCTTGGCCATATTGGTGTGCGGGTGCCCGGCCCCCTTGTAGCGGCGGGAGAACTGGCCTTCCATCGCCGAGACGTTCACGATGTACTTGCGCCGGGCCCCGCTGGCGGCCAAGGCCGGGCGCAGCCGCGAAGCGAGCAGGAACGGGGCGGTGACATTGCACAACTGCACTTCGAGCATTTCCAGGGCATCAACATCACCCAGGATCTGCGTCCAGGAATTATCCGTCACCACGTCCGGGATCAAGCCCCCGGCATCGATTGCGGTTCCCGCTGCGATTCGTTCCAGCGATGCGGAGCCGGCCCGCATGGCCAGATCTGCCAGTTGCTGCGCATCGTAGCTTTCCGATGCCGCAGGGGCCAGCAGTGCTGATTCTTCCAGGCGGAAGGCACTGGCCAGGGCCTTGGGATGCTCGGAGGGCGGGTTCGCTTCGCCCCACAGCTCCGGTCCCCCGTTGCCAGGCAGCAACTGCGCGGCCAGGGGCTGCTGCTCGGATTCGACCAGATGCTGGTAGGAGTTGGCCGTGCGCCGCACGGTCTGCGCGGCGTTGTTGATCAGGATATCGAGCGGACCTTCGGCAGCCACGCGGTCGGCCAGGGAGATGACCTGTGCCGGGTCGCGCAAGTCGATGCCGGCAATGCGCAGCCGGTGCATCCATTCGGCGCTGTCCTCCAGTGCCGCGAAGCGCCGTGCGGCGTCCTTGGGAAAACGCGTGGTGATGGTGGTGTGGGCTCCATCGCGCAGCAGCCGCAGCGCGATGTGCATGCCGATTTTGGCTCGCCCGCCGGTCAGCAAGGCGCGCTTGCCGCTCAGGTCCGCGCGCGCGTCCCTGCGTTCGCGTCCCTGTGCGGCGCAGTCAGGGCAGAGATAATGGTGGAAGGCATCCACGGTGGTGTAGCGCTGCTTGCAGATGTAGCAGCCACGCGGCTTGCGGAATTCCCCGGCGCTTGCGCTTCCGGTTGAACTGCTCAGGTCCAGGCCGAGGGTTTCGTCATCCAGCCGTTGCGGCGAGCCGGTGGCGGTGCGCTCGATCACGGCCCTGTCCGCGGCGCTGATCTCGGCACGCTTTTGGGACTTGCGGTAGCGCTTGGCCGCCTTGAACATGTTGCTGGTGGCCCTGCGCACGGCAATATGCCGTTCATCCTCGGGATCCAGCTGGTGCACCACCGACAGGACTTTCAAAGCGGCGGATAGTTCTGCTTCGGTAAACAGTTCGGTTTCTGGTGCCTGCAAAGGCAGCGGCGTAGGTTCAGTCATCTCCCCACCGATTTTACGCGGTGGGCAGCGCCCTATTTTCCCTTGGCGAGATCGGCGAGCGTGGCAATGAGCAGGCGGCGCTCGACGAGCTTGATGCGCTCATGCAGCGATTCCTCGGTGTCGTGCTCTTCAATCGGCACGGCTTCCTGGCGCAGGATCGGACCGGTATCAACCCCGGCATCGGCAATGTGCACGGTGCAGCCGGTGACCTTCACGCCGTAAGCCAGCGCATCGCGCACGCCGTGGGCGCCGGGGAAGGACGGCAGCAGCGCAGGGTGGGTGTTGATGTAGGTGCCGTCGAAGGCGTTGATGAATTCCTCGCCGACGATGCGCATGAAACCGGAGGAGACAACATAGTCCGGGGCGTAGGACAAGCACTTTCCGGTGAGCGCATGGTTCCATTCGCCGCGATCCGCGTAGTCCTTGAAGTTCACGACGAACGTTTCGATTCCGGCTTCATCCGAACGCTGCACGCCGTAGGTGCCGTGCTTATCCGCTCCCACGGCCGCAATCTCGACATTGTCCAGCTGGCCGTCGGCCACTGCATCGATGACTGCCTGGAGATTAGAACCGGTACCTGAAACCAAAACCACAATGCGCATGAATTCAATTCTACGGTTCGCCGGGGCCGGCGCTTCATCCCGGACGCAATGTTGCATGGCGTTTCGATCCGCAAGCCTTTTCCCGGCACCGTTGCCGCGCCGGCCCTAGACTGGCCGTAAGAGCGCCATTCGAAGTGGAGAAGTTGATGAGCCAGATAGTTCCCGACGGCAAGGACTGGACCGTTGTTCTGGAGGCGGTGTGCGCGCAGTGCGCCGTCGATGTGCGCGGCATCTCGCCCGGCGATGCCATGGCCCAGCTTCCGGTGTGCGTGGACCGCTATATCGAGGTGCTCGCGCGCCCCGATGCCCAGACCCGCACGAACCCTGCCCGCTGGAGCGACCAGGAGTACGTGGCCCACGTCGCCGAAATGCTGCAGGTGATGAGCGGGCGCCTGGACCTGATGCTTGAGCACGATGACCCGACGTTCCCCAACTGGGACCAGGACCGGGCCGCCGATGAGGGAAAATACAATTCGCTGCCTGCAGGGGAGGTCACCGAGCTGTTGCGCGAAAGCGCCGCCCGCTACGCCGCGAAGCTGTCGAGCATCGACCCGGCGCAGTATTCCCGCCGCGGCCTGCGCTCGAACGGTGCCGCGTTCACCATTGAAACGCTGAATCAGTATGCCTGGCATGACGTCATGCATCATCTGTGGGATCTGGCTCCGCAGACCAGCTAGGCGCGCCCGACACAAACGAAGGGGCCAAATGGCAGGTGCACTGCCCTTTGGCTAGACTTCTTGGCGTACGCGCGAAAACAGTTCTACATAAGGAGCCAGGCAGTCATGCCCAAGGCATATTTCGGGAAAATTTCTGCACTGGCTTTCACCGGGCTGCTGTCCTTGACCGCGTGTTCTGCCGGGATTCCGCAGACCGGTGAATCCGCTGCTCCAGTCCCATCGGCTGAAGAATACATGCCGCTTCTGGTGCAAACGCAGGATGATGAAGACAAGCTTCCTGAAGGCTTTGAGGATACCGAGTCCTACGACGCGGAAACCCGCCACCTGCTGGCCACCTCGGACTTCGGCAGGCACTACGTCGCCGTAGGCAACGAAGGCCAGCTGTGCATGATCGCCGTTCCCAAGCCCGTGGAAGAAGATGGCGACTACGAGATCGCCGGGACCACCTGCCCGACGATGGATTATGTGGTCCAGAACGGTATTCCGCTCAAGGTCGATGGCGGTGAAAACAGCTTCAAGACCGTCACCTACCTGATGCCGGCTGGCATCAGCGACGTGACGGTGGAGAACTCCATCTCCGAGCTTCGCGCCGAGCATCCCGAACTTGAAGCCGAGGATATCCAGGTAGTTGCCGAGAATGATTCGGTGCTGCTGGTGATGGAGGAGTCGACTGCCAGTGCGCTGGGGACGATCACCATCAACCGCCCCGATGGCGATCCGCTGGTCCTGGCCAGCCTGACCTAGGCCAACAGCGGCAAGCCTCTAGCCTTCGAGTACCGGGTCGGTCTCGAACAGCGGGGCAATCAAGTAGCCGATCGCGGTGCCCACACCGATTTGCAGTGCCAAGGCACCTGCGGTCGCCCACATGTTCGGGCCGATCTCAACCAGTCGCCCAATGGCCAGGGAGCCGGATGACAGCCAGGAACCGATCAGGCTCAGCAGCCCGCAGACAATGCCGGTGAAGACCGCCAAGGACGCGGTCGATGCCGCCAGCGACAGGGCATTGAACGGAATGCGACGGGCAAACCAGTCTTCGAGGTGGTTCTCGCCTACGCGCAGGAAGTACCAGCCGGCCACGATGCCCGCGGCCACGGGAATCAGCAGGAACAGCCATTGATGGGCCATCTCGCCTGAAGGAAGGGAAGCCAGCATCGGAATCGACGGCAGCGGACCCACCGTGGTTTCCAAGGTGGACAGGGTGCTGCCGGTACCGATGCTGAAACCGCCGCCGCTGATCCAGGACAAGACCCAGAACACTGCGTTCGGGATGAAGGACAGCTGCACCGTGGTCAGCGCGGCCGAACCGATCGGGCCGGGGCGCAGCTCCTGCGACACGTTGGCGACGTCGGTCCAGTGCACGCCCAGGTTGATGGCCAGCAGCAATCCGGAGATTCCCACGGCAGCGACATAGCCGAGGAACCCGGCCACGATCACATGCCATACGTAGGATCCGGCCCAGCGGCGATGCGGTGAGATCCGCTGGATATAGGCGGCCGTATCGACACCGAAAAGGCGAGCCCAGGAGCCTGCTTCGCGGCGCGCGCCAATGATCAGGCCCACCAGCGCGATGATCAGCGGAATGAAGGTCGCCGCGATGATATTGACCCGCGCATGCGCGTTATTGGCGAGGAACCCGATACCGGTACCGATGGCCCCGTAGGCCACGAAGGCGCCGAGCAGCCCTTGCCAGAGCTGGTCGGTGTAGGAAGCGCGAGCGATGCGCCGTCCTGCACGCAAGCAGAACAAGAACGGCAACAGCGATAGTCCCAACGGGATCAGCGTGACCCATCCGGTCACTGAACTGGGGTCAGCTTCGGGGCCGAGATTCAGGATCTCCACCGGCACGCCGTGGATAAGCAGCCAAATGAGGCCGCCGAACTGCAAGATGGCCTCAAACGAGTCTTCGAGGAAGCCTCCGCTGAAATAGACGGCGACCAGCGGCAGGGTGATCAGGGCAAGGCAAAAGACCACGGATTGCAGTATCTCGAAGACCCCCTGCAACGCCAGGGGCATTGGCCAGCCGTTGCGCAGGCGCAACATCACTGCCTTCATGGGTTTCTTTTCGCGGCTCATCATCTTCAATGTTGCCATCATTGGCGCCGACCGGCCTCGATCGACGCGCAATGATGACCTGAAGGGTTGCCTAGAACACTGGGCTAATAGCTGTCCGGAGCAGCGCTTTGGGCCTCGGAATTGAAGCTTGCAGCCAGTGCTTCGGTGGCACGCGCCAGCAGTGCCACGTCAGCACCCACGCCGACGTAATCCGCGCCGGCGGCCATGTATTCGCGGGCGCTCTTCTGGTCGAAGGCGTTGACCCCGGCATACTTGCCTGCGGCCTTGGCGGCATTGATGGACTTGATCACCGCAGCGACCACGTCCGGGTGGCTCTGCTGGCCGATGACGCCCATGGAGGCGGCCAGGTCCGATGGACCGATGAAAATCCCGTCAACACCTTCGGTGGCAACGATTTCCTCGACGTTCCGCACCGCTTCATCCGCTTCGATTTGAACCATGATGGTGATGGTCTCATCAGCGCGGGTCAGGTACTCGGGGATGCGGTTCCAGCGAGCCGAGCGGGCCAGGGCGGAGCCGACACCGCGTACGCCCTTGGGCGGGTACTGGCAGGAGGCGACGGCAGCGGCGGCTTGCTGGGCATCATTGACCATCGGGATGATCAGCGACTGCACGCCCAGGTCCAGGAACTGCTTGATCACCACCGGATCGTTGACCGCAGGGCGGACCACTGGAACGACCGGGTAGCTGCGCACGGCTTGCAGCTGGGCCAAGATGTTCTGCAGGTCGTTGGGCGAATGCTCGCCATCTATGAACAACCAATCGAACCCTGCGCCTGCGCAGATCTCAGCGATCAGCGGGGAGGCCGAACAGACCCAGATGCCTGCCAACGAGTGGTCGGCGTCCTTGAGCGCATCTTTCAGCGACGGATCCGCTTCTACTCGAAATGACATGTCACAGTTCCTAGCGGTCCGTAATCGGCAAAGAGGGTATCCCCTGCATTGACCCACATCGGGCGGGTGAAGGATCCGGCCAGGATGATTTCCCCGGCCTTGAGCTTGTCGCCGTGCGGGGCAATCTTGTTGGCCAGCCAGTACACGCCAGCGGCAGGGTGGTTCAGCACGCCGGCTGCGACGCCGGTTTCTTCGACGGTCTGGTTCTTGAACAAGATCCCGGAGACCCAACGCAAATCGATGTTCTCCGGCTTGACCGGGTTGCCGCCGATCACCATGGCACCCATGGCGGCGTTGTCGCTGATGGTATCCACAATAGTGCGGCCTTCCATCTCCACACGGGCATCGAGGATTTCCAAAGCGGGGATGACGTATTCGGTAGCTTCGAGCACATCGAAAATGTTCGCCCGCGGGCCTTCGATGTCCTTCTTGAGCTTGAAGGCCAGCTCCATCTCCACGCGGGCACCGGTGAAGTCTTCCCACTTCAGCTTCGCGCCGGAGTCGTAGACCATGTCATCGAAGATGATTCCGTAGTCAGGCTCGGTGATTCCGGTAGCCATCTGCATGGCGCGGGAGGTCAGCCCGATCTTGCGGCCGACCAGCACGCGGCCAGCGGCTTCGGAGCGCTGGCGCCACAGGTTCTGGACCCGGTAGGAATCTTCTACCGTCATTTCTGGATAGCGTGCGGTCAGACGCGGCACGGGAGTCCGTGTCTCGCCGGCCTGGACCAGCTCATCGGCAATGGCCGTGATTGTTTCCTCGGATAGCATCGACGGCTACACCTTTCACTACTGTTCAAACCTCTTGGGGCTGCCGCCATCTCGAGGAGATGACTTAGCTCACGGTTCTTGATCGTACCGAGGTTCGAGATTGAAGGCACATCGTACTAACATTCTGCTCGACTTTTCGCGGCCTTTCGGGCTCCTTTTCGCAAAAGATTTGGCCCACGGCCATGC
>NZ_JBLVOC010000001.1:119271-123280 GCF_053543575.1 Glutamicibacter sp. AGC84
GCGGGTGCATGGCGGGGGGCCCCCAACCTGGCGGAACGGCCGACTCAGGATCCGGATTTGAGGTTTGCCAGCAACGCTTCGAAGGGCAGTGAGGAGAGTTCATCATCGGGGTCGGCGAATTCGCTGACCGAGGGAGCGATGGAACGGGTATGCCCCAAATCCGCATCAGCGGAGAATTCCCCTTCGTTCATGGACAGCGCCAGGACGACTTCTCGCGCAACCCGGCGAGCGCGATCTGCCAGCGTGCCAGTCAGACCCTGTCCCCCGAAGTCTTCCGAAGCCGCGAAAACCGTTGTCGGCATGATCTGCGCCCTGAGGTAGGAGAAGATCGGACGCATGGCGTAGTCAACCGCGAGCTGGTGCCGCTGGGTTCCCGCGGTGGCAGCGAGCACGACCGGTTTTCCGTTGAGCGATTTAGGGTCCAGGATATCGAGGAAGGACTTGAAGAGGCCTGAGACCGAGGCCGTGAAGACCGGGGTGACGGCAACGAGCACGTCGGCATTCACCACTGCGTCGATAACTTTTTGCAGGCCCGGGGCGGCGAAACCGGTCAGCATATTATTAGTGATTTCACCAGCATGCTCACGCAGTTCGATATTGCTCACGTCGGCTTGCACGCCGGCGGCAGCTAGCTGCGCGGCAATATTCTCTCCGATTTGCTGGCCCAGCAGCGAGGAGCTCGATGGGGTTCCCAGCCCACCGCTGATGACGACTACTGACTTGCTCACTGTTCTTGCCTTTCACTATTTATATGCGCATGCATGTATCAACAGCGGGGTCGCCGGACGTATTCCCGGCATCGGCAGTTCTTTTCGCCTCGTCGGCTCAATTCGGTTTTTCACTATTGTGACGGTCGCAATCTTATTGATAATATCTGCATATGAGCACTCCGAAGCCACAGACCGAGAATCAGCGCGCAATTGAAGATGGCGTCCGCACTGACTTCAAAAACACGATGTCCTACGGCGGCTACCTTGATCTGGAACGCATCCTGTCAGCGCAGCATCCGGTCAGCGTTCCCGAGCACCACGATGAAATGCTCTTCATCATCCAGCACCAGACCAGCGAACTGTGGCTCAAGCTCATGCTCCATGAACTCCTCGAAGCACGCCGCCTGCTGGGCCTCGATGACTTCGGCAAGGCCCTGAAATGCCTTGCCCGGGTAAAGCACATCCAGAAGACCCTGACCGAACAGTGGTCGGTCCTGGCGACCTTGACGCCGCGCGAATATGCACAGTTCCGCGACTTCCTCGGCTCTTCCTCCGGCTTCCAGTCCTTCCAGTACCGCGCCGTGGAGTTCATTCTGGGCAACAAGCATGAAGGCATGCTCAAGGTCCACGAGGCAGATCCAAAGGCCCACGAGCTACTGTCCAAACTGCTTCACGAGCCAGGTCTCTACGATGTGTTCCTGGCCGCCCTGTCCCGCCACGGTTACGACATTCCCGAAGAAGTGCTTTCACGGGACTTCACCAAGCCTTGGGCATTCCAGGAGGCACTGGTGCCAATATTCAAGGATATCTACGAGTCCGAGGACACCCGCTGGGGCTTCTACCAAGCCTGCGAGGACCTGGTAGACGTCGAGGACAACTTCCAGGCATGGCGCTTCCGCCATATGCGCGTTGTCCAGCGCACCATCGGATTCAAGCGCGGCACCGGTGGCTCCTCGGGCGTTGACTTCCTCAAGCGCGCCCTGGACCTGACCTTTTTCCCAGAGCTGTTCGCGGTGCGTACCGAAATTGGCAAGTAGCACCTCCCTCACGGCTCTGAGCCTCGATGACTTCGAGGCGAGATGCGGAAGCGCCACATCGATTATCCGCACAATTACCGGCCTCTATATACGGCATGAGAAAACTCCGGTGGCGCGCACCCGAATAGTGGAACTGGCACATGCTGCCGGAGTTTCGGTCCCTGCGGCGCAAACCGCCATCTCCCGACTGATTGACCGGGAAGTGCTGGAAGCAGCGCAATCTTCCACCTTGCGCGTTCCGAGCGCGGCGCAACAGATGTTCGAGCGTGGCACCAGAAGAATATTCACCCCGCGCCAAATGTCAGGCAGTGACCCCTGGTGCCTGGTGGCCTACTCCCTGCCGGAGACCTTGCGCTCCCTGCGCCACCAGGTACGCAAGCATTTCTTGCAGCTTGGCGGCGGCATGCTCGGCTCCGGATTATGGATTTTCCCCGAGTACCTGCGAGAGGAAGTCTCGGCGGTGCTCAATGCCCTGGGAGCCAGGGAACACGCGACGCTTTTTACCGCCCAGCAACCATACTTCCCCGGAACACCGCAGCAGGCTGCCGGGCAGTGGTGGGATCTTGAGCGCCTGGGCACCTTGCATCGAGCGTTCCTGGAGAGCACCGCTTCCCTGGATTCCAGCGACATTGCTCCGCCCAGTGCTTATCGGGGGTATGTCACGATGGTCGATTCATGGCGTGCTCTGCCCTACCTTGACCCCGGCTTGCCGGAGTTCATGCTGCCCGCCCACTGGCCTGGCGATGAAAGCAGGGAACGTTTCTTGGCACTGTCCAGCGCATTCCAGGAACCAGCCTCGCTCTTCGCACGCTCGCTTCTGGCTTCCTAGTTCCAGACTGGTTCATCTTCTCCATACGGAGCAGGCGGACCAGGGTAGTCCAGCCCCTGGCCTGCCATGCTGAAGGGCGGCGGGACATACTCAAGGGTGCCGAAAGTACTTTCCACCCGCTTCAGCCGCACGCCACCGTCGAATTGAGCGGGGCGTTGCGGGGCGTCGAAGGCGAACAGCGCATGAGCGGTCCGAGCCAAGGAGAATCGCACCGACCCGGTACGCCCTTGGACACTGCGCGCCCGAACCAAAGCGATGACGGCAGCAGCGAGCCCGTAGCCGGTGGCGTGGTCCAAAGCCTGCACCGGCAATGCGCCCGGTGATTGCCCGTTACCACGGTAAGCCTCCGAGATGCCGGTGGCAGCTTGCACGATACTGTCGAACCCACGCCGTTGGGCCCAGGGTCCTTCGAAGCCCCACGCACCTAATTCAGCAACAACGAGCTGCGGGTACCGTAGGGCTAATTCATTCCGGCCAAGCCCTGCCTTGGCCAAAGCCCCGGGGCGATAGCCCAAGAGGACGGCATCAGCATCCTGCAGCAGTTCGTGGATCCGCGCCTGCCCTGCTGCGTTTTTCAAATCCAGCAGCGTGCTGCGCTTGCCGAATCCGGTATCAACATATTGCCAAGGCAATTCGGGGAGCAGCGGCCCATCCACGCGCAAGACCTGTGCGCCAAGGGCTGCCAGCGTCCTGGTTGCGGTGGGGCCAGCGATAACCCGTGTGAGATCCAGAACCTTCAACCCTCGAAGGGGCATTGCTGCACGCGGGTCAAATTTCCAGACCGGAGCCGAACCTGTTGGGCGCATGCGGAATTGAGCCCAGTGCCCGCTGCCGGCCGCTTGGCCCTCTGCCGAGCTGAGCCACTGTTGACGGGATCGCACCTGCGCGGCTATTCCACCAGCGGCAATAATGCGTTCTTGGGCATCGTGGGCACAAAGGCTTGCCACTGCGTCGGCGATGTCAATCCCCGAAGATGTTCCCAATGCAGAGTGGAGCGAGCGTTCATGGTGAGGGTAATTCGCGTGGGTTCTGATCCAGCCGTCGGCCGTTCGGTAGAATCCCGAATATCGAGCAAAGCCTTGTGGTTTCTGCCCCGCGATGCGCAAGTGGGCAGAGGACGCGAAGGCAGCTGCGATATCCGGCGTCGCCGTGGCGAGCCATGGCGAGGCAGCGGCAAGATCATTAAGGGCGGAACATACCAAGCCAACGGATCGAGCTGCGAGCTTCTCCGCGTTCAAAGGACCAGCCCACCAAACCGCGGGCCCAGTAACAGGGCAATCACCTGCCGTCTCGAACAATCGGTGCGCGGTGAACCCCGAACCCAGGATATGGCCCTCGGCCACGCGCTCATCTTCGGAATGCAGCATGAACCTCAGCCTATACCCGGAAAATCACCACTTCGATGCAGGCAGTTGGAAAACGGAAAACCCGCC
>NZ_JBLVOC010000001.1:123327-138064 GCF_053543575.1 Glutamicibacter sp. AGC84
AAAAAAAACCGCGACGCGGGTTATCTGAAGCTCTGCGGAATTAGTTCGCTGGAACGTTCAGGGTCTGCCCGACCATGATCAGGTCTGGGTTGCTCAGCTGGTCGTCATTCAAGACGAACAGGCCACGCCAGTCCTTGACGCCAAGCTGGTCGGCAACCTTAGCCAAGGTATCGCCGGACTTGACGGTGTAGTCCTTGCCCGAATCGGTCACGTCAATGTTGAACACTGGTGCCTTTGGAGCTGGAGCTGCGTGCTTTGGAGCTGCCTGCTGCTTAGGAGCCTGCTTCTGGACCGGAGCGGCCTGCTGCTTAGGAGCGGCCTGCTGCTTTGGGGCCGCCTGCTGCTTTGGTGCGGCCTGCTGCTTTGGTGCGGCCTGCTGCTGAGGAGCCTGCTTCTGCGGAGTCGCGGAACCCGAAGGGGAACCGCTAATGCCCAGCTTTGCGGTACATGCTGGCCATGCGCCCCAACCCTGGGATGCCTGGACCTTGGTTGCAACGCGAATCTGCTCGGCCTTCGAAGCCTGGTGAGGCATGCCCGAACCGCCAAACGCCTTCCAAGTGGACAGCGAGAACTGCAGGCCACCGTAGTAGCCATTGCCGGTGTTGATGGACCAGTTGCCACCGGACTCGCACTGAGCCAGCTTGTCCCAGGTGCCTGCGGCATTAGCTGGTGCGGAAGCTGCAACGATTGCGGTGCCGGCAACTGCAACGGCGGCCAGCGAGGCTCCACCGCGGCGGATCAAGTTCTTGGTCTTCTGCTGGATCATGATTCTCCAGTTGCTCTTCCCGCGCTCAGGTCTTCCTAGACCATCCTCGTGCACCACTCAGCGTCGCATTTCGACTTTGATTAAATACTGCCCTGGTGAGTGGTTTGGAAGTCCCGGCAGTACCTGTTTCCCCATAACACTGCGAGTGTTATCGAAACGTTATGAATGACCATAACGCACCAACCCACCACCCTCGCAACTCAGGAAACGGTCAGAAACCCCGTAAATACAGGTCAATTGGCCAGAAAAAAATTTTGAATCGGGTCGGAAAATCACCATGATCCCCATATCAAGCAACGAAAATGTTACTTTCCAAAAGTGGAGATTATCCAGCTCGCTGTGATATGGCTTGCAATACATTTCTGGGCCGTGCCCAGCTCCCTTCAAGGTTGCATTCCGCCTTCGCCAAAGCTGGAATAGCTGCGTCCTAAACCCAAGGCGTCGGGCAATCCGAAGGGGCAATTTTTCTCCGGCAGACGGCCTTTTCCTCGCTGCCACCTGCAAGGCCTCCCGGGCGATGGACACACCGCGACGTTCAAGCAACAGGACAGCTGAATTGCCATGAGGTAATTTGTTTCAAGAAGCCAGCGCTGTAGGTTTGATTTCATCAGTCAGACAGGGGAACTCAATGCCAGTACGAGGCAGCACAAGCAAAGACCGATTCATGGAATCCTTGACCTGCTACCCCCGGGCCCTGCGGGAATTCTTTCGCAACGATGGACTAGACGTTGCAGCTTCCCTGTCCTATTTCATGGTTCTTGCCATGTTCCCCGGATTACTGGCATTGATCTCGCTCCTGTCTTTGGCCGGTGCCAGCGAAAGCGGCACCAAATGGATTATGGAGCTGCTAGAGCAGAGCCTCGCCCCGAACGGACAATCTGCAAGTAGCGACTCCCAGCAATTGCTCGACACGGCCGAACAGTTGCTCGCTGGCTTGGCATCCCAAGCTAGCGGAACGTTCTGGGCAATCCTGGCCGGTTCACTCGGCGCGCTGTGGAGTACATCTGGATACGTCACGGCATTCAGCCGCGCGTTGAACCGGCTGTACGGGGCACCGGAAGGCCGCCCCCAGTGGAAGCGCCGTCCTCAGATGTTCCTGATTACCGTGCTGATCATGCTGGTTGCCGTCGTGACCCTGGTGCTGCTGCTCGCTTCTGGCTCCGTCGCCCGCGGAATCGGCAATATTATTGGCATGGGCGACAGCTTTGTGCTCGTGCTGAATATCGCCAAGCCGCCATTGATGCTCATTATGCTGCTCCTGGTTCTAGCCTTGCTTTACTACTTCACCCCCAACGTCAAGCCAACGAAATTCCGCTGGTTCTCGCCCGGCACACTGACAGCTCTGGTGATCCTGGGACTGTCGGTATTCGGTTTCAGTATTTATGTTTCGCAGTTCGCCAGCTACTCCGCCACCTACGGAACCATTGGCGGCGTGATCATCTTGATTCTTGCTTGCTGGATCAGCAACATCGCTTTGCTCCTCGGAGCCTTGGTGGATATCGAATTCATCCGCCTCCGCCAGCTTCGCACGGGCATGCCTGCCATAGATGACGTACTTCTTCCACTGCGTGATGACACTTTGGTAGCCAAGCAGGAATTGGCAACATACAAGGATCTCGTCCAGGCCCAGGAAATCCGTATCAAGCACGGTGGCGACCCGCTGCAAGATATGGAGAGGGATCCATCCACGAAGCCTAAGCGCAAGACGAAGCTGCTCCCCATGGGGCTGGTTGCCGTGGCGGCCTGGACCGCTAGCCGCATGAAAACTAAACGCGATCTGCGCAGGGGCTCAGAATAGTCCCGACAAGCTCTGCAGTGCCCACCACAGGCCGCCGGAACCCAGAACAAGAATCACCACAACCCACAATGAGGCGAAGGTCCGGGTAGCCTCGGCGATCAGGTACGCATCGGACTGGGCGATATCGTGGCGTCTCCAAACATGTACCGAAAGAAACTTGACGAAGTCTTTTAGGCCAGCCAGCAGCAAGAACCCGGCGATAAGCAAAGCCAGATACAGGTACGCTTCGACCGGCGCAAAGAAGACCACTGCCAATGCCACGAGTGCACTAATAGTGCACACAATAAAGGCCGGCCAATTTCGGACAAAGATCAGCGCCAGCAGGAACAGCAACGCGTACATGCCGAGCGCCCGCCCGGAATAGCCCGTGGATATGCCCCACAGCATCAAAGCTGAAACCCATATCGGTGCGGGATACCCGAAAATCCCGGAGATGATGACAGAAATCTTGCCCCGTCCAATGCTCCGCACTTCTCCGGAATGATCCCAGCCCAGCCGCAAGCCAGCCACGTATCTGCCCGTGAATAAGGCCGCGATGATATGGCCGAGCTCATGAATCAGCGTGGAGTACAAGCCGGTGATCCGCCAGACCGGACGAGGGACCACCAATAGCAGGATCAAGAACGCAACGATCAGCCACTGCCACTGGTTCAGGGCCACGTTCACCGGCTGCGAGAGCCGCTCCCAGGCCTGGGCAATATCTAGATTCATTCCTGCTCCTCATCGGCGTTCGGTATTACTCATTCTTGCAAGCCCCACCGGCCACAAAGTGACCGGCGAGTGCATTTCCCGACTTTCTGGGAAACATCACAGGTGACGGGCATAGTCTGCAAAGCGGAACACTGTGCCGTATATCTGGAGGAGTCTCATGTCTCGCATCGTTTCAACCGCCTTGGCCACCACCGGTTTAGTGGGCGGTTACGCTACCGGTCGTGCCACCAAGAAGCGCCCGCTGGCTGCTGTTGTGCTCGGTGCTGCAGGTGCCGGCGCCTTCCTGCTTTGGAAGAAAGATGCTGGAACCGCTAAAGCCATTGCCTTGATCAGCGCCTATCTCGGAGGCTTCGGCGCTTCGCATCCGCTGGCCAAGAAAATCGGTGCGTGGCCAGCGGTGAACTCGGTGACTGCCGGCGTTGCCATTCTCTCGCTCGTTCTTGGCGGCCCCAAGAAGAACAAAGACGAGCTGTCCTAAGCGGCATCAGCGAATCTGTCGGGGTCTGGTGCTACGTTGACTAGGTAGGAAACAAGTCAACGAAAGGCCCAGGCCCCGTGTTCTTTCTAGATGATGCGTTCATCTTCTCAGCGAGTGACCTGTCAGTCTCCGTTGACTGCAATTACCAGTCCCTGTACCTGCTGGACGTGAAACTCGGCCTGCGTCCCAAGCCTGACAAGGCACGAGACGAGATGCTGGAACGAACAGCGGTGCTCGGCGACGCCCATGAGCAGAACGTCCTCAAAGACCTGATAGCTGCCTATGGCGAATACGACCCGGCGACGGGAACCGGCGTCAAGCAATTCACTGATCGCCCGCAGATGTCCGCGGCCGGTCTTCGGGCAGCCCACGAGGCGACCATGCACGTGCTTCGCAACGGCGCCGATGTCATTTTCCAGGCCACCTTCTTCGATGGGGCTTTCATTGGCTTTGCCGACTTCCTGGTCCGCCAGGAGGACGGCACCTGGGCCGTATGGGATACCAAGCTCGCCCGCCATGCAAGGGTCAGCGCCCTGCTCCAGATCGCAGCCTACGCGGATCAGATGCTGGCAGAAGGGCTCCCCGTGTCCACCTCGGCAACGCTGGTCCTCGGCGACGGGACGCATTCGGTGCATCGGGTTGATGAAGTGCTGCCAGTCTTCCGGGCCCAGCGTGAACGATTCGTGAAGATGGTGCAGGAACACCGTGCGGCCAACCAGCCAGTTCGGTGGAACTCCGATGAACTGCGCTTATGCGGCCGTTGCGATTATTGCGAAGAGCAGGCCCAGGAAACTCGCGACCTTCTATTGGTCGCTGGCATGTCCATGGTGCAGCGAGAAAAACTTCGCGCCCGCGGCATTTCCACCATTGACCAGCTCGCCGGGCTAGAGGATGGACCAGGCACCTCGCTGCACCGTGCCGCGGAGCAGGCCAGAATGCAGCTGGGGCTGGCCCAGAGCGATGGCATGGTCCACGGCGTCTCCTACCGGGTGAAGAACGAAGGCCCGATCTCTTCGCTGCCGCGGCCTGATCAAGGCGACATCTTCTTCGATTTCGAGGGCGACCCGCTCTACCAGGAACCTTCCGACGGCTCCTGGGGCCTGGAATACCTCTTCGGCGTCATCGAATATGACACCGGGGTGCCGGTGTTCAAACCCTTCTGGGCGCATAGCCGCGCCGAAGAACGCCAAGCCTTCCTGGACTTCATTGCCTATGTCGAAGAACGCCGCCAGCGGTTCCCGCGCATGAAGGTCTACCACTATGCGCCCTATGAGAAAACTGCCCTGCGCAAGCTCTCGCAGGTGCATATTGCCGGTGAGGACGAAGTCGACCAGTGGCTGCGTGAGAACCTGCTTGTCGATCTCTACGAGACCGTGCGTAACGCCCTGGTGGTTTCCACCCGCTCATACTCCATCAAGAAGCTTGAACCGTTGTACATGGGAGAGCACCTTCGCTCCGGGGATGTCACCGATGCCGGAGCATCGGTGGTCGCCTATGCCCAGTACATGCTGGCGCGGGATTCGAAGAACGACGGGGCCGCTGAAGCGATCCTCGAGTCGATTGCCGATTACAACGAGTACGACTGCCTTTCCACTTTGCGCTTGCGGGATTGGCTGCTTTCGCTCAGCGATGAGGCGCCTGGCACCCTGCCGGATATGCCTGAGCCAGGCCCGGCCGCAGACGAATACGAGCCCACCGCCGAAGAGCTTCGGCTGCAAAACTACCTTGCGCAGCTTCCCCACGCCCACGCGCTGAGCAACGATGACCGCGCGATCGCGATGGTCGCCGCTGCGACCGGTTATAACCGGCGTGAAAAGAAGCAGTTCTGGTGGGAACACTTCGACCGCTTGTCCGCGCCAATGGATGATTGGAGCGACGCCCGGGGAGTGTTCATTGTGGACACTGCGGAAGTACTCGAGGATTGGCATAAGGCCACCCCTCGGGCGCGCACCTCTACGCGCGTGACGAGATTGCAGGGAACCTTGGCGGAAGGATCCCTGCTCTCCCCCGGCTCATCAGTGTTCGCCATGTTTGATGCTCCGTTGCCTGAAGGCATGGCCGTTGACGACTCCGTGCGCGGCGGCGCATTCAACGCCACCGTAGTCGAGCTCGGTCCGGGCTGGATTACCATTGCGGAGAAAACCAGCGTCAAGATCCCTGCCTACGGTGCCCATCCATGCGCATTGGCTCCGGATAAGCCGTTGGCGACGATGAGCATCGATGCAGCGCTCAAGGAGATCGCCCAGCGGGTGGGCTCCACCGTACCGGTGCTTCCGGAACGGCCGGGCATCGACATCCTGCGGCGGATTCCGCCACGCCTGAAAACCCTTGCGGCACCGGTGGATCCAGCCGTGGTTGATGGACAGGTGCAGATCTATCCTGCCGTGGTCGAGACGTTGAAGGATCTTGATAATTCCTACCTTGCGGTACAAGGCCCTCCGGGGACCGGCAAGACCTTCGTCGCTTCGCATGTGATCCGTGAACTCGTTGATTACGGATGGAAGATTGGCGTGGTTGCCCAGTCCCATGCAGTGGTTGAAAACGTCCTGCGGAAAGCGGTGGAGGCCGGGGTCGATCCCGAGGCAGTAGCCAAGGAAGTCAAGCACGATGATCCGGTCCCCTGGGCTGGCACGTCCAAGGATTCCTTGACTGAAGTTCTCCACGCATCGGGCGGCGGGCTCATTGGCGGTACTGCCTGGACGCTGACCGGTTCGAAGGTTCCCGCAGATAGCCTGGATTTGCTGGTGATCGATGAGGCCGGGCAGTTCTCACTGGCCAATACCTTGGCGGTTTCACGAGCAGCCCGCAATTTGCTGCTGCTCGGTGATCCCCAGCAGTTGCCCCAGGTCACCCAGGGCACTCATCCTCAGCCGGTGGACGAATCGGCGCTCGGCTGGCTTTCCGGCGGCGAACCAGTGCTGCCAGCCGAATTGGGGTACTTCCTGGCAGCTTCATGGCGAATGCATCCAGCGCTTTGCGCCAAGGTTTCGGCATTGAGCTATGACCACCAGCTGTTCTCGGCAGACGCCGCCGGGTTGCGGCAGCTCGAAGGCACACCGGCCGGGGTCGAGACGGTCTTCGTTGAACATCGAGGCAACACGGTCAGCAGCGCCGAAGAAGCCGGGGCTATTGTCCGATTGGTCCGCGAGCATCTGGGGATGATGTGGAGTCCGGGGGCAGGCATGCCTGCCCGTCCATTGGGCGCCGCTGACATCCTGGTAGTTGCTGCCTACAATGCCCAGGTAAATCTGGTGCGCGATGTCCTCGAAGCTGAAGGGCTATCGGCGGTCAAGGTGGGAACGGTTGACAAGTTCCAGGGACAGGAAGCACCAGTTGTGCTGATGACCATGGCATGTTCCAGCGCCACCGATGCATCGCGTGGCATCGAATTCCTGCTTAACCGCAATCGCATCAACGTTGCGATTTCCCGCGGCCAATGGAAGGCCATCATCGTGCGCAGCGAAAGGCTCACCGATTATCTGCCTTCCAACCCATCGGCGCTCTCGCAGCTCGGTGCCTTCATGGCTTTGTAGCTTGATGATGGATTGGCCCGGTCATTCGCGCGCCGGGTCAATCACATCCTCGACTTTGACGAAACTTCCCAGGACTGGCCGGTCACCGCGCAGTTCCTTGGCGAACTGCAACCCATCCACATTGATGCGCATCTGCCGCTGGTACTCATCACCCTGCTGCATCCATGTGCGAGTCGTACCGTCAACGCCGTAGAAGTAACCGAACCCCTGGTCCTTGAAGAACTGGTACCGGTCCCCCGCGTAACGCTGGGTCCGGGCAATATCCGATCCAAAAGGATAGATGTAGTGCCCGGTTTTTCCCACGATCGGTTCCACTTCGGCTTTCCACAGTTTGGTGTCCCGCTTGAGCCGATCCATGCTGACCGTCCCAGTGGCAATGTGTCCCCACGAATGGGACGCGAAAACCCAACCGCTGTTCTTCATCGCTTCTGCGATCTCCGCAGCCTTCTTCTGGTCAGCTTCCAGAGTCTTGCTCTGGGGATACTGGCTGGCAGAGGTGCGGTAGCCGAATGCCCCGTTGTATCCGGTCATTGCGATCAGGCCGCGAGCGTCCCGATACGTGAAATCGGGATGTTCCGCTATGAAGTCATCGACCATCGTGGTCACGTCAAAAGCGCCAACCTGCGTTTTTCCCTCCGCATCGACGTATTCGTTGCGGACCTTGCCGTCCTTATCCAGCACCAGTTTGCTGGCGAAGCCATCACCTTCCATGTATTCGTAATAGCTCAGGTCATCGATGGACAGCACCACTGGCTTCTTGCCCTGGGGCAGCATGATATCCCGATACTCCATCTGCCCCTGGCCGTCGAGCGAGGCGAAATCTTCCGGGCTGACCAGGACATAATCACGCGCATACAGCTCGTCGAGGATGGCTGCAAATTCCTTCTGGGTCACCATGTAGTCGGCGTACCCCTGCGAACTGCTGCCTTCGTCAAAGGCCCTGCCGGGATCGACAATCAGCGAGTGGAAGAACAGGTGAGGTATGTTGTTCGGCTCTTCCCAAGCTGAAACCTGCCCTTTCTCTTCCTCTAGGCCGCTGGCCATCTGGTTCAGTTGTTCGGCGCTGTCTTTCTTGGCAAGTTTAATCGCCGCGTCATAGTCGTATCCGTCAGCTAGCCGGTTGATCTCGGCTCTCACGCCGTCCACTCGTGCTTCTTCCTGCTCAGCCTTTTCAACGGCAGCAGGATCCGGGGCCCGCGTTGGCGGCTCCTGTGCAGCACTGCACCCGGCAAGGCCCAGCGCCAACCCGAGCGAAATCACCAATCGTGGGTTCTTCAATGGCTGCGACCTCCGTGACCTCTACCGTGCCCGCCAGGCCGGAAGAAAACGAGTTGTCATCTGGTTATTTCGACCCTACACAGGTAGCGCTTGAGGCAACACCCTTTCAGGATGAATTACCGAACTTGAGCGATGTCTAACATTCAGCTTTTAGGGAGCTCACATTTTGGAAGGAGTCCAATGATTTAGAATTGATTGGTTAGGCGTCCCAAAGATCAAGGAAGTACATGCAGCCCTCGCACCGCGCGAATAGTTTGTGGCTTCAGTCCCAGCAGTTCAAAAGCTCGGCAGCGTATCGGCTTCTGACCGCCCAGCCGTGGGCTGTGGCCTTCATCCGCGCAGAGTTCACCGCAGACCGTTCACGGATCGCATTGGAACTTTTCCATGCCTCCTTGGATTCCTTCCTGAAGCAAGCGCGAAAGAGCGATGACCAGATTCCCGCCTCGTATTCGGCTCAGGATTTCGCCGAAACATGGGTCAAACAGGGAATTCTGGCTCGTCCGCTGATTGATGGGCGCTTCGTGTATGAACCCAGTGCGCAGACCCTGCGCACCCTGCGCTACCTGGCGGATTTTTCCACCGACGATTCGCATTTGAACTCGTCGCGCCTGAACACGTTGCTCTCTTCCCTGGAATCGCTGGCCCACGAAACCGATCCGGATCCCGAAGCACGTATCCGTGCCCTCGAATCCCAGATCGCGCTGCGCCAAGCCCAAATCGACCAGCTGCGCAGCGGGGATGACCCGGCGGTGCTTTCTCGCACGACCGCCTTGTCGGCAACTCGTTCCGTACTCGATCTGGCATCGAGTTTGCCAGCAGATTTCCGACGCATGCGCGACGGCGTCCAGGATATGCTCCATTCATTGCGTGAAGGCATTCTGGATGCCTCCACAGCCAAGGGCGTAGCTGTGGGCCAGGTTCTTGAAGCTGACCGTCAGTTGCGTTCCACTGCCGAAGGCGAAACCTTCAGCGGATTCACTGAATTCCTGAACTCCCCGGAAGCGCAGCAGCGTTTCCGCGCCGCATTGGCCGAAGTCCTGGACCGCGACTTCGTAGATGACCTGGAGACGCCCGAACGCCAGATCCTCACTAACCTATTGCGTGAATTGCGCCGCCAGGCAGCTGAAGTCCATGCCTCCTATGGCAAGCTCTCTGAATCCCTGCACGCATTCGTGCAGTCCGAGGACTACAAGCAGGCCGAGCTATTGCGCCAAGCGGTCCGCGAAGCTGAACTGGCGATCAGCAAGTCCACGAGCCTGAAACCCCGCAGCGGCTTGGCCCCGATGGAGCTCTTCGCTCCGCAGTTCGTCACCCTTTCCGGTCTTGGAATCTACGACCCCTCCGAGCATGTGGCTCCGCCTCCGCTGGCTCAAGCGCCAGAATTCAGCGAAGCCGACATTGTGCGTAATCCCTCGACGCCCCAGGCGGACATGCCATTGCTGCGTGCATCGATCACCCGGCATCTGGGCCAGTCCAGTTCCGGCTCGATCCGGTTGGATGAAGTCTTCGAATCCTTGGATGCCGAGCAACGGCACTTGAATTCCATTCGTGCCCTCGTGGAAATCGGGCGCACCAATGGCGAATCGCTGAACGAGAGCGATCTGCTCAGCATCCATTTCCAGCAACTCGATGGTTCGATGCGAACCGCAATCCTGCCCGCGTTAAGCTTTACGAAGGAGCCGCTATGACCAAGAGCGATTCATACGCCGCACCGATCACCGAACCATTGTTCGAGGGCGACACCGGGAAGTTCCCGCTGCCGCTGCGCCAGCTGCTGGTCCGGTTGTTGCGCGGCCCGTACCTTGATGGGTCCATCGATGCCTCGGCTTGGCAGCTGCTGCTGGACCAGCAGCAGAGCATCAGCGATTACTTCTCCGAGATCTTCTTGGCACTGCAGCTGGACATGGACCGCAAGATCGCCATGCTTGCCCCCGTCCAGATTGAACAGGTCCACACCTCTCCTATCGCTCCGCGCCGTCCGCTGAAGCGTGATGAAACCCTGCTCGCCCTGCGGCTGCGGCTGTTGCTCGAACAGCATTCAGGCAGCGGCAGCGATGCCGTGATTTCGCGTGCGGGCATGCACGAGATCCTGGCCGAGCACCGCCAGACCTCAGACCGCGATGACAAGCGCTTTGCCGAATCCTGCGATGCTGCGGTCACCCGCCTGCAGGCTTTGCGCTTGCTCACCGGCACCGAGCTGGAGAACGAGTTCCGCATTTCCCCGGCCCTGGCGATGGCGCTGCCGATCACCAATATCCAGGACATACCACGCTACATCGCGGCAATCGACGCTAATGATCCAGCTTTCAGCCTGGGAGCCGAAGAAGCTGATGAGCTCGCAGAGCAGACCCCCGAGTTGGTGCAGGAGTAACCGATGAGCATTGAAATGACTCTCCCGCTGGGCGGGGCACTCAACCCAGGCCAGCATCGTCTGAGCCGGGTACAAATAGTTAACTGGGGAACCTTCCACGGCTTGCATGATCTGGCCGTGGACCGCGCCGGCACCTTGGTCACCGGCCATCCGGGCGTGGGCAAATCCACCTTGTTCGATGCGATGGGCCACGTCTTCTTTGCAACGCCCCGCCTGAACGAATCGGCCAATGACGCGGCCACCCGCGAGGACCGCCGCACCACGTTCTCCTACATGCGCGGGCGCAAGTTCAAAACCAGCGCCGGCACTGTCTACCAGCGCCCCGGCGCGACGTGGAGCGCCATCGTGCTCAGCTACGACGATGGCATGGGCAACACCGTTACAGCCGGCGCGGTCTTCGATCTGCCCGATGCCGGCCTGGAAGGACAAGTCTCCAAGCACTATCTGTTGTGCGAAGGCAAGGTCAATATTGCGGAGCTGGAAAACCACGGCCCGCGCCGCTTCACCGTGTCCTCGCTGTCCAAGGCCCTGGCACCGAGCGAGGCATTCGATACCCACAAGGCGTTCATTGAGCGATTGCGCCGCCGTTTAGGCGTCGAAAGCGACAAGGCCTTTGCCCTGTTGCGCACCTTGCAAAATGGCAAGGGCCTGGCCAAGGGCGTCAACCAGTTCTTCCGCCACGAAGTGCTGGAAGAACCAGCCACGTTGAAGGCCGCGTCCGCAGCAGTGGAAGACTTTGCCCATTTGCGTGGCATCTACCGCCAGCTGGATACCGCCCGCGCCCAGCGTGACGTGCTCGCGCAGGTGCCGGAGCAGGATCAGGCCTACCGTTCCTTGGCTGGACAGATCGCCACCGCCCGGCAATTGCTGGAAAGCGACGTGCACACCCTGGAAACCCAGGTCCGCCAGCTGGTGCTGCGCAATGACCTGAACTCCCACGAAACGGAACTGGCCAAGCTCAAGGCCGAAGAGGCCGAGCTGCGGCAGCGCAAGGAAAAGCTCGATGACCAGCTGGCGTCGCTGGAGGCTGCCCACGACTCTGCGGGCTCTGCTTCCCTGATGCTGCTGGAGCGCGAGGCCGATGTGGCTCGCAAGGCATTGAGCGAGAAGGAGAACATCATCCGGACCCTGCAGCAGCAGGCCTCGGATGCTGGCTTGGCCTTCGAATTCTCAGCCACCGGCCTGGATGAGCTGCGGGCCAACGCGGCACGTACCTTGCAGCAGCTCAGCTCGATTACGCATGATGCCCAGACCGTTGAGTACGAGGCCATGGCCACCTTGGTCAACCTGCGCAAGCGCGCAGAAACGTTGGCTGACCAGATCCGCTCCTACCAGCGCCGGGCCAGCAATATCGATGACCGTTCGATAGCCGCCCGACGAGCCATCGCTTCGGCCTGCTCGCTCAAGGAAGAACAGCTTCCCTTCGCTGGCGAGCTCATGGATGTTTCGGCCGATGCCGGTACCTGGCGTTTGGCCGCTGAAAAGGCCTTGCACTCCTTGGCCCGCACGCTGCTGGTTCCCGGGGAGCTGCTCACCCAAGTCACCCACGCCATTGATCAACTCGACGGCTTGGGCCGCGTGCGGTGGAGCGACATTTCGCAGCCGCCGCGCACCGCTGAAGCCGGCCCGGCAGACCTGGTGGCCAAGCTGGACTTCGCGCCCGGCGAAGCCGGAACCTGGCTGAAGGCGAAGATCACCGCCGACTACCCATTGGCCTGTGTTGAGAACGATGCAGCCATGCATGTGCACCCCAAGGCGATAACCCCGGCCGGCACCATCAAATCCGGAACCGGAAGCTTCGAGCGCGATACCCGCACGTTGCCTGCTTCCGAGTACCTGCTGGGCTTCACCAACGAGTCGAAGATCGCCGAGTTGCAGTCCAAGGCGGCACGGCTGGATGAGAAAATCGTCCAGGCCCACCAGGCTGCCGATGAACGCAGTGCGGCGAAGAACAAGATCGTGGCCAAAACCCAGCTCTTGCAGGCCCTCATTGCCGATGAGCGGACTTTTGGCCAGTTCGACGCGTCCGAGGCACTGGAAGCGTTGCGCCGCAGCGAGCAGAAGCTCGGCGATGCCTTGGCATTGTCCGGGGACTCCTCCCGGGTTCGCCAGCAAATCGAAACGGCGAAGGCCGAGGCAGAAACCCTGGTCGGGGACCTCGCACTGGTTCGTTCACGCATTGCAGATCTTGGCTTGCAGGTGCAGCGTGCGCAGCAGATCCTGTCCACCAGCGATGATTTGGGGACCGGATGGGAGCAGAGCATCCCGTCCGCGCTGCGCCAGCATCAGCTGCTTGGCCCGGTTCTCCAGCAAGTGATTGCAGGGAACTGCCCTGCCAGTGAACAAATCAGCGAAGCCTTTGCCGAGGTCAAGCTCCAGCTGGGCAGCCAGGTCAATTCCTTGCAGTCGCAGCGACAGGAAATCGGTGGCGCGCTGAGCGAAACCTTCCGTCGTTTTGCCCGTGAATTCGGCACCTCGCACGCGCAAACCCATGGCACCACCGCTGAAGCAGCTGAGCACTACGCGCAGCTGCACGACCAGATCGTGGCCGATGGCCTGCCGCACCATGAGGCGCAGTTCCGCGAATACTTCGCGAACCGTTCCTATGAACGCTTCAGCGACCTCTTGCAGTTGCTGGATGAAGAGCGCCGGATGATCTCCGAACGCATCAAGCCGCTGAACCAAATTCTGGCAGAGGTGACTTTCGAGCATGGGTCGGTCCTTCGCCTGGAAGCAGTAAATGCGATTCCAGTTGAGGCCGGTACCTTCCGCAAGGACCTGAAGGACGCATTGCAGGAGGCTTACACCACCAAGGACGAATCCACCTTGGCCAGCTCCTACCAAGCGCTGGAGGCACTGGTTACCGCACTCAGCGACCCGGCGATGGCTTCATGGCGTTCGACCGTGCTCGATGTCCGCCAGCATGTGATGATCAGCTGCAATGAGCACAAGCCCAATGGGGAGATTGAGACCGGCTTGGAACCCGGGACGCTCTCCGGCGGCGAAGGCCAGCGCTTCACATCCTTCATCATGGGTGCTGCCCTGGCCTACCAGTTGGGCTTCGCTTCAGCCGGGTTCACTTCCTACGGCACGGTGATGATCGACGAGGCGTTCATTCAAGCCAACTCCGAATATGCAGCGGCAGGCATACGCGCGTTGCAGGAGTTCGGTTTCCATCTGGTGCTCGCGGCCCCCGAGGACAAGATCGATTTGAGCCGCCATCTGGGATCCATCACGGATATCATCAAGCACCCTGGCTCCAATATCTCAGGCTTCGTGACCACCGGCCGTTCCCCGGCCATGGCCACGACGATTACCCTGCGCAGCTGAACATCCAGAACAAGGCACGAGGTCCAGAATTCGCCATAGCGAGTTCTGGACCTCGTGCCTTGGTGCTTCGCCTCTAGACCATGCTGCGCTGCACGCGATCAGGGATCATGACCACCCGCGGGGACAGCTCTTGGGGTGCGAAGCCTGGATCGATGCACTGCTTCCAATACCTGAGGTGCACCTTGTCGATTTCATGTGCAGAGTCCTGCACCGCGGCACCGCCCTCGCCTTGGATGCTGTACCAGTAGAGGTAGTCGACACCATCCAGGGTTTCGCTGAAGATCGTCTCCACGTACATCTTTTCGCCTTCCAGGGTTTCAAGCACCGCGGGCATATTGCTGTTCAGGAATTCCAGCCATTCATTAGCTAGCGCTGATTTGCCTGGCAGAACTCGGAATCGAGCGAGTTCAATTTTCATGTCTACAGCCTATGGGCTTGAGCCGCACCTGCGGAAAAGACAGTGGTCCTGAAA
>NZ_JBLVOC010000001.1:138100-184758 GCF_053543575.1 Glutamicibacter sp. AGC84
CCCCACCACTGTCTTTGGCTGGCTACCGGCTATTCGACGGCCAATCCTTCAACCGGCGACAACTTTGCGGCGCGGCGGCCCGGAGTCACCGATGCCAAGAGCGCTGCCACGATGCTGATCAGCAGGACCAGTGCGAGCTGCCACCATGGGATCTCGTAGGTCATCGTTCCCATGGACGCGAGTGCCGAGCGGGCTCCAAGCAGGCCGTAGGCCACACCCAGCACCAAGCCGAGCAGGGCTGCGACGCCGCCAATCAGTACCGCTTCGGTCGCCAGCATGCCGCGCAGCTGCTTCTTCTTCAGGCCCAGGGCACGAAGCAGGGAATTCTCCCGGGTGCGTTCCAGGATCGAGAGGCTGAGCGTGTTGGCTACGCCGATCAGGGCGATCAGCACCGCCACTGCCAGCAACGCAGAGACAATCATCAGCAGCACGTCAATGATCTGGGAGAACATCGACTTCATCACCACACCGCCATTGATCATTGATGATTCAACGCCGGTGATGGCAGAAACCTTGGTGACCAGTTCGTTGACGCCCGCTGCATTGACGTCGGAATCCACCTTGATCAGGATCCCCGAGTACTGATTGGCTTCATCGATTTCCAGCTTGCTGAAAGTCTGCTCGGTGACGATATTTCCTGAGAGCATTGCCTCGGAATTCTTCACTGCCAGCGTTTGCCCGCCAACTTCCACCGTCGGATTTTCGGGACTACCCAGCACATAGACGATTTCGCCATCTGCCGGCACGATATTCGGGTCCAGTGCAACGTCAGCGAAGCTCGTGGGATCAACGGACATGATCTCGGCGTTGAACATTTCATCGGTCCCCATGTCCACATCCGCATATCCGGAGGTGAAGCTGGAGCTGGCGGTAATCCCGTCCACGCCATTGATTTGCTCAAGCATGCTCTTGGTCTCGGCGCCTGAAACTTGGCGGTCATAGAAGGAGACCATCATGTCGACCGGGAATTCTGCGGCCACAGCGTTGTTCAAGCTGGCCTTGGCGGTCTGGCCGCCGACCATGATCATGGACACCAAGGTCACCCCGATCAGCAGTGCCGTTGCCGTCGCGGTGGTTCGGCCCGGATTGCGCACGGCGTTCAGGGCCGCGAGCTTTCCCGCCGTCGATTTGCCAGCCACGGCCTTGCCGATCCCGGAAACGCTGCTCGGCACGAACAGCGAAGCCAGCATCAGGATCCCCGGGAAGGAAACCAGGCCACCCAGGAAGGCGACTACCAGATCCCCCTGGATCGCGCCGTAGGCCAGCAAGCTGGCGCCGGCCACGACGAACAGCGATCCGAAGATGATCCGGGCCTTGCCGGCACGGTTCTTCACGCTGGCAGCGTCGAAGGGGCGCAAAGCCGCCAGCGGTGCGAGCTTCATCGCCCGTCGAGCCGGCAGGCTCGCTGCGACCACAGTCATCAGCACGCCGACGAGAATTGGGATGGCCAATCCCTGCGGGGTCAGGGCCAACGCCGCATAGGACATCTCCGGCACCATCACGTGCAGCAGCTGGATCAGGCCCGCCATCAGTGCGACGGCCAGCAAGACACCGAGAATCGAGGCAAGAATGCCAATGAGCAGTGCTTCGATAAGCACCGAGCTTCGAATCTGCTTGCGCTTGGCGCCCAGGATGCGCAGCAGTGCCAATTCGCGGGTGCGCTGGGCAATGACTACGGCAAAGGTATTGACCACAACCAGCCCGGTGACCACCAGTGCAATCAGTGCGAAGACCAGCAGGATCACGCTGAGCTGGTCGGTGCCTCCGGTGAACTGGGCGACTTCGTTCAAGACCTTCTCATCGGCGGTCACCACCGCCATGTCAGCCATCTTCTTGCCGGCAAACAGCTTCTCCAGCTCTGCCTTCAATGAATCGTCGGAGCCGTCGCCATTGACCACGATTTCGGTGATCAGCGCTTGGCCGCCGGAAAAGTGCTGCCACGCTTTCTCGCTCATGCCGGCCAAGGCGTAGGCCGAGGTCCGCGGGTTGGTGGTCGAGCGCTGGATGCCCACGATGTTGTAGTTCGCCGGCGAGATCGCGCCATTTTCCAGAGCCACGACGTCCCCGATGGACACGCCCATTTCCTTGGCGTGGGAAGCATCGATAATGATTTCGTTGGAACCTTGGGGCGCCCGGCCCTCAATCAATTCCATGCCGCCCAGCCCCTGGTCGGGATCTACTGGCTGTGCGGACACGCCGTAGCTGTTGTCCGCCGTGCGCAGCAGGCCATCGGCGTAGGCCAGGCCATAGGCTGTGGAAACTTCAGGCAGGTTCCGGACATCTGCGATGTCCTTGAGGCTCAGCTCGGTCAACTCCTCGGCGCCGGGAACCAGGTCCCAATCGGGGTAGGCCACCAGATCGGCGTTCTTGTAGGCGTCTCCGAGCGAGTTCTTCAGTGTCGCCTGGGTGGATGAGTTCACCGAAAGCGTTGCGGCAAGAAAGGCGGTGCCGATGGCCACAGCCAGGATGACGGCGATATATCGACGTGCATAGGTCTTGATATTCGAAAGTGCTACGTGCAGCATTGCTTACTCCGCCAAGGAGGCCAGGGCCTCGGTTACGGTAGCCACGGTTGGCTCCTGGATGGATCCGACAATCGTGCCGTCCTTCATCAGCAAGACATTGTCTGCATAGGACGCGGCCACCGGGTCGTGGGTGACCATGATGATGGTCTGGCCCATTTCACGGGTGGACGTGCGCATCAAGGACAGCACTTCGGCGCCGGTACGCGAGTCGAGGTTGCCGGTCGGCTCGTCGCCGAAGACCACTTCCGGCCGGGTGAGCAGTGCTCGGGCTACCGCGACACGTTGCTGCTGGCCGCCGGAAAGTTCATGCGGCTTGTGGTTCAGGCGGTCGCCCAGGCCGAGCGCCTGGATGACGGTGTTGAACCAGTCGCGATCGTGCTTCTTGCCGGCCAGCGACAAGGGCAGCAGGATGTTGTCCTTGGCGGTGATGGTTGGCACGAGGTTGAAAGACTGGAAGACAAAGCCGATCTGCTCGCGGCGCATCTCGGTCAGCTGGTCATCGCTCAGCTCCAGCAGGTTCTTGCCGCCGATGATGATTTCGCCGGAGTCGGCGGTATCAAGTCCAGCCAGGCAGTGCATCAGCGTGGATTTTCCGGAGCCCGATGGGCCCATGATGGCGGTGAAGCGGGATCGTTCGAAGGAAACGTTTACGTCGCGAAGGGCCTCAACCCGGGTGCTGTCATGCCCGTAGGTCTTGGTCAAGCCGCGGGCAGCGACCGCATTTTCGGTTTTTGGCAGAGTCTCAGAAGTCATATTAGAAATACTACAAAGCGCCTAGCCAAACCCGCATCCACCATCAGGACCTAGTTTCCCGGGGGTGCGTCATACCAAGGTATGAGCATATCCGTGGACGCTCTGCCCCCGCAGGTTACCGATTAGCAGCCATGTTCGCGTTCGGTTTTCTGGTGTGATGCCGGCTCAATCTGGAAGGTCGAGTGCTCAACGCTCACGGTGAAATGATCTGCCACGCACTGCTGCAAATCCCGCAGCAGCCCACCGGCTACCCCAGCGGAGAACATCGAGTCCTCGACCACCACATGGGCGGTGAGCACCGGAAGGTTGGAGGCAATCTGGCTGGCGTGCAGATCGTGCACCGCAATCACCCCGGGCAATGCCTCCAAATGCGCTTTGACCCCGAGCAGGTCCAGGCCCCTAGGCGTGGATTCGAGCAGGATGTGGGTGGTTTCCCCCAGCAGTTTCATGGCCCGGGGAACGATCAGGGCGCTGATCACCAGGGCTGCCACGGAGTCGGCGCGCATCCATCCGGTGTAGGTGATAACCAGCGCGGCGATGATAACGGCAACCGAGCCCAACGCGTCGTTGACTACTTCCAGGAAAGCCGCACGCATATTCAGGTTGCTATTGCGTCCCGCGGAAATGATCCACATGGAGATGACGTTGCCCAATAGGCCGATGATGCCGAAGGCCAGCAGTCCCTCCGGTTGGACCTCTGCAGGGGTGAAGAGCCGCCGCACGGCGTCGATGGCCGCATAGATGCCCACAGCCAGCAGCAATGCCGATTGGAAGGTGGCGGAGAGGACTTCTGCGCGGCGGAATCCCCAGGTGCGCTTGGTCGTTGGCTTGCGCATGATCAGGTTGGCAGCGGTCAGAGCCAGCAATAGCCCCAGGGTATCGGTCAGCATATGCGCTGCGTCGACCAGCAAGGCCAGCGAGTTGGTGACGATAGCGCCAACAACCTCGGCGACGAGGATTGTAGCGGTGATGGCGAAGGCCCAGGCCAGGCGGGTTCGGTTTGCTCCGGAATGATCATGGGAGTGCCCGTGAGAGTGATCGTGTCCCAAGTTCAGCCTTTCTTCGGATCCATGCTGTGCGCTTCTTCCCAATGGTGATGGGATGCCTCTTGCGGCAGAAGCGCCGAGGCGGCAGCGGTCAACGCGTCAAGTGCTTCACCCTGGCCCAGCGAGTAGATGCTGGCCCGGCCCTGGCTTCGGACGTGCACCAGGCCGGTGTCCTTCAGGCAGGACAGATGCGCGCTGACCGTGCTTTGGGCAAGCCCCAAATGCTCGGTCAGTTCCCTGACCTTATGCTCCCCGGTGCGCAGATGGTCCAGGATCAGCAGCCGTGCCGGGTCAGCGAGCGCGTGGAAGAGCGCAGCGAACTGCAGCTTGCCGCTGCGGATTTCCGATGCATCGATATCTGACTCTATTATCGCCATATAACGATGATAGGTGACTTTGCCGCGAAACGGAACGTTGCATGGCCAACTGCGCATCGCGATGGATGGCAAGATGAAAATATGACTGAAGATCTCATCGTTGGCGAAGACGGATTGGCGCGCCCTCGCTGGGCCGCCTCGAATGACATGCTCCGCACGTACTACGACGCCGAATGGGGCATGCCGATCACCTCCGAAGAGGGACTTTTCGAGCGGCTGAGCCTTGAGTGCTTCCAGTCAGGCCTGTCCTGGGCCATCATCCTTTCCAAGCGCGAGTCGTTCCGCCGCGCTTTCGAGCACTTCAATCCCGAGAAGGTCGCATTATTTACCGAGGACGATTTCAATCGCCTGATGGAAGACGCCGGGATCGTGCGCAATAGGCTCAAGATCCGCGCAACGATCGCCAACGCAGAAGCGACCCTGATGCTGCGCGAAGAGGGCGGCCTCTCGGATTTCGTGTGGTCCTTCAAGCCGGAACAGACCCCGGCTCCGCGTAATTTCACTGAAGTACCCACGCAAAGCCCCGAGTCCAAGGAACTGGCCAAGGCGCTGAAGAAGCGGGGTTTCAAGTTCGTGGGCCCGACCACCATGTACGCGTTGATGGAAGCCATCGGCATGGTCGATACCCATCTGGTCGGATCGCACCGCCGCGGCACTTCCGGCATTTGGGCCTGAGGTCATGGAACTGCGCCTACCGGCAACGGGAATTCTGGACGTCGGCCACGCACTGGCAGTCCTGGAATTGCATTCGCTGCCTGCCCAGGAGCGGCTGGATGCCGCTGCGGCCCAGCTGCACCGCGTCCTGCAGCTGGACGGGAACCTGGTTGAAGTTTCATTGAGCCTGGATCCTGCAGGCGTATCGCTCACCCACGACGCCCCGACTGAATCCATTGCGCGCCTCACGGAGATCATCAACCATTGGCTTGGACTGCAGCAAGATACCACAGCTGCTTATGAAGCGCTCCAGGCCCTTCCTTGCTACCAGCCGCTCGCGATGGCTTACCCCTCCTTGCGGCTCATCAGCTACCCGGATATTTTCGAGGCCCTGGCCACCACGATCATTGGACAGCAGGTGTCCTTGGCGGCGGCACGGACCCTCGGCGGGCGCTACGTCGGCGCATTGGGCCAGCAGCATGGCTCGGGCCTTCGGGCTTTCCCCACAGCGGCCTCAACGGCCGCCTGCACGCCTGGGGAATTGCGCGAGATCATTCACTGCCCGCTGTCGCGGGCAACGACGCTGCACGCGGTAGCCGAATGGTTCGAGGACAGTGGAAAGTTCCTGCTCGGAGACGTGCCGGCATTCCTGGAGCAGCTCCAAGGGCTGCGCGGGGTGGGTCCATGGACGCGCAATTACATGGCCCTGCGGGGTTTTCGGGATCCGGAGATCTTCCTGGAGTCGGATCTAGTAGTTCGCCGAGCCATGAGCAAGCTTCATGATCGCGGTGTCGCTGTGGCGCCTCCACCGAAGGCTGCGGGCTACCTGGCCACGTTACTGCTGTGGTCCTTCGACGCCGCCAAGCTGTAGCAACGAGAAAGGGAGCTTATCAAGGTGTGCAATCCTGATAAGCTCCCTTTTCGACGAATCGGCCGACTGAGCAAGTCAGCCGATTCTCCATTCCCCTTATTCAAGCCGGCTACGCCGCTCGCTGCTTCGAGGTGAGCAGCCCCGGCAAGCAGCGAACTAGCCGATAAATATCGGTCAAGCTTGACGCTTCTCCCGACCACACACGGGAGAAGCTCTGGAATAAGCATATCCTAAGAACCAGTAATAACGTCAAGCCCTGTTTGCGTAATTTTTCGATTTATTTCTTAGGTCGCTCTAACTTGCTCGATTTTGTCCGCGCCAAAAGACTAGTCGGCGAAGATCTTGCCAACTTCCGTACGCTTCTCGGCCTGGAATGCATCTTCTGCACGGCCAAAGGCCCAGTAGGCAGATAGCGACATGTCGCGGCGGTCCACGCCATGCTCGTCATAGAAGTATGCGCGCAGCTTCTTCATGACTTCGCGCTCACCGTGGGCAAAGACCTGCACCCGGCCCTCGGGCCATGGAATCCCCCGGACCACGGACTCCAGGATCGTGGTTTCAGGGGAGAATTCGGCACCGCGGTGAATCCAGCGAATTTCCACGCCAGCCGGCGCCTGCAATTGCATTTCGTCAGCCTCGTCGGCAACTTCGATGACCACCAGGCCCCGCATCTGCGGGGCCATGGACTCCAAGGAGGCCGCAATGGCGGGAATGGCAGTTTCATCTCCGGCGAAGAAGTGGAAATCGAATTCATCCTTGGGGACAAACATTCCGCCCGGGCCCGAGAAGCAGATCGATGAGCCGATCTGCGCGTCACGCGCCCAAGGACCTGCTAGGCCCTCATCGCCATGGACCACGAAATCGACCTCGATGGTTCCCGCCTGCATATCGCTGCGGCGCACGGTATAGGTACGGCGAACCGGCAGATCCTCGGGAGCCAGCCGCTCACGCAGCGCTTCCATGTCATAAGGCAATTCAAGGCCCAGTTCCGGCTTCGCGAACAGGAATTTCACGTAGCGGTCGGTCACCGGCTTGTCTGCGAAATCGCAGATGCCTGGACCGCCAAGGGTGAGCCGCACCAGATGAGGTGCGATATTCTCGCGCTTGAGGACCTGCAGGAGGACCTGGGGGCGCGCAGGTCGGCCTCCAGTTTGCGGGCGATCACCAGCCGGCTGGGACACAAAATCACTTCCTGTCTTAATAAGGGTAGATAGATCAATCCTAATTGACGGGAGCGCAAGTGGTTACTTCGGGAAGGTCGGAGGACCTTCATATGCACTGAGCGCCGCGCGTTCTCCGGGGCTTAAACGCTGCACCCGCGAGGACACCGGGTCGAAATAAGCCAACGTAGTGGAGGCCTTGACGCACAAATAGTCCTCCACCGGGTCACGGAACTCGTAGCAGATATCAAAGCTGGCAGGCTTGACATTGGCAACCCAGAGATCGACATTGACCGGCACGTTGCGGTATTCCAACGGGCGGGAATACCGCACCCGATGCTCGACAACGAGGATCTGGGTTCCGGCAGGCACTGCAGAGAAGATATCGGCCTGCGGCTGCGAGCCTGGCGCGCCGGTGCCACCGGGCACGCCAAAGCCGGCGATTCGCGCTTCTTCCATTAACCGGATCAGATTGACATTATTGACATGGCCGTAAGCATCCATGTCGCCCCAGCGCATAGGGACCTGCACCCGCAGAATGCTTTCTTCCATGGCTAATCTTCCTTCAGCAGGTTTGCGCCGTCATTGCCCACGATCCCCAACTTGGCCAGCTCCCGAAGGACCCGGGCTCCGTCCGGCTCGTAGACCCAACGCACCCCGGGGGTGGTTCGGCGCAGCTCATGCGAACGTCCGCCGGCTAGCACCGCTTCCGAAGGGGTCAGCTGGCGGATCACAATAGCCCTGACCAATTCGGGGTAGCGGCGCGCGAACTCCGCATAAATGGCCGGATCATGCTGGCCGTCATCGCCGATGAGCACCCATGAAATGTGCGGGAATTCTTCGGCCAGGCGGCGCAGCTGGTCAACCTTGTGCTGCATTCCGCTGCGGAACCAGGAACGGTCTGTTGGCCCCCAGTCGGTGAGCAGCAACGGCCCCTTCGGGTACAGGTTGCGCGAGATGAAGCGCTGCAGGGTCTGCGCGACATTCCATGCGCCGGTGGAAAGGTAGATGGTCGGAGCTCCTGGATGCTCGAGCAGCACCTTCTGGAGCATTACCGCCATCCCGGGGGTCGCCACGCGGGCATGCTCGGAGAGCACAAAGGAGTTCCACGCCGCCAGCATGGGGCGCGGCAGTGCGGTGACCACGACGGTGTCATCCACGTCGCTGATCACCCCGAACTTCTGCGCCTGGTCGATAACGAGAATCTTCGCCTGCGCGGCATCGCCGTTGTGGGCATGAAGCCGGATCTCATTCCAGCCCGCGGGCAGGTCGACTACCAGCTTCACATCAATCACGCTGCCACGGTCAGCCTGGACCTCGAAGCGCTGGTCGCCAACGTCAATGCTGACCTTGCCGCCGGGAAGGATCGGGGAAATGAAATTGCGGAAACCGCGAATGCCATCGGCAATGACCTGGGCTTGGTGCTGCCCGTCTTCAAAGGCGCCGGGCTTGGCCAGGACAACGCGGGCGAAGACGCGAATCCAGCCGCCGCTCGGTCCGGTAGAGCCATATCCCACATAGGGGAGGATTACCGCTTGGTGGCCGTTGGCCAGGGCGCGCCGTGCACGCCAACGATGCACTCCGTCTTCCATTCGCGAAGCTACATGCCGGGCATCGCCATCAGCCGAAATATGACTCATAGCCCCAGTCTTTCATGTCGACCGCCAAGCACGGGAAAACGACAACTTGTGTCTTGAGCCCTTGCCTTTTTCTACAAAGAGTAGAAAACTGGTGCTATGAAATTCGAACACGAGCTCAATAGTCCGGTCCTGGTATTGGATGAGGACCAATCGTGGCAGCTGCTCTCGCACAGCTCCCACGGACGCGTAGCAACTTCGGTTGCAGGGTTGATCGATATTGTTCCGGTGAACTACGCGGTGCACAACGGGAAGCTGTTCTTGCGCACCTCGCCCGGTAACAAGCTTGCGGCCATGGCGATCAATGAAAAGATCGCTTTCGAGGTCGACGGCATCCTTTCCGATGAAGCTTGGTCCGTTGTCGTGCACGGCAGCGCCGAAGTATTGGAGCATGAGGCCGATATCAAGGAGGCCCGCGAAAGCGGCGTCACTCCCTGGATCCCCACCCAGAAGGATTTCTGGATTCGGGTCGACATTGATTCGGTCTCCGGGCGCCACTTCGAGCTTGGCGAGCAACCAGAGGTCGCTGAATAGTTCTCTGCGATCTGCACGGCAAACGCCGCCGCCTGCCCAATGGCGATCGGGCTGGCAGCGGCGTTTCCAGCTTTAAGCCGATACCTGGGAATAAGGGTAGAACCCTTCTCCGCTCTTGCGTCCGAGCTTGCCCGCAGCCACCTTTTCGGTGATCATCGGGTGCGGCTGGTCGGCCTCGTCACCGGTCTCGGCGTAGGTCGCCTGGGCGATGAAATCGATAACATCAAGGCCCACCATGTCCATCAGCTCGAACGGACCCATGGGGTGGCCCAAAGCGGTCTTCGCGGTGGTATCGATATCCTCGATGCTGGCGATTCCCTGGTGAGCCAGGTTCAGCGCCTCGGCGTTGATCGCACCCATCATGCGGTTGGCAATGAAACCCGGAATCTCCTTGTTCACCAGCACCGGCTTCTTCCCCAGCTGGTTGGCTACCTCGGTGACAGCCTGGATCGTGGCATCGCTGGTCTGCTCATGGCGGACTATTTCAACGCACTTCATGACCAATGCGGGGTTGAAGAAGTGCATATTGCACACCTGCGCTGGACGGCCACTGGCCTGGGCCAGCTTCGAGGAGGGCAGCGTCGAAGAGTTCGTCGCCAAGATGGCGTGGACCGGTGCATGCTCGCCCAGTTGGGCGAAGATCTGCTCCTTGATGTCCAGGCGCTCCACAGCCGCCTCGATCACCAAATCGGCCGTGGAGACAGCCTGGTTCAAGTCGGTGTTCTGGCTCAAGCGCCCCAGCGCCGCAGCTGCCGCGGGCTGGTCGAGTTTGCCTTTGGCCACGCGGCCGGCAGCCCAGGATTCCAGCTCGGTGCGTGCTGCTCCCAACGCGTCGGCAGAGATATCCTGCAGCACGGTGGCGAAGCCGCCCAGCGCGCAGCTCATCGCGATCTGGCGGCCCATGGTGCCGGCACCGATCACCAAAATACGTTCAATCTTCATTGACCATTCTTTCTCTGGAGTCCTGGCCTGCGCCTTTTAGCCGCGCAGGTAGGTCGTCGTGGTGTGCGTGTAGAACTCGCGAGCTGCTGCTCCCTGTTCCTTCGGTCCGTAGCCCGACGCTTTCGCACCGCCAAACGGCACGTGCGGGTCAGCGCCGGCTGACTCCGAATTTACATGCAGAATACCCACGTCGAGAGTTTGTTGCGCCTCCAGGGCCAGCGCAAGATTCGAGGTGAACAATGCCAGGCTCAAGCCGTATTCCGAGTCTTCTGCAGCCTCGAAAGCTTCCTTCCACCCGTTGACTCGGCGGACGGACACGATGGGCGCGAAGAATTCTTCCTGCCATGCGCAGTTGGCTCGCCCGGCTTCCCCCTCCGGAAGTTCCAAAATGGTTGGTGCCAGGAAGCTGCCGGTTTCCGGGGCCAGCCCGCGATAGCGCAGTGTTGCGCCCTGTGCCAGCGACCGGTCGATCCCCTGAGCCGCCGAGTTCGCCGCTTTGGCATCCACCAGCGGGCCCATATGCACTGACGGGTCCAGCGGGTCCCCGGTCACCCACTGATCCAACCTTTCGGTGAGCTTGGCCAAGAATGCGTCGGCGATGGACTCGTCGAGGATCAGCCGGCTGGTGGCCGTGCACTTCTGGCCGGTGGAGCGGAAGGCCCCGAAAAGCACCTGCTCGCTGGCCAGGTCCAGGTCTGCGTCGGCCAGCACTACCGAAGCATTCTTGCCGCCCATTTCGGCCTGCACCGGAATCCCCCGGGCCGCACCTGCAGCGCAGAGTTTGCGCCCGACGCCGGTGGAACCGGTGAAAGTCAGCCCGTCCAAATGCTCATTGGCAATGAAGGCATCACCCAGCGCGCCCGGGCCGATGACCAGATTCAGTACACCAGCGGGCAGCCCTGCGTGCTCCAGGGCCTGCACAAAGCGCATGGCCAGCAACGGCACCAGGCTGGCCGGCTTGAACACCACGGTGTTGCCGAATACCAGCGCCGGGGCGATCTTCCAAGCCGGAATCCCGATCGGGAAGTTGAACGGGGTGATCACCCCGATCACCCCCAGCGGCTTGTGGGTAACCAGGATCTGTTCCCCGGCACGCGGGGATTGGAAGACGGTGCCGGCAGCGCGCTCCGCCTCGCCGGAATAGTAGGCCAGGATCTGCGCGGCCCGCAGCACCTCGCCAATTCCCTCGGCTCTGGTCTTGCCCTCCTCGGCGGCCAGTTCCGCTCCGAAGTCCTGCGCATGCTCCTTCAGGTATCCGGCGGCCTTGGCCAGAATCGCCCCGCGGGCGGCCATCGGAGTGGACGCCCAGGATTTCTTGGCCCGGTGGGCGGCGCCGAAAGCGGCGTCCACCTGGTCCACGCTGGCCGCGGTGCCCTCCGCGAGCACGATGGAGTCGTCGGCGGCCGCCTTCGAATCGATGCGGCGGCCCTCGCCAGGCACCCATGCGCCATTGATGCAGTGCTCCAGGGTGGCAAGTGTTGTGGAAAGGTTCATTTGCTTGGTTCTCCCGTCTTCCTTGGCTTCGCGGCTTAGCGGAAGGCCGGCACGCCGGTGAGCTTGTTGCCCAGGATCAGCGTGTGCACCTCGTCGGTGCCCTCGTAGGTGCGCACCGATTCCAGGTTGTTGGCGTGGCGCAATGGCGAGTAATCCAGCGTGATGCCGTTGCCTCCCAGGATGGTGCGTGCTTCGCGGCAGATCGCGATGGCTTCACGGCAGTTGTTCAGCTTCCCTACCGAGATCATGTGCAGGTCCAAATTCCCGGCATCCTTCAACCGGCCGATGTGCAGGGCCAGCAGGAAGCCCTTGTTGATTTCCAGGGCCATGTCCACCAGCTTCTGCTGGGTCATCTGGTATCCGGCCAGCGGCTTGTCGAACTGCAGGCGTTCCTGCGAGTAGGCCAGTGCCGCTTCGAATGAATCGCGGGCGGCTCCCATGGAACCCCACAGGATGCCGTAGCGGGCTTCGTTCAGGCAGGAGAACGGCCCCTTCAGGCCCTTGGCATTCGGCAATACCGCCGAACCGGGCAGGCGCACGTCGACCAGATCGATTTCGCACTGGATGGAGGCGCGCATGGACAGCTTCTGCTCGATCGGGGTGGCGGTGAAGCCCGGGGTGCTGGTCGGCACGACGAAGCCGCGGATGCCCTCATCGGTCTGCGCCCAGATCACCGCCACTTGCGCCACATTGGCCAGCCCGATCCAGCGCTTGGAACCGTTGATCACCCAGTCATCGCCGTCGCGGCGGGCGAAGGTCTTCATGCTCGACGGGTCGGAACCTGCCGTTGGTTCGGTCAGGCCAAAGCAGCCAATGGCTTCGCCGGCGGCCATCTTAGGCAGCCATTGCTGCTTCTGCTCCTCGGAACCGTGCTTGTAGATGGCGCTCATGGCCAACGAGCCCTGGACCGAAACGAAGGTGCGCAGCCCCGAATCGCCGGCTTCCAGCTCGGCGCCGGCGATGCCGTATTCCACGGCCGAGCGGCCGGCGCAGCCGTAGCCTTCCAGGTGCATGCCCAGCAGGCCCAGCTTGGCCATCTCCGGAACGATCTCCAGCGGGAAGACCGCGTCGTTGTACCACTTGGCGATATTCGGCTTGATGTTCTCGTTGACGAAACCGCGCACGGTATCGCGCAGGGCCAGTTCCTCCGCCGAGAGCAGCGAATCGAAATTGATCAGGTCGGCCGGATCCAGAAGGCGTTCTGCGGTGCTCATATTAAATCTCCTTGAAAGTTCTTGCGATTAGCTATTTGCCAGGGTGCCCAGAAGCGCCTGGTGCTCCCCATGGGCCGGCGGGATGGTGCGGTATTGGGCGCCGGTGCGCGAGAGCCCGATGGGGCTGGCGATCTGCTCGGTCGCTTCCCCGGTGTCCGGATCGGTGATCAGCGCGACGGGATCCAGGCCAAGTTCCTTGGCGAAGTCGATGGCCTCGGCAATGGAGTTGACCTTTCCGGCGGGCACTCCCGCGGACATCAGCGCATTCGCCCAGTGCGCGGCAGTGGCCGAGGCGGTGGCCGCTTCGATGATTGCCTTGAGTTCTTCGCGGTGGGCCACCCGTGCGCTATTGCTGCTGAAGCGCGGATCCTGGGCTAGGTCCGGCTGGCCAAGATGCTTGGCCAAGGCAGCGAACTGGCGGTCATTGCCCACGGCGATGGCCACCACGCCGTCGTTGGCCGCGAAGGTTTCATAGGGGGCAATGCTCGGGTGCGCGTTGCCCATGCGTGCCGGGGATTTTCCGGTAGCCAGCGTGCTGCTGGACTGGTTGGTCAGTCCGGCCAGCAGCGAGCCGAGCAAGTTGACGGTCACCCGCTGGCCGATACCGCTGGCATCGCGTTCGCGCATGGCCAGCAGGATGCCGGCAACCGCATTCTGCGCCGCCAATACGTCCACCAGGGCAACACCGGCCTTGCTCGGAGGCCCGTCTGGTTCTCCAGTGATGCTCATCAGCCCGCCCACTGCCTGCAACAGCAGGTCGAAGCCGGGCAAGGTTGCACCCTGCTTTTCGCCGAAGCCCGAGATGGAGCAATAGACCAGTGCCGGGTTCAGCTCGCGCAGGCTCTCGTAGTCCAGCCCGAATTTGGCCAGGACGCCGGGGCGGAAATTCTCCACCAGCACGTCAGCGTCGCGGATCAATCCGCGCAGGGCCTGCAACTGGGTCGCGTCCGCGAAGTCGGCGACTACTGCCTGCTTGTTGCGGTTCACCGACCAGTAGTAGGTGCTGATGCCTTGGGCATTGACCGGAGGCTTCCAGCTGCGGGTCTCATCTCCAGCAGCGTTCTCCACTTTGAGAACTTCGGCTCCGAAGTCGGCCAGGGTCATGGTGCACAGCGGCCCGGCCAAGATGCGCGAGAGGTCGATGACTTTGACCCCTTCAAGTGGTTGGCTCATTTGCTTCCACACCTTCAATCCGCACAGAATTGCTTAGTTACATGTTGCATGCAACTCTATGTTGCCCGGATCACCCTTGGCAAGGATTTTCAGGATGTTTCGCTGCTCGGGTCTGCAGGGGGCGCGGAACGCCCTAGGAAATCAAGGCGTCCAGCCGCTCCAGGAACGGTTCTGCGTCCAGTCCCGGGGTCCGCGAACACACCGAACGGATCAGCATCTGCGCGGTGCGCATGACGTGGCCCCGAACGGCCAGCGCGGCGGCGTCGGGGTCTTTAGCCAGAATCGCCTCCATGATCTCCTCGCGATCCCCGGCCAGATCCTGGCTGGAGCGGGCGAAGGGCACGGTGGTCTGCCCGTGGGCCAGGACGAGGTTGCGCAGCTCCCCCACCACGCTGTCGAGTTTCGCATTTCCGGCCAGCCCCAGAAGGCACAGGTGGAATTCCTTGTCCGCTTCCAGCGTCGCCCGGCCATCACCGGTTTCGCCGATGGCGAGCATTCGCTGGTGCAACGACGTCAGCTGGTTGATATCGGCCTGGGTCGCATTCCGCACGCCACGTGCGGCAGCTGGAGGCTCGATAGCCAAACGCAGCTGGAAGACTTCGACAATGTCCTCCAAAGAAATCTGGTTGACGCGCACCCCGCGGTTTTTCGCCACGGTAACGATTCCCTCTTTTTCCAGCAGCTGCAAGGCCTCGCGCACCGGAGTCCGCGAGACGCCGAGCTTTTCCGAGATGCCAATGGCCGAGTAGTGCTCCCCCGGAGCCATCTCACCGGCAACGATGGCGGCACGGATCATCGTGGTCACCTGCTCGGTAAGAGATACCTTCGGCTTAATCGGTTGCATGCTACTCATGGTCTGAAGCTTATCCTGATTCGACCCGGCGGCAAGGCCAGGTACTAGATCGTCTTGCGCAATGGCACTTCCTTGATGAGCAATACGCAGAAGAAGGCAACCACGGCTACAGCCGCCGAAACGATGAAGACGATCCCCGTCGCCTCGCCATACGCCGATTCCACCACCTGCCGTAGCGCATCTGGCATCCCGGAAAGATTCAAGGAATCCCCGGTGGCCGGGGCCGAGGACAGCTGCCCCTTGGCCGCCAACGATTCGGTAATAAGATCTGCCACATTGCGCGAAAGCAGCGCTCCGAGCACCGCCACACCTGCTGAGCCGCCTACGGATCGGAAAAACGCCACCGAAGAACTTGCCGCCCCGATATCGGTGACTTTCACCGTGTTCTGCACCGAGAGCACCAAGTTCTGCAGCATGAATCCCATGCCCACGCCGTTGAGGAACATGCCGCAGGCCAAGAACCAGTATTCGGTATCCTGGCGCATCAGCCCAAGCAGGCCGAGGCCAGCGATGTTCAGGACCGAACCGATGAGCAGGTAGATCTTCCAACGGCCGAAGCGGGTAATCATCTGTCCCGAGAAGACCGACCCGAAGTAGTTGCCCGCGATCATTGGCAAGGTCATGAGGCCGGCCATGGTCGGCGTCGCTTCGCGGGCGATCTGGAAGTACTGGCCGATGAATGCGCCGGTGCCGAACATCCCCACGCCAATCGAGATCGAGGCGAGAATCGCCAGCGACGTTGTTCGGGTGCAAATGATCTTCAGCGGAATGATCGGTTCACGAACCCGTGATTCAACAAGCAGCAACGCGGCAACCAGCAAAAGGAACATCGAGACCATCGTGTAGGTCTGCCACGAATTCCAGCCGAAATAGTCGGCTTTGCCTACATAGGATACCCAGATCAGCAGGATCGAGACGGCGGTGGTCAACAGGACTGCGCCGACCCAATCGATATGCACCGGACGCTTGAGGTGCTTCAGGTGCAGGGTCCGGTGGATCAAGAGCATGGAGAGCAAGCTGATCGGGATGCCGAAGAAGAAGCACCAGCGCCAGCCCAGGGGCGAGTCCACGATGAATCCGCCGAGCAGCGGTCCTGCTGCGGTAGATACAGCCATGACGGCACCGAAATATCCCGAATAGCGTCCACGTTCCCGTGGCGGGATGACCGTGCCGATGACTGCCATGCCCATGGCAGTCAGCCCGCCCATGCCGATGCCCTGGATGACCCGGGCGAACAGCAGCACGGGTATGGACCAGGCGAGCCCGGCCAGCAACGAGCCGAGCACGAACACCAGAATTCCGGCTTGCAGCAGCTTCTTCTTGTCGAAGAGATCCGCCATTTTCCCCCAGATGGGAGTGGTGGCGGCATTAGCCAGCAGCGTGGTGCTCAGAACCCAGTTGAAGTCGGTTTGCGAGCCGCTCAGGACATCCATGATGGTCGGCAGCGCAATAGACACAATGGTCGCCGCCAGCATGGCAGCGAAGAAGGATGCCAGGACGCCAGCGATGGATTTGAGCACTTCGCGTTGATTCATCTGCGGCTGGTCAGCCGCTGCCTCGGTGAGGTCAGTGGGACGTTCCTTTTCCGGCATGCTCTTATCCAAGGTCGGAATTCTCCGCATTGCCGAACTGCTCGGTCCGTTGGGATTGGATGCCGCGGATCATCGTCGCGTTCAATTCGCTCAGCGCGTGCGCGACGCTGGCCAAGCGCTCGGCATCCCAGTCCGGAAGGACATCCCGCATTCGCTCCAGGCGCAAGCGGTCGCGGAATTCAAGCCGCTCGGAACCCGCCTCGGTCACCCAGAGCACGTGGCGGCGGGCGTCGATCTTGCTGGGCTGCCTGGCTACCAGGCCCATTTGCTCCAGTTCCGCCAAATGCCGGCTCATCGCCGCGGTGCCGATCCCCAAGGACTGCGCAAGGTCGGCAGCATGCGTGGGTTCACGGGTTTTCAACGTCTTGAGCACGTGATGGGAGGCGTTGGATACCTCGGGGTCAGTCTGATCCATATGCGAGAACACGCGAAGGATCCTGGAACTGCGGGCCAACTCGTCGAGCAGGATTTTGAGTTCAGAATCCGAAGGGCTATCTGGAGACTTGTCCACGATCTATCGGCTGCCTATCTATTGTGTTTCCCCCACAGTAAGTTCGATTCGTTGCTCCAGTCAACGTTTTTGCCTGTTGCCACGGCGGTAAGCTGGTTTTGTGAATGATCAGCGAGTCCAAGCCAGCACGCAATACGCCGAAGAACTACGTCTTTCCGCGCTGAAGGCAGCTCGCCAGTCCGCCGAGCTGCTGCGCGCTTCCTTCCGCGGCAACGTGGTAGCCGAGCATAAAACCAACACCCATGACCTGGTCACCGACATCGACCGGCAGAGCCAGCGGCTCATCACTGCCTCACTGCTATCGGCCCACCCGGATTCCTGGGTTCTCGGCGAAGAGCAGGTCTCCGGCGATCAAGGACGGCAGGCCGCCGGGAAGGTGCAGTGGATTGTCGATCCAATTGACGGCACCAGCAACTTCGTCCACGGCGTGGCATTCTTCTGCATCTCGATTGCCGCAGCCATCGATGGAGAACTGGTGGCCGCCGCAATCCTCGATCCGGTTTCTGGTGATGAATTCAGCGCCAATTCGACTGCCGCGTTCCTCAACGGGCAGGTTCTTGAGCCCGGTGCCCGTCCCGAGCAGTCCCGCGCCAACCTGATGACGGATTACCCGGGAGCAGAATCCATGCTCAAGGACGGGGATCTGTCCTTGGAACTCTTTGGCCAGTGGATCCAGGACTTCGCCACGGTACGCCGCAAGGTCTGCGCGGCGCTGGCCCTGGCCCATGTTGCCGCAGGCTGGTGCGACGCCACCATCGGGTTCGATACCAAGGTGTGGGATGTGGCTGCCGGAGCGCATCTGGTGCGCATGGCCCAGGGCACGTTCCGCGGCTTGTCCTACGGACAGGCAGGACTCGCCGACCACTACTGCCCCGGCTTCATCGCGCAGGGGCCAGGGGCCGATTATCCTTCCCTGGCAACCGCTGCCGAGCGGATCCATCAGCTGCGCGCAGGCCGCTAAGCCAACAAATCTGACAATATCGAAGTAGTTGCTCCTGCCCCTCGGCTTTGGCCGCTTTCGGACGTACCATGGCGGCATGGAACCACGATTTCAACGGACCGCGCACTCCGCCGCGCGGCACCATGGAGGCGGAGGTGTGATCCTGGGAGGAATCGGAGCAATTCTGCTTTTCGCTTCCTTCGCAGTGATGTTGGCAGCTCAATCCCTGGATTGGGAGCCACTGCTCATCGGCATTAGCTTGGGCATCTCGACAGTGCTTTTCGGTGTGGTGTTCCATTTCACCCACTGATCCGCACTTTTCCTCATCCACTAATCGCAACGGCCCCGGATCCATCGCTCGTGGGAGCAACAGGTCCGAGGCCGTCCGTGCGTTCGGGTGCTTTACAGGTGGGTAGGCGCAAACATCTTCAGCAGGGTGCGGACCACAATGACATTGGGGCCATCTGCTTCCAAGGCGTCGGCGAGCGCAGAACCGACGTCTTCGGGATCGACCGCTTGGGCGGGGATGCCAAAGGAATGCGCAAGGGCCACGAAGTCCGGCCGGGCCAGTTCGGTGGCGGTGGCTTTTCCGAAGGCTCCCTCCATGTACTCGCGCAGGATGCCATATCCCCCGTCGTCGACGATCAACCAGGTGACCGGTGCATGGTGCTGCTTGGCGGTGGCCAGTTCGGAAATGGAGTACATCGATGAACCGTCGCCGCTGACTGCCAGCACGCGCTGCTTGGAGCCGATGGCGCCACCGATCGCGGCGGGGAAGCCGAAGCCGAGGCCGCCTGCACCCTGCGCGGAATGGAATTCGCCATCCTTGGCGTCCCAGCAGCTCCAGCCCCAGTAGGCAGCGATGGTCATATCCCAGAAGGTCTGCATGCCCGCCGGGACGGCGGCGCGGATATCCGCCATGAACTTCCGTTCCTTGCCAAGGTCCTGGGCATCCAGGCGCGCCTGCACCTTTGCCAGGGTCTGGGCCACCACCTGTTGCGGGGTGCTTCCGTGCCATGATGCCTGGGCCTTGAAGCCTGTCTCGCGCATTTCTTCGTCCAGGAATTTCAAGGCTTCACGGGCATCGGCGCGGATACCCAGGGCCGGGGTGTTGGACTCGAGCACGCGCGGCTCGGCATCAATCTGGATCATCTTGCCGCGGGGTTCGAGCGTGAAGTAGTTGCTGGTGACCTCGCCCAGGGCCGAACCGATCACCACCAGCACGTCGGCATCTTCCATGACGTCCGAGACATAGCGGTCTTCCGCCCACGACTGCAAGGACAGCTCATGGTTCCAGCCAAAGGCTCCGTTGCCGCCGGGGCTGCACAGCACCGGGGCCTGCAGTTTTTCGGCCACGGCCAGCAATTCAGCCTGCGCCCCGGCCCGGCGCACACCGCCGCCGGCGATGATGGCCGGGCGCTTGGCTTCGGCCAGCCAGCGCATGGCTTCGCGAATCAGCTCTTCGCGCGGGGGATGCTCGTAGGCTTCGGCCAGGGCATCCTGTACCGGTGGCACCATCACCGGGGCGAGCAGGACATCCTGCGGCACCTCAACCCACACCGGCCCCATCGGCACGGTAATGGCCCGGGCCCACGCATCCTGGATCGCCGAGGGGATGCCCGATGCATGATGCACGGTCTGCTGGAACTTGGTGACGTTGGCGGCCGAGGCCTTTTGGTCATCGAGCTGATGCAGCATGCCCTTGCGGCGGGCTCCCAGGCCGTCCAGCGGAATCTGGCTGGCCACCACGACCATGGGCACGCCGGTGGCGTAGGCCTCTTGCAGACCCGCTAGCGAGGTCAGCGCGCCCGGGCCGGTGGAGAGGAACAGCACGCCCACTTCCCCGGTAGCGCGGGAGTAGCCATCGGCGGCGAAGGCGGAGTTGTTCTCCACGCGTGAGGAGATGAATTCCAAGCTTGAGCGCGAGAGCGCGTCGAAGAGTCCCAGGGCGTGCTGCCCGGGGATCCCGAACACGGTCTTGGCACCGAGCGCGGTGAGGGTCTCGATGACCAGATCGCCGCCGTTGCGTTGCGGTTGCTCGTTCATTAGCTATTCATCCCCTTGCTGGCGCGGAAGTCGCTGATCAGGCTGATCAAATCATAGGTGACATGCGAGGCGGCCACGCCGGTCAGCTCCGCATGGTCGTAGGCGGGGGCGACTTCGACAATATCCGCGCCGATGATGTTCAATCCGCGCAAACCGCGCAGGATTTCAAGCAGTTCACGGCTGGTGATGCCCCCGGCCTCCGGGGTTCCGGTACCCGGGGCGTGGGCTGGGTCCAGCACGTCGATGTCCACCGAGATGTACAGCGGGCGGTTGCCGATGCGGTCGCGCAGCTTGTGCACGATTTCGCGAACGCCCTGGTAGTAGACATCCGAGCTGGTGACGATGCCGAAGCCGAAGCGCTGGTCGTCTTCCAGGTCCTTCTTGCCATAGAGCGGACCGCGGGTGCCGACGTGGCAGATCGCCTCGGTATCCAGGATTCCCTCCTCGACCGCACGGCGGAACGGGGTGCCGTGGGTGTATTCGGCACCGAAGTAGGTGTCCCAGGTGTCCAGGTGCGCGTCGAAGTGCAGCATCGCTACCGGAGCACCGGCTCGTTGCGAGGCGGCACGCAGCAACGGCAGCGCGATGGTATGGTCTCCGCCCACGGTGACCAGGGTGGAGCCGTCGCTGGTCAGCTCCAGTGCGTTGTGCTCGATGGTCTCGATAGCCTCGTTGATGTTGAACGGGTTGACCGCCATGTCCCCCGCGTCAGCCACTTGGCTCTGCGCAAACGGCGAGGTGTCGGTGGCGGGGTTGTAGGGGCGGATCAGGCGCGAGGATTCGCGCACGTGGTTGGCGCCAAAGCGGGCGCCGGGCCGGTAGGAGACACCGGTGTCGAAAGGCACGCCAACGATCTTGATGTCGGCCTTCTCCACCTGATCCAGTCGTGGCAGCCGGGCGTAGGTGCCGCCGCCTGCATAGCGTGGAATCACCGCGGCATTAATGGGTCCCAGATGCCCGTTTTCCTCGATGCGGATTTCCTTCATCGCAACTTCCTCCCCCAGACATCCAAGAACGAAAGTTCAAGTTGTCTAATATGAAACTTCAGTTTCCCATTATGCTATTTTGTCTGCTGGGTCACGTCAAGATTCAGTTATCGCACAGCCCGGGAATCCAGGCAGAAATAGCCCATGCCGCAACCCGCGAAAGGGCTGCGGCATGGGCCGAAACTGCAGCAGGGCGATCAGCTGGCGACGCTGCGAATCTGCTGGGCAAGCACCTCTAATCCATCGCGCAGCAGCGCTTCGCCGATCACCAGCGGCGGCAGCAGGCGCAGCACATTGCCGTGCGTACCGCAGGTCAGGGTCAGCACGCCGGCTCGATGGCAGGCCTTGGAAACCGCGGCGGCCGCATCGGCGCGCGGCGCCAAGCTGCCCCGGTCGGCGAACTCGATAGCCAGCATGGCTCCGCGGCCGCGGACGTCGGCAACCACCGGGCTCTGCTGCATCAGTGGTTCAAGAACCTCGCGGGACACCCGCTCGATGAGCTGGGCGTTATCCAGAAGCGTCCCATCCTCGAACTGCTCGAATACAGCCAGCGCCGCCTCGCAAGCCAGCGGGTTGCCAGCATAGGTGCCGCCCAGGCCCCCAGCGTGCGGGGCATTCATCAGCTCGGCGCGCCCAGTCACCGCGGACAGCGGAACTCCGTTGGCCAGGGCCTTGGCCGTGAGGATCAGGTCACCTGCCACGCCCTCATGCTCCGAAGCGAATAGCTTTCCGGTGCGCCCCATGCCGGCCTGGATCTCGTCGATGACCAGCACAATACCGTGCTTGTCGGCCAACTTGCGCAGCCCCGGGATGAACCCGGCCATCGGGACAACGAAACCTCCTTCGCCCTGAATGGGCTCGATCACCATCGCGGCGAAATTCTGGGGGCCGTAGTCCATCAAGGTCTGCTCGACGGAAGCCAGGACCGCTTCGACGGTGGCCGCTCCCCCAGAGGGCCGCAACGGGTTGGCCGAGGCGGCGCGTACGATATGCTCGGGCATCGGGCCGAAATTCATCTTGTACGGATTGACCTTGGCAGTCATGCCCATGGTCAGCAGCGAACGGCCGTGGTAGGCCTCGTCGAAGACCAGCACGTTAGCGCGTCCGGTGGCTGCACGAGCGATCTTGACCGCGTTCTCCACGGCCTCGGCCCCGGTGGAGAACAGCGCTGTGCGCTTCTCGAAGTCGCCGGGGGTGTGCTGGTTCAACCAGCTGCACACCTGGGTGAAGGATTCGTACTCGGTGACCATGAAGCAGGTATGGGTGAAGTCGGCCAGCTGCTTGGCCACGCGTTCGGCCACGCGGCGGTTGGCGGCACCCAGTGAAGTCACGGCAATCCCCGAGGCGAAGTCGATCAGGCGATTTCCGTCGACGTCTTCGATAATCCCGCCATCGGCGCGGCTGACGAAGACCGGCAAGGTGACGCCAAAACCGCTACTGACCTGTTGCACCCGCTGCTCATGGAGGGCCGCAGAGCGCGGGCCGGGGATGCTGGTGGCAAGGTGCCTGGTCTGGGACAAGGTTGGGGCGTCGGTGGAAGCAAGGGTTTCAGTCATGGCTCAAGCCTAGAAATCCCCGTGACACGCGTCATTGGTCATTGCATCCAAGTCCAGCATCTTTCTTGGATAATTTACCCAATGATTACGCTTTTGCAGCTGGGCGCGGAGTTGGGCACCGAGTTCTTCCCTGCCAGCACCGGAACCTTCCGTGCCCAGCCGGTCAGCGGGGTGCACGTCTCTGAGCTGGAGGATCCCACCACCTATCTGGATGGCGGCGAGCTGCTGCTGACCACCGGCATGCCATTCGCCGCGAGCGAGGAGGCTTCCCGCGCATACATGCGCCGGCTGCAGGACAAAAAGGTCTGCGCCCTGGGGCTGGGGCTGGGTCCGTGGCTTCGCACGGTGCCCGAGCACGTCATCGCCGCCTGCGACGCTGCCGGCGTAGAGCTGGGGATCGTCCCGGACCAAGTGCCCTTCCAGAACATTTCACGGGCATACTGGCGCCTGGCCTCACGTGATCAGGCTTCGAACCTGATGGGTTCCTTGGGGACGCAGACTGCCTTGGCGCGTGCCGCCGTACGCCCGGATGCCATCAATGCAGTCGTGCGGGGCTTGGCTGAGGCAGTAAACGGTTGGGCTGCCTATCTTTCCGTCGATTCTCGGCCGGCGGCCTGCTACCCGGCATCCGCCGAAGCGTTCCTGGGCGAACTCCGCCACGAGTCCATGCGCTTTCGGCGCAATGGCATGCCCTCGGCGTCCACCTTCGAGGTCCAGGGCCACGAAGTAGCGCTCTATCCCATCCTGTCCGGAACCACGATCCACGGATATCTCGGAGTTGCCGCCGGGCGCAGGCCGACCAAGGCCGACCGGCAGATCATCATGACGGCCTGCACGTTGCTCTCCTTGCGCGCCAGGCAACGGGAATTGGCTGCCAGCACGAATAACGCGCTCAGCTCGGCCACCGCAAAATTGTTGCTGCATGGCCAACCCGAGGCGGCACGCCTGGTCGGGGAAGAAGCCGGATTGGGCAGAATACCTGTTCGTGTGCGAATCCTGCTGTACCGGGCAGGTGCCGATACCGATGCAGCAACCGCACTTCATGCGCTGCCCTCGCTGGCGCGCCCCGCCGCCTTGCCCGATGTCGCCGCAGCGGTACGCGAGTGCCAGCTTCACTATGAGGACGGCGCCGAACATTATTTGATACTTCCCGAACCCGCAGACAGTTCCAGCAATGGCGAGGCAGTGGCACCGCAGGCTGCAACCGCAACGGGCCCGATGGCGTGCGGGCGATTTGATTCCCCCGCACCCGAAGTCCACGCCGTACTCTCCCAACCATTGAACTTGGCCGAGATCCCTGCCAATTTGCCTGCCCTGCGCCAAACGCTGGACGCTGTCCCGTTCGGGACCATGGCCTGCGGCGCCCCGGGCTTCGATGCCAGCGCAGAGACCTGGGTCAAGGCCCTCGCAGCGTACGCGCGCGCCGATCTGCTCTCCGCGGTCACCTCCTACCTGCGCCACCGCGGCCATTGGGAAGAAGCCTCCCGCGAATTGGGCATTCACCGAAATTCCTTGCGCCACCGCATCACCGTGGCCCAGGAATTGCTTGGCGCCAATCTCGATGATCCGGATGCCGCCGCCTCGCTCTGGCTGGCCCTGCGCCGGGCACAGAAATAGGCACGCCGCAGTCTCTGCAATAGCCAGATCCCGCGGCGTGCCCTAGGTGCAGCCGTCAGCCCTTGAGCCGAGTCCGGCTATCGTGCGGCGCACTGGCGCGTCGCGTTGCTGCGGCGTCCGGGCCGGTGGCACCGAGCTTGGCTTGCTGGCGGATGCTCAGCTTCTGCAGCAATTCCTCTTCCGCGAATTCGCCCGGCGCAATCCCGCGTGGCACACGCAGCAAGAAGGCCATGCCCAGGATCCACCAAGCGGCGAAGAGCAGCCACGGCTGCCACCCGATGGCCGCCGGCATTCCCGGAAGATACAGCGAAATCAGGCCGGTGCAGAAGACCACCGACAGTACGCCGATGACCTTGCCGCCGTTTCCCGCACCGCCCACGCGCAGCGGGCGTTGCATCTGCGGTTCGCGCTGGCGCAGAATCAAGAACGCCACGCCCACCAGCAGGTAGGCGATCACGATCGACGGCGAACCGGAATCCACCAACCATCCGAGCATGGCGGTGCCGAAGAATGGAGCCAGAACGGAGAGGCCGCCAATGAACAGCAGTGCATGGCTCGGTGTGCGGTGCTTCGGATGCAGGTAGGCGAACCAGCGTGGCAGCATGCCGGAGCTGGCCATCGCGTACATCAGCCGCGAAGCACCCATCAGCAACGAATTCCACGAGGTGAGGATGCCGGCAATGCCGCCGGCGATCAGCACCTTTGACATGATTTCGGAATTGAACAGTGCCCCCATCGCGTCGGCAGTGGCAAGTTCGGATCCGGCGAGCGCCGAAGCGCCCATTCCCGAGGCGGTGGCCAGGATGATCCCCACATACCAGGCGGTGGCGATCAGCACCGAAATCACCACGTACTTGCCAATTTTTCGCGGGGCGATGTCGCATTCCTCGGCGGACTGCGGGATCACGTCGAAGCCGACGAACATGAACGGCACCACGATCATCACGCCGAAGAAGCCGGCCACCCCGTTTTCGAAGAATGGTTCCATGTTCCTGCTCTCGCCTCCGGTGAATGCGCCAGCAAGCAGCATTGCGCCGATGACGAAGAGGAAGAGCACCACGAAGGTCTGCACTACGCCGGCGGTCTTGATGCCCCGGATGTTAATCCAGGTGATCGCTATCGCACCGGCGACACCGACCAGCGCCCAAGTCAGGTAGACCTCTGAGCCAGCGATCTCCCATAATCTGATCTGCGAAAGCTCCGGGAAGAGATAGAGCACGGATTTGGGCAGTGCCACTGCTTCAAAGGCCACGATCGCAATGTAGCCGCCGACGATGGCCCACGAACCGGCAAAAGACCAGCGGGCGCCCATGGCGCGCAGCAAGTAGTTGTGCTCACCGCCTGCTTTCGGCATGGCCGCAACGAGTTCGGCATAGGTCAGGCCAACTACCGCCATGATGCCACCGCCAACCAGCATGGCCAGCGTGGCTCCGAACGGGCCGGCGGTGGTGATCCAGTCGCCGGTGAGCACGACCCAGCCAAAGCCGATCATCGCGCCCACGCCTATGGCCAAGGCGTCCCAGCGGCCGAGGACCTTCTTGAGGCCTGGTTCTGCGGTGTGGTTCTTCGCGGTTTTTCCTGACATGGCAACCCCTTCTGGAAAGTTGGTCAGGATCACACTATGCAAAAACGCGCTTAAGGGTATTGGATGTTTTGACTACATTTCAGGCTATTTTGCCCAAATTGGGACGCTAGGCCTCGCCGGAGCGCTTCTTGCTGGCTTTCACCAGCGCGCGGTCGACCTCATGAATGCCCAGGCAGAAGCCTGCGGACATGACCAGCGATTTGATAGTCAGTTCGGAAAGGTCATCGGCTACGTACACCAGCTGGATCGGCCCGGCCAGGACCAGCAGGACACCGGTCCACAGCACATACGCCCACGAGGTGCGCGCCTGCGCCATCACCGGGAAGCGTGCCCGTCGGCGAATCGTCCGCACGCCAATGGTGACAATGACGACGGCCAGAATCGCGGCGCCAATGAAGAAGAAATTGCGTTGGGTGCGGATCCAGGTCAAGGTGGTGCCAATAAGAACGCCGAAAAGTATCGAAGCCCACCAGCTGATACTGCGCAGTTGATCTTGCGCAGCGGTTGGTTCGCCTGTCCTCACGCCTCTCCCATCACTGATTGTCCCGAGCGCCCGGAACAACGCATCGTTCCTAGAATACGCGGTTCATCTCCCCGCAGACGAACGCGCAGCCGCACTGCGCATGCCGGGCCATGGCAGCAAGTGCCGTGGCTTGGCGTCATGAGAGGATCAGCGTCCAGGTAACCACGGCAACCTCATCAGAATCGTTTTCCCAGCTATGCGGTTCACGCCCGGGGAAGGTGATCGTATCGCCTGCTTCGAGTTCTACGCGCTGATCAGGCAATACCAGGATGAATTTTCCAGCGATCACGTGCAGCACTTCCAGCTCGCAATCCACCGAATACAGTTCCGCTTCACCGGTGCCCTTGGGCGCAATCTCGGCGCGAATCATCTGCACCCGCTTCTCGCTGCGCGGCGTGACCAGCTGCTCCGTGATGCCGTCACCGCCCAGGGAAACACGGGGAGCTTGCTCCAGTCGGACCAGTTTCGTTTCAGGAACCTCGAAGAGGGTACCGACCTCCATGCCCAGCACTTCGCACAACCGTAAAAGAGTCGAAACCGAAGGGCTGGTCAGGTCGCGCTCCACACGCGAGAGGAAACCCTTGGTCAGTCCGGATAGCTCGGCGACCTGGTCAATGGTCATACGCTGGGTCTGGCGCACCCCGCGCAGCCTCGCACCGATATTGATCGCGGCACCGGTTGGTTCAACTGGCAAGGTTTTCATCGTTTGGCTCCTCGACGTTTTCTGCAGCAACAACCGCAACCACTTTGGCTTCAAGGCCTGCGGGGCAAGTTTACCAATGGTAAACACACCGCGCCCTCTACCGCGAGGCTGCAGCGCTCACTAGACTCTGTCCATGGACAGCACCAAGGACAAGCTCTGCGGGTACCTGAACGACGCGCGCGAGAATGCGATCTACAAGGCAGAAGGCCTCGCCGAGCACCTGGCACGCACTCCGCTCACCCCTACAGGCACCCATATCCTGGGAGTGCTGCACCATTTGGCGATCAATGAATACGAGTATTTCGGCACCTGCCTCAAGCGCAGGGCCGATGACCGCTACGTTCGCGAATTCATTGCGCCGCATGATCCCGACGCGGATTTCCTTCCGCCAGCAGATATGGATGCGCAACAGCTGATCGGCCTGTATCGGAAAGCCATCGCCTTCGCCGATGAAGCCATTAGCGACCTGCCCCTGGACTGCCCCGTAGAGGTACCGTGGTGGGGGCCAGCTGGCAAAACCACCTTGGACCACCTGCTCATCCATGCACTCGCCGAGACCTCCCGGCATGCAGGGCATCTGGATATTATCCGCGAGCAGCTCGATGGCCGTGCTGGCTGGACCGCGCAACTGGATCTGCTGCCCGGCTACACCGCGGGGCAATGGGCAGAACAACGCGAGAAGCTGCAGCAGCTGGCCAATGCCTTTGCCCCGGGAATTTGAGCCGCAGTCATATTACGCATTCGGACTTCACCGGGCCCTGCCGCCGGCGGTACCATCGGAAATGTTGCTTCACGAGACGCGGCGCCAAGCTCCGACTGGCCGCGCACCAACCCCAAGTTCATGGGTGGTTCGGATGAGGAAGCGGTCCGCGCATCAACAGGTGCACGGGCAAGAGCTCGCAAGAGAGTTGACCTCCATGGCATATCCGATTCTGCCCGTCATCGACCGCCAGACCGGCCAAGTGCAGTTCAAGGCCGAAGGGCGCTGGCGCACCCGCTACGTTGCGGATCCGCTCAGGCTTGAACGGCTCATTGCCCGTTGCGCCCGCAGGCCGACCTATGATCCGGCCACTTCTGAATTGCAGCTGGTGCTGCCGGTAGCCGGAGATCCAGCGGGCAAGCGAATTGCTTTTAGCCTTGCCAAATTCCCAAGTGCAGGAGCCCTGACTAAACTGGGTGGTTGATCCGATCCACGGGTTTCATTGGAAAATCCATGTTCCAGGAGAGTCATCGTCGCGATGCCACAGCACCCAGAAACCGAACCTACCAAAGCGCAGATCCAGCGATGGCGCAAGTATCTCGCTGATGAAGTCGCCGAAGGCTCCATCTACAGGGCCCTCGCGGAAAAGAAAACCGGGCAGGAACGGCAAATCCTGCTGGGCCTTGCAGAGGCGGAAGCCCGCCACGAATCCCACTGGCGCGTCCTGCTCGGCGAGCATTTCAAGGAAGTCCGCCCGTCGCTGCGACGCACCATGCTGCGCTTCCTGGCATTGCATTTCGGTTCGGTCTTCGTGCTGGCCATGGCCCAGCGCTCCGAAAGCAGTTCGCCCTACCGCGACGACAAGGACGCCACCGCGCAGATGGCAGCCGACGAACAGGTCCACGAAGAGGTCGTCCGGGCGCTGGCTACAGCAGGCCGTGCGCGCCTTTCGGGCAACTTCCGCGCTGCGGTCTTCGGCGCCAACGACGGGCTGGTTTCCAACCTGGCGTTGATCATGGGTATCGGTGCGACCGGTGTTTCAGCGACCTTCGTGCTGTTCTCCGGTGTTGCCGGTTTGCTGGCCGGCGCACTGTCCATGGCAGCTGGCGAATACGTCTCGGTGCGTTCCCAGCGCGAGCTGCTGACCGCCTCGCGTCCAACCCAGGTCACGCTGACCGCCGCCCCGAACCTCGATCTGGACGCCAACGAGCTGGTGCTGATCTACAAGGCCCGCGGCATGAGCGATGAAGATGCAGCGCACCGGGCCGCAGAACGCATGGGCCTGTTCACCTGCGATTGCAACCCCGATTTCTCGTTGAACCCGGAAGGCCGCGGCGAAGAACTCGAGAAGGAGCACCAGGAACTGGGGTCGGCCACCGGCGCGGCGGCCACCTCGTTCATCCTTTTCGCTTCCGGCGCGGTCGTGCCGATCCTGCCTTATATCCTTGGGCTCTCCGGCATGACCGCGATCCTCGTCTCGGTAGTCCTGGTGGGCGTGGCCCTGATGATCACCGGAGGGATCGTGGGGCTGCTTTCCGGTGCTTCCCCGCTCAAGCGCGGCCTGCGCCAGCTAGCCATCGGCTGGGGCGCAGCGGCCATCACCTACTGCTTGGGCCTGATCTTCGACGTCAGCATCGGATAGCAGCCTGCTGCGAATCGAATGCCGGTACAGCTTTGGCTGTACCGGCATTTTCCATGCCGTGCTCTAGTTGTTCTCCGGCCGCCGGGTACGCCGGCGCAGGGTTTGCATGCTCTGGATGAACTCCATCGCTTCTTCGGCGGTTTCCACCAGAGCAATCTTCTGTTCCATGACACGTTCCTTGGCCAGGGCCTGAAGCAGCGGCCAAGCAGGCAGATCCCTCGTCCAATAGTCCTTGCCGATCAGCACCATCGGCACCACGCGAGCACCGGTAGCGTAGTAGTTTTCGCAGGCATCCTGGAAGATTTCCTGCACCGTACCAGCGGCCCCGGGCAGAACTACCAGCCCGCCGTTGGACTGCTCCAGCAGAATCGCTTCACGAATGGAATTGGTGAAGAACTTGGCAATCTGGGTGGCAAACAGATTCGGCGGCTCGTGGCCGTAGAACCAGGTTGGCACGCCCAGGGACTGCCGCTGGCTCGGGAAACGCTCCTTGACCATCAGCGCAGTTCTCGCCCAGCCGGTGCGCTGATGAATCGCATCTGGCGCTTCGGCCAGCATCTGCAATGCCGTAGCGACATCTTCTGGTCCGTAATCGGCCAGCCATGCACCGGCGTTGGCGGCTTCCATTGCGCCGGGGCCTCCACCGGTGGCGACCGCGTAGCCGGCCCGGGTAATCATGCGCCCAAGCTCCAAAGCTTGCGCATACTGCGCGGTGCCCCGGCTCATCGCATGCCCGCCCATCACCCCGATAATCGGGGTTTCCTTGAACGTGCCCTCGTACACCGCCGAGACCAGCGCCTGGCCAATGTGGTGATCATGCAGGGTTTTTGCCAGCGCATTGCTATCGCTGTCGGAATTCACCGCTGCATGCTGCTGGGAGTACGCGTAGATCTTCGCATCAGGCACATGCTCGTAGGTCTGCGTCCGGATCCCCGAGTACAACTCATGCGGCGAATACAAGCCGCGAGCCACCGTCTCGAAGGGAAGCTCCTCCCCCGAGCTCATGCACAGCCCGCCAGTGGCTTGCACGATCTGCGCTCCTTGCGCGGAATACTGGCAATCGATGAATAGCGCTTCGGAAAGATCCAAGGATTCCAGCACGGTATCCCGTTCGCGCAGATCAACACGGTGCACTCGCCAGCCTTTTCCGCGTGCGCGGTGGGAAGCCAGCGCTTCAGCTGCGAGACGGTCGAATTCAACGAGCGTCGTTATGTTCACTGCGCGTGCTGGAAGGTAGGGCCACACTTGGGACATGCGTCAACGCTACGTCATAGATAGTGATTATTCACAGAAAGGCCCTTCAACTTTCGCGAAGGCCCGGAACGTGAAACGATGAGAGGATGATTGAATCTGTTCCACCAACCATTGATGCCCGCCACTTATTGGCTTTTCTGGGCAACGTTCCTTTCTTCTATGGAAAGAACCTGGCTGCAGAAGCAAATTCCGTGGTTGACGTGGAATTCGACGAAAGCACCCACCAGATCGAAGGCACCGTCACCGATTCTGGCGAAGAATATTCTCCGATGATCCAGGTCCTCATGGACGGTGGAGAGTGGAAGATCGAATCGTGCGAGTGCACCTGCGACGCACCGGGCATCTGCTCGCACATCGCGGCACTGGCTATTGTCTCCAACAAGATCGCTTCCCAGCCACGCGCCGTGCCCGCCCGGGAAGAGAAGCCGAACACAGTTTGGTCGCAGCAAATCGATTCATGGTTTGAAGAGTCCGAGCCGGGCCCGGCCGACGGCCTGCTTGGTTCGCAGCACGATCCGGTAGTGCCGATGGCGCTTCAGTTCCTGCTCTTCGACTCGAAGGACGCTACCCAGCAGCAACAGTGGATGCCGACCGGAACCATCCCGCACCCGACCCGCAATAAGCGCTTCCGCTTGGGAGTGCGCCCAATGGTTCGCAACACCGAAGGCCGTTGGGTTCGTGGCCAGCTTCGCTGGACCACCCTGGGCTTCAAGACCTACGGCTGGAACCTGTTGCGCGCGCAGCACCACTGGTTTACCCGCTTTGCCTCCATGGCGCGCAGCGACAGCCAGCTGCAGTTCAAGGTGGATGAAGACTGGCTGTTCCTGGACGAGTACGCTTCCGAGCTGCTCTGGCCACTGCTTGACCAAGCTGATGAGCTGGGAATTCCGCTGATCACGACCCGATCCGAGCAGCGCGTGCGCATCGTTGCTCCAGCAAGCTTCAGCATGCAGGCCTCCCTGGATGAGCAACGGCTGCAATTGGACGGTGTCCTGCACATTGCAAACCAGGATCTCATTCTCGATCCGGAGGCACCAAGCGGAGTCATCGCCGAGCATGGTTTCTATGCCCAGTTGGCTCAGCCTGATGAAATTTGGCTCGCGCCAAGTGTCGAGCCGATTCCTGACGCGCACCGCCGCTGGTATGTTGACCGCCGTCCGGTCACCGTGCCTCGGTCGGAGATCAACGATTTCTTTGAATCCTCCTACCCGCGTTTGGCCCGCCGTTTCGAGCTGCGTAGCGTTAGCGACGAGCTGGAATTGCCTGCTTTGAAACCGCCCTATGTGCAGGCGACCGTGGTCTACAAGCGCGAATTCAACGAGAATAACGAACCGAACGACACCGCCGCGCTGGACTTCCAGATCCTCTACCCGGGGATCCCTGGCGACCAGGAAGTGTATGACCTTGAGGCTGAGGAACTGCTTCAGGCCGCAGTGCATGAAGTTTTCCTGGTTCATGAAGAAAGCGGCAATCCCAACTTGTCGCCGAAGTTCTACGCCCGCGATGACACCATCGATTTCGTCACCGAGATCCTCCCCGCGCTGGAACGCATTCCTGAAGTCAAGCTGGTTGAGAAGGGTACCCGGCCGAAATTCCGTCAGCTGCGTGAACTTCCTCAGCTGAAGATCAATGCCGTGAATCATGAACGGACCGACTGGCTGGACCTTGGCTTGCTGATCACCGTGGGCAACCACGAGGTTCCTTTCTCGCAGATCGTCGAGGCCATGAGCAATGGCCAGATGAAGCTGCGCCTGCCGGATAACACGTGGTTCTCGTTGAACCACCCCATGTTCGCCAAGCTCAAGGCGCTCGTTGACGAGGCGCAGGCAATGAATGACAAGCCGAAGGAGGGAGACCTGAAGCTTACGGTCTTCCAAATCTCATTGTTCGAGGAACTTGATGAGATGGCTGAAGGCATTGACGGCGCGGACTTGTTTATCGCACGCATGCGTTCACTGCTCAAGGTCGCTGAAGCCCACCACGCGCAGGTGCCGAACACGCTGAACGCCCAATTGCGCCCTTACCAGGTTGAAGGGTTCCACTGGCTCTCTCGCCTGTACGAAGGCGGATTCGGCGGAATCCTCGCCGATGACATGGGCTTGGGCAAGACCTTGCAAACGATTGCCCTGATTCTCCATGCCCACAAGCTCTGGGCCGATCCGCAGGCATGTGCTCAGCTGCCCGCAACCCAGCGCACCCGTCTGCCGTTCTTGGTCGTCGCCCCGAGCTCGGTGGTTTCCAACTGGGAAATGGAAATCAACAAGTTCGCCCCATCCTTGCGGGTAGTCAGCGTCGAGGGCACCTTGCCTTCGCCACGGCAGCTGAAGGAACTGGCCGAGAATTACGATGTCATTCTCACGACCTATACCCTGTTGCGTCTGAACGACGAGATTTACGAGGCGCAGCGCTTTGCCGGCTTGATCCTCGATGAGGCGCAGTTCGTGAAGAACAAATCCACCAAGGCCCACCGCACCGCGGTGAACCTGCAGACCAATTTCAAATTGGCCGTCACTGGTACCCCGATGGAAAACAACCTTTCCGAGCTCGGTGCTTTGCTGTCGCTGGTTGCTCCGGCATTGTTCCTGAACACAACACGCTTTAATCGCCAATTCGCCCGCCCTATCGAAGTACTGGGCGACAAGGACACCCTTGCATTGCTGCAGCGTCGCATCAAGCCATTCATGCTGCGCCGCACCAAGGAATCCGTGGTGCTGGATCTTCCGGCCAAGCAGGAGCAACAGCTTCTGGTGCGCCTTTCCGAAGAACACCAGCATGTCTACGACACCCACCTGAACCGCGAACGCCAGAAAATCTTGCACCTGGTTGAAGATCTGGATCGCAACCGCTTCACCATTTTCCAGTCGCTGACCCATCTGCGCATGCTGGCCCTGGAACCTTCATTAGTGGATCCAGCGCTGTCGGACGTACCCGGTTCAAAGCTGGAAGCACTCTTCGACCAGCTCGATGATGTGGTGGGCGAAGGCCACCGTGCGCTGATCTTCAGCCAGTTCACTTCGTATCTGAAGGTGCTTGCCGACAAGCTGACCGAGCGTGGCGTGAAGTTCGTTTACCTGGACGGCAATACCCGCAACCGCGCCAAGGTCATCGAGCAGTTCAAGGAAGGCGAAGCTCCGCTGTTCTTGATCTCCTTGAAGGCCGGCGGCTTCGGCCTGAACCTGACCGAAGCGGACTACTGCTTCTTGCTGGATCCATGGTGGAACCCAGCTGTGGAAGCCCAGGCTATCGACCGTACGCACCGCATCGGCCAGACGCGACAGGTGATGGTGTACCGAATGATTTCGCAGGGCACCATCGAAGAGAAGGTTGTGGCGCTGCAGGAAAGCAAACGCAAGCTGATCTCGACAGTGATGGATGAAGCCGATGGATTCTCCAAGGCCTTGACCGCCCAAGATATCCGAGGACTGCTTGAGTAACAGGTTGATTAAATCCGCCGTATTAGCAGGCGGCGCTCAGTAAAACCCTGTATATTCGAAGTGACCGATGATGTGCGCTACGCCACACATAGTGCGTTCATCGGGCAAGTGCCCAGACGGATCCTCGTCCGGGCGATACGAACGACAAAGGCGGTAATAACCGTGTCCCTGATTAAATCGGAGACTCTCAGTACCCCCGATGATGACTGGATGAGTGCATCGGTGAGTATCAACAACGATCGTGTGGTGATTGAAACCGAACAGGAACGCCTGTCCCTGGAAAACGACCGGCTCCTGGAAAAGATTCGCAGAGTTCTGGCGTCTCCGCTCGAAGAGATTTTCTATAACCCGAAGCACCGAATGCTCCTGATTCCGGGCGCGTTCGCCGCCATCGGCTCTTCATTCCTGAGAGTTGATACTGAAGCTGCTGCCGGCCTCCGCGGCTAGCCTGCTTCGACTACATGCCCCAAGCTGCCCACCAGCAATCTTGGGGCATTTTTGTGCCCTGTGGACTGAGCGCCACCCGCTGCTGAACAGCGTGCGTTTTTTACCGTCGGGGGCCCTCATTTGCCACCGGATCCAGGACCTTCAAGGGCACCATTTTCGCGTTGCTTCGCTGTTTCCCAACACTGGCGCTCCGAGTCCTTCGACACAATTTCAGCTTTTTGCGCACCTCGATCCACAACTTGGCCAATGGCTCGTTTGCCCCATGCTTCCGTGGGTATTCGGCGGTAGGTCCACGCAGGATTCGGCTGCGTCCATGGGCGCGCATACGCCCCTGGAGAGCCCCTCGATCAGGGAATTAATCCAATTTTTGGTAAACTTAATGATTGTCCGCTTAAGCGTTTCATCGCTCAATGCCGGTTTTTCGCCGGATTTTTGAGTAGAAATCTATCGATTTCGACGAGTCACACGGCGACCGCAACCAGCTCCAGGAGCAGCTATTTCGCTCCTCATTCTTGTGGATGAATATGGTCGCCGGCACCGGGACAAGATCAAGAAAGATATGAGGAGTGAAACTATGGAAGCAAAAAACATACGGAAGCAGCGATTCCTGAGGAAACGCCGCCTGAAGGTAGAAGACGTCAACGTCGTCGATAATTCGATGCTCAAGAAAGCCATCGGCGGTACCGTCGTTGGCAATTTGATGGAATGGTACGACGTAGGTGTCTACGGCTATCTTGCAGTAATTATCGGCAAGCTCTTCATGCCCGACACCGTCGAGCCTGCAATCCAAACCCTGTTCAGCCTAGGCGTATTCGCTGTCACCTTCGTCGCGCGCCCGCTTGGTGGCGTGATTTTGGGCCAGCTGGGTGACCGAGTAGGACGCCAGAAGATTCTGGTCTTCACCCTGCTCATGATGGCAGCGGCCACGTTTGGCATCGGAATCCTCCCGGATTACTCGGTATGGGGTGTAGCAGCACCAATTCTCCTGGTCGTGTTGAAGCTTGCCCAGGGCTTCTCCACTGGCGGCGAGTACGCCGGTGCTACTACGTTCATTACCGAATACGCCCCGGACAAGCGGCGTGGATTCTTCGCCTCGCTGCTGGATCTAGGTTCCTACATGGGCTTCGCCCTGGGTGCCGCCTTCGTCTCCATCCTCCAGCTGACCCTGAGCGACGATGTCATGGAAGGCTTCGCATGGCGCATTCCATTCCTGGTGGCCCTTCCACTGGGTGTTATCGCACTGTGGTTCCGCGCCAAGATCGAAGACACTCCAGCCTTCAAGGAAGCCCAGGAAGCCGCTAACCGCGCGAGCGAGGACGCACGGAGCGCTGCCGATGCCCCGAAGGGCGTCATCGACCTGGTGAAGGCCTACTGGCGCGAATTGCTCACCGGCTTCGTACTGGTATCGGCTGCCAACACCGCCGGTTACGCACTGACCAGCTACATGCCTACGTACCTCACCGAGACGCTGGAATACGATCCGGTACACGGCAATCTGCTGACCCTGCCGATCCTGGTGGGCATGTCCTTGTGCATCCCGTTGGCGGGCAAGCTTTCCGATAGCGTGGGCCGTCGCAAGGTCCTGTTCATTGGTTCGGTTTCGGCCATCGTCCTGGCTATCCCTGCCTTCCTGTTCATGATGCATGGCCAGATCTGGTCCACCCTGCTTGGCCTTGCGCTGCTGGCTGTCCCGGTAGTCTTCTACGTTGCCAATCTGGCTTCGTCGTTGCCAGCGCTGTTCCCCACCGCCTCGCGTTACGGTGGCATGGGCATCTCGTACAACTTCGCCGTAGCCATCTTTGGTGGCTTCGCGCCGTTCATCATGCAGGCGTTGGTGACCCTGACCAAATCCTCCCTGGCTCCGGCCTTCTGGGTTATGGGCACCTCGGTCGCGGGGTTCATTGCGGTCTGCTACCTGCGCGAATCCGCTCGCAAGCCATTGCCCGGCTCGCTGCCTTCGGTTGCGTCGGAAGCGGAAGCCATTGAGCTAGTTGAAACCCAGGACGAGAACCCTGACCTCGATGTCGAAGCGCTCTTCGAGCAGGTTCCTGAATTGGAAATGAACTACCAGCAGGAGATTGCAGACGCCGAGGCGGAGCAGTCCCAGGCTAGATAGCCTCGCAATGGGGTTAAGCGATGGCGGAGCCGGTTCCAAGCGGAACTAGCCCCGCCATTGTTGTATCCGGCTCAACGGCTAGGAGGGCTGGCAGTAGGATTCATAGGCTGCTTGCGCAGCCCGTTGAGCCATCGCATCCAGCCTCAGCTTGCAGTCAAGGATTCCGAATTCGGAGTCGGACCAGGTGTCGAAGACCAGCGTGTAGCGGCTCTGCTGCTCGTTGAGGCATTGAACGCTATACGTGTAGGTCACGGGACGCGCTGCCCAGTAGCCCAGAAGCCCCGCAGACTGGTCGGAGCTTCTGATCAACGATTCCAGCCCGTCACTGGCATCGTAGGACTTTTCGGCGACAGTGGTTTCGGAGACGGCGCTGGCTGCCATGATCACTTCATTGACGTTGTCCCACTTGGGACGAGGGCTGAAGCTGATAGTCGAGCTGACGGGTGCGTCGATCAGAGTTTGGCGCATCTGCTGATCATGGAACCGGTCGACCCGGATCAGCTGCGGTGCACCACGCAACTGACCGCCACTGGCAATGTACGGTCGATCGCAGGAACTTGCCGTTTCGGGGCTCAAAGGCAACGGCCCCGCACTTTCGCCGGCCTCCGGGCTCGTGCATGATGCCAATGCCAGGGATAAGCACGCTAGTGTTACCCAGTAGCTTCTCCGCATCATCGGCAATCCTTTTTTAAGACCCTGGAACCATATATTCTAATCAGCTTATGAGTGCATCAGCGGTTTGACTAGAAGATTTCAATTAAATGCGAAACGGTCGCCGCTTCTCCTGAAGATTCAGGAGAAACGGCGACCGTTCGTTTCCGGCGTATGCTCCAGGGCGTCAGCCCTGGTTCAGCGTCAGCTTAGAGAGCTGCGTAAACTTCGCGCAGCAGCACAGCAGTCTCCGAAGGAGTCTTGCCGACCTTGACGCCCGCAGCTTCCAGTGCTTCCTTCTTCGCCTGGGCGGTGCCAGCCGAACCGGAAACGATGGCGCCTGCGTGGCCCATGGTCTTGCCCTCAGGAGCGGTGAAGCCAGCCACGTAGCCAACAACTGGCTTGGTGACGTTGGCCTTGATGTAATCAGCAGCGCGCTCTTCAGCGTCGCCACCGATTTCACCGATCATGACGATGGCCTTGGTCTCTGGATCAGCTTCGAAAGCAGCCAGGGCATCGATGTGGGTGGTGCCGATGACTGGGTCGCCGCCGATGCCGATTGCGGTCGAGAAGCCCAAGTCGCGCAGTTCGTACATCATCTGGTAGGTCAGGGTACCTGACTTGGAAACCAAGCCGATTGGGCCCTTGCCGGTGATGTTGTTCGGGGTGATACCAACCAGTGCTTCACCTGGGGTGATGATGCCTGGGCAGTTAGGGCCGATGATGCGGGTGATCTGGCTGCCGTCGGCGTCAACCTTCGACTGTGCCAGAGCCCAGAACTCAGCGGAGTCCTGTACTGGAACACCTTCGGTGATGACTACAACGAGGCCAACTTCGGCCTCGATAGCCTCAACGACTGCGTCCTTGGTGAACTTAGGTGGGACGAAGACGATCGATACGTCTGCGCCGGTCTCGGCCTTGGCCTCAGCCACGGTGCCGTACACCTTGATGTCCTGGTCGCCGTGGGTCACGGTGGTGCCGGCCTTGCGGGCGTTAACGCCGCCAACAATGTTGGTGCCAGCCTTGAGCATCAGGGCGGTGTGCTTGGTGCCTTCGCCGCCGGTGATGCCCTGGACGATGACCTTGGAGTCCTTGTTCAGGTAAATGCTCATTGTTCGCTTATCCCTCTTACTTCGCTGCGTTGGCGAGCTCGGCAGCCTTGTCGGCGCCCTCATCCATGGTTGCTGCCAGGGTGACCAACGGGTGGTTGGCCTCGGCCAAGATGGCGCGACCCTCTTCAACGTTGTTGCCGTCCAGGCGGACAACCAGTGGCTTGTTCGCTGCGTCACCCAGGGTGTTCAGCGCGCCAACGATGCCGTTTGCGACAGCGTCACATGCGGTGATGCCACCGAAGACGTTGACGAAGACCGACTTGACCTGTGGGTCATTCAGGATGACGTCAAGGCCGTTAGCCATGACCTCAGCCGATGCGCCACCGCCAATGTCAAGGAAGTTAGCAGGCTTGACCGAACCGTGGTTCTCGCCAGCGTAGGCAACAACGTCCAGGGTCGACATGACCAGGCCAGCACCGTTGCCGATGATGCCTACTTCGCCGTCCAGCTTGACGTAGTTCAGGCCAGCGGCCTTTGCCTTGGCTTCCAGCGGATCGGCTGCGCCCTTGTCCTCGAGCTCTTCGTGAGCCGGGTGGCGAACCTCAGATGCGTTGTCGTCCAGGGAAACCTTGCCATCCAGTGCAACGATGTCACCGGCACCGGTCTTCACCAGTGGGTTTACCTCTACGAGGGTGGCGTCTTCTTCCTTGAATACAACCCAGAGCTTCTGGATGGTGTCTGCAACCTTTGCGCGCAGCTCTTCAGGGAAGTTAGCTGCCTCAACGATTTCAGCGGCCTTCGCGGCATCAATGCCGACGATTGGGTCAACGGCAACCTTCGCCAGAGCATCCGGGCGCTCAACTGCGAGCACCTCGATCTCCATGCCACCTTCTACCGAGCACATGGCCAGGTAGTTGCGGTTTGCACGGTCCAGCAGTACGGAGAAGTAGAATTCCTCAGCAATGTCGGCGCCCTGAGCGATCATGACCTTGTTTACGGTGTGGCCCTTGATGTCCATACCGAGGATGTTGGAAGCGTGCTCGAAAGCTTCGTCGGCGGTCTTAGCGACCTTGACGCCGCCAGCCTTGCCACGGCCACCAACCTTGACCTGTGCCTTTACTACAACAACGCCGCCGATCTTCTCAGCTGCGGCTTTTGCTTCTTCCGGGGTGTAAGCGACGATACCGGCAAGCACGGGAACGCCGTGTGCCTCGAATAGATCGCGCGCCTGGTACTCATACAGGTCCACGGGTTTGTGTCCTTCGTTCGAAGTTCATGCTGACTCGCGGCACGGCCACAGACCGAAATCCATGCCATGCCAAAGAGAGCGCACCGCAACTACCGGGACGTCGTTAGGCGCCGTAGCCCGTGCGCACCTCTCAGACTATCCCGACTTTCGCAAACTTCCCACTTTTACAACACGTAGAGAAACTCGCGGGTCCTGCAGTAAAGCAGCCGAATGTGACGCAGGAAACACGGAGGGCCGGTCGGCTACTCCACGATTTCTAGCGGTGCATAGCGCAGCAATAGCCTCTTCTCGGAGTCCGGGAACTGCACCTTGGCCACCGTCTTGTCGCCTGCGCCTTCTAAAGCAATAACAGTGCCCAAGCCAAACGAGGAATGCTTAACATTCTGCCCGACTTCAGGGATGGTAATGTCCTTATTCTGCACAACTCGCGTCTTGGAAATAGGGGCGGCGTTGTGCCCTCGCACCGGTTGCGCCGATGCCGAACCTGCACCCCAGTGGCTGCCACGTTCATATCTGCTCGTGGCGAAATTCACCGCTGCGTTACCGAAACCGAAGCCCATTCCACCGCCAGAGCCCTCGCTCTTCCAATCGATCAGCTCGCCCGGAACCTCTTCCAGGAACTGGCTCGCAGGGTTGTACTGGGCCTGCCCCCAGAGGCTGCGCTGCTCGGCACGGGTCAGGTACAGGCGTTCACGGGCACGGGTCAGTCCGACATAGGCCAAGCGGCGTTCTTCGGCGAGTTCCTTCTCGTCGGTCATGGAACGCTGGTGCGGGAAGACACCGTGCTCCATGCCCGTCAGGAAGACCACCGGGAATTCCAAGCCCTTGGCAGTATGCAGGGTCATCAAGGTGACCACGCCTTCCTGCACGGCCATTGCTGCTCCCTCATCATCGCTGGGAGCCTCTGGAATCTGGTCGGCATCGGCTACGAGCGCCACGCGCTCCAGGAACCCTTCGAGACCGCCTTCCGGTTCTTCGTTCACGTAGTCCCGGACCACGGCGACCAATTCGGCAAGGTTCTCCACCCGCGACTCATCCTGCGGATCCGAGGAGAGCCGAAGGGTCTCCAGGTATCCGGTCTGCTCCAGCACTGCTTCAAGGGCCTCTGCCGGCCCTGAGCCTTCCGCCACGGTCTTCAAGTCATCCATCATGGAGACAAACGCAGCAGTCATCTTGATTCCGCGGGTTCCCAAGCCTGGTGCTTCATCCGAACGGCGCAATGCGTCCATGAAGGAAACGCGATCCCGTTCAGCCAACGCTGCCACGGCGCCTTCGGCACGGTCGCCGATGCCGCGCTTGGGCTCGTTGAGGATACGGCGGACGTTGATGTCATCATCCGGGTTCACCAAGGCGCGCAGGTAGGCCAGTGCGTCCTTGATTTCCTTGCGGTCGTAGAACCGGGTGCCGCCGACTACGCGGTACTTCAGGTCCACGCGCATCAGCTGTTCTTCCAGTGCACGCGATTGGGCGTTAGTGCGGTAGAAGATCGCCACGTCGCCCGGGCGGACATCCTCGTCATCGTTCAAGCGCAGTATTTCTTCGGCAATCCAGCGTGCTTCGTCGGATTCTGATTCACCAACATAACCGGTGATCTTCTCGCCGTCGCCGCTGGCAGTCCACAGCTTCTTGTCATTGCGGTCCGGGTTTCGCTTGATGACCTCGTTGGCCGCGGACAGAATCGTCTGGGTGGAACGATAGTTCTGTTCCAGCTTGATGGTTGCCGCGTTCGGATAGTCCTTTTCGAAGTCGACGATGTTGCGGATATCGGCACCGCGGAAAGCGTAAATCGACTGGTCCGAGTCGCCGACAACGGTCAGTTCGCCAGGGACGGTATCACCTTCGGCACCGGTGAGTTCACGCACCAGCGAGTACTGGGCGTGGTTAGTATCCTGGTATTCGTCAATGAGCACATGGCGGAACCGGCGGCGGTAGTTATCGGCCACTCGCGGGAACGCACGGAACATGTAGACGACCTGTCCAATCAGGTCGTCGAAGTCCATGGCGTTGGCAGCGCGCAGGCGACGGGTGTAACCGCGGTAGACCTCGGAAACGGCTCGCGAGAACGGATCATTGGTATTGATCGTCGCCGCGTAGTCTTCATCATCTATCAGCTCATTTTTCAACGAGGAGATCTTGTGGGCAATCGCCTTGGGCGTGAAACGCTTCGGGTCGATCTCCAAAGATTTGGCGACTAAGGTGATCAGGCGCAAGGAATCCGTGGAGTCATAGATTGAGAAGTTGGATTTCATTCCAATGGTGGCCGCCTCGCGACGCAAAATACGCACGCATGAGGAGTGGAAAGTAGAGATCCACATCTTCTTCGCTTGCTCGTCGCCAATAAGCTCAGCGGCTCGTTCACGCATTTCGGCAGCGGCCTTGTTGGTGAAGGTGATCGCCAGGATTTCGTGCGGCCGAGCACGTCCGGTCGCCAGGAGGTAGGCAATGCGGTGCGTGAGCACACGGGTCTTTCCTGAACCAGCGCCGGCCACGATCAGCAACGGGCCCCCAGCATAACGAACTGCTTCTTCCTGCTGCGGGTTCATGCCGACCAAAAGCTCCTCAGCAGTGGGCATGACCTGCTGTGCGGTATCCGGGGCGAAATCGTCAAAAAGGAAATCCATGATGTAGCCAGTCTACGTGGAGCGCCGGACACTTTCAGTGTGAGCGGGAAAGCCCACGCTATTGGCCGGGCATAATAGGAGATATGGCAAAGAAGGTCAGGAAAACCAAGGAATACCGCAAGCCCCAGCAGTTCACCCAGGCGCCGAACGCGCCGCGTGGCATGAACATGGGGCCAGGCAAGGTGCAAAGCACCTCCCACCAGAACAGTTCGAACCCGATGCTGCTGATCTCGGTGGGCTTGATCATATGCGCTGCGCTATTCGCGTACTACCATCTGCTCACGATGGTGCAGATGCAGGACCTCAGCGATTCCCTGGCGATGCCCGATCAGCGTATTTTCGGCTACACCGTAAGCGACATAGAAGCATTGCGGGGCGCCATGGATGAAGATGCTGTTGGCCAGCTCAACTACTTGCACAAGACCGCTGGTTTCCTCTTCCCGATGTTTACTGCGGTCTTCTCCATGCTGTTGTTCATCCGCTGGATTCCTCACCGCCAGACGCGTTGGCTGGCTTGGGTTGCCCCTCTGGGCTTCGCGGCAATTGATATTTGGGAGAACTTCGCAATTGATGCCCTGTTCACTGGAGACCTCAGTGAAGGAGCTGTCGTTTTGGCATCGATCCTCACGACCATCCGCTGGGCACTGCTGATCATCACTGCGGGTCTTGTTGTGGGTCTTGGCGCTATCCGTGCCAATCGTGCGCTCAAGGCAAAGATGCTCGCAATTCGCGAGGGTACTGCCTAAGCCAGTGCGTGGGAATTACACCCGGGACATCCTAGTAAGATAGTGTTGTTGGTGTTTTCACGCCCATGCCCCTGTAGCTCAGTAGGATAGAGCGACCCTCTCCTAAAGGGTAGGCCGTCGGTTCGATTCCGGCCAGGGGCACAACTAGTGCCTTGTTTCCAGTCCTCGGACGGGAAACAAGGCTCTTGTCGTTACTACGGCGTTAAGCACTGCGGGTACGTTCCATCTGGAACGTACCCGCAGTGCTTAGCATGAGTCTGGCTTAACGCAGCAGCAATGCGGTCGCCTTTGGCGACAGCGAAGCGTCCATGACCACGCAAGCGCCACCGATGGCGCCGACGTTGGAGCCGAGCTCGGAGGTGCGGGTTTCGATTTCATGCACTCCGCGCAGGGCGAAGCGGCGGCCAATGGCGTCACGGACTTGGTCGTCGACCAGTTCGGATACCTTTTCCCACTGTGGACCGCCGAAGACGACTTCGCGAACGTCGAGCGAGTTGGCAAGCTGGCCGGCAACTTCGCCAACCTTGATCATGGCTTCGGTGACCAGTTCCTTGGCGACCTTGTTTCCTTCGTGAGCCAGCTCGTAGAGGCGGTTCATTCCGGCAGCCCGCTGTTCCGGGCCAACGATTTCGTAGCTTGGCAGTTCCAGCCCGCGTTCCTTGGCCTGCGCAGCGATGAATTCGTAGGAGGTGCCTGAAGCGAGGCAATCCTCCGCACCGCATTGTTCGCAGGCCACAGATTTGTAACCGGTTGAGTAGTGGCCGATTTCGCCAGCGTTGTTGCTTGCACCGTGGTGGACATCGCCGTTGAATACCAGACCAGCGCCGAAGCCGTGACCGCAGTAAATGAAGACGAAGTCGTTGTTCTTCTCTTCCTTGGACTGCCACAGTTCGCCAACTGCCGAAGCGATGGTGTCCTTTTCGATGATGACCTGCAAGCGCAAGAGCTTGCGCAGTGGGTTCACCAGTTCAACATCTGCCCAGCCATCGAGCAGTGGCGGGTTCAGCACCACTCCTTCTTCGACGTTCACTGGACCCGGAACAGCAATGCCGACACCGACGATGTGCTTCTTCGGCACGCGGATCTCGGCAATGAGTTCCTTGACCGTAGTTGCCATGAGCTGGACAGTTTCGGTAGCTACTTCGAGGTTGGGAACTTCGATGCGGCGTTCGCGCAGAACCTCGCCGCGCAGGTTCATTGCGACGAAGGTCAGCACGCTGGGGTCTAGGTGGATGCCAATGGAAACAAGACGGTTGCCTTCGAGCTCCAGAACGGTGCGAGGCTTGCCTGGTCCGGAGACGATCGTGCGGTCTTCTCGAACGATTCCGTCATCCAGCAAACGGCGGACAACGTTGGAAATGGTCTGTGGCGACAGACCAGTCGAACCGGCCAGTTCAACGCGGCTAATTCCTTCTGGTGCCCGTCGAATTGACTCAAGAATTACGGCTTGGTTGAAGTCTCCCAAGCGTCCTAGATTTGTACCCCGTCGCATTTATTGCTCCATAGATCTGTAAAGTTGATGGATCGATCTTTCAATTCCAACGTTTTCGGTAGTCATCAATACTTCGGTTAGATACTGCGAGTAAAGTAACCATGATGAACTAGAACTAAAACCGTTGGAGATCCAATTAAGCACGTTACCATCTCTAACTCCTATAAACACGCGATATTGTGTTTTAGTGAAGAAAAATTTGACGATCTCAGCGGCGTGTTTAGTCAACAACCAAGGAGAAATCCTCCTGGTTCGCAAGCGTGGAACAACGAAGTTCATGCAACCTGGCGGCAAACCGGAAGCCGGGGAAACAGCGTTACAAACTATCATTCGAGAAATTCGTGAAGAATTGGGCCTCAGCTTCACCGCTGACGAGCTGCGATACGACGGCGAATGGATCGGACCGGCTGCCAACGAGGCGGACACGATGATCCGTGCCTCTTTATACAGCGCAGCCTTCGATGGCGAACTCGCCCCGCTAGCGGAATTGGAGGAGCTGCTGTGGATCGACCCGCAGGTGGCTCTGGAACGCGACGATCTAGCTCCGTTGCTTCGCGACCGCGTCCTGCCGCTAGCCATTGAACGCAGCAAGAAATAAGCGCCGCTGGGTTCCTCCCAGCAGCATCAGGCCAGCGGCTAGCTTGCGTGCAAGTATTCGTCCCATGCCGCATCAACGTGCTGCAGTCCCGAAACCAGATGGCCAGCAACGCGTGGACGATGGGGTGTAATACGCAGTTGCCAGCCCAGTTGCGAGAGCATCTTGTCCGCTTTGCGGCTATTGCATAGCAGGCAAGCGGCCACCAGGTTCTCCCAGGTGTTCTGGCCTCCCCTGCTGCGGGGAATGACGTGGTCAATCGTATTGGCAGCTTTGCCGCAATACGCGCAGGTAAAAGCGTCTCTACGCAGAACGCCCCTACGTGTGACATGTTGCATGTCCCTGTAGGGGCGTCGTACATAGCGTTTCAGAACGATGACAGTTGGCCGAGGTAGATCTCCATGAGAACTGCGGATGGGGGCGAGATCATCTTGGAGAACGATGCTCGCTTTTTCGGTCATGACTAGCACTAGTGCTCGACGGAACGTCACAACTGCTAGTGGTTCGTATCCTGCGTTTAATACCAAAGTTCGCATTGCTCGTACTACCTTCATGAACCGATGGCCACCATCTGGCATTGATGGAGCTCGCGTTCTGCTCGGAGTGTCTCTAAGCGCTAGCCTATGCGATGCTTCGGATTATTGGTGGGTACCTAACCAAGAAATTGTCTTCTTTTCGGGCTATAGGCAATAAAGTGTGTCTGAAAACCTGATCCTGCCCCGGAAAGCCGGGGCAGGATCAAGGTTCACATGGGTATTGAATCCATAAGTGTGAAGCTTACTGGACAATCCCATACTTGTATTATCTGTCATTCCCGACTGAATAAAAACGGAACCACCTCCAAAGGAACCCAGCGCTGGCGCTGCATCACCTGCAATGCCAGCACCGTTTTCAAGCGCGAAGACACCACCGCCCGCAACCAACTCACCGGCTTCGTCACTTGGCTGATGAGCAAACATTCCCAAGCCGAATTCGGCGGCGGAACCGGCCGCACCTTCCGGCATCAGACCGCTTGGTGCTGGAACGTGCACCCCTACCTGCATCACACCGGCGAGGTCTTCGACGAGATCCAAGTCGACGGCATCTATCTGCGCCAAGGCTGGTGCCTGCTGATCGCCATCGCTCACGGACGTGTCATCGGATGGCAGTGGTGCGACCGCGAAAAAGCCGAGGCCTGGACCGTGTTGCTGCAGCATTTCCCCGAACCGAAAGTCGTGGTGACCGACGGCGGATCAGGCCTGATGAAAGCGCTCAAAGAGTTCTGGCCGAACGTGAAAATTCAACGCTGCTTGGTGCATATCCAGCGCAACGTGCGCACCTACCTGACCCTGAATCCGCGTTTGCCTGCAGGGAAGTCGTTACGTCGA
>NZ_JBLVOC010000002.1:0-45739 GCF_053543575.1 Glutamicibacter sp. AGC84
CCCCCCCGCAGCGCGTCATAGCGCAGGATACCGTCCACGATAGCTGGATCAAACGGAATAGTTGCTACGTCGCGGGCCAGGGTTTTGTAGCCATCGGCCACGCGCTTCACGTCGGCGGTAGTGGCTTTGGAATCTGCTTGGGTCACGACGGCTACGGCGTTTTGTGCCAGGGCGTGAGCCTTGTCGTTTTGCTGCGCGAGCGCTTCCAGCAGCAGGGCACCGGCTTCGGCGTGGTCATCACGGGTGGTGGTTGCCACGACAAGCTGGTCAGTGTGGTCGATCATGCGCCGCCACATCGGATCTGATTCGTCGTTTCCTGAGTCGATGAAGATCAGCCGGTAGTACTTCGAGGCCACCCGGTGAATTGCGTCCACGTCTTCGGCGTCCACGCGCTGTGCGCTGGCCAATTCCATTGGCTTAGAGCGCAGCACGTCGAACCGGTCTCGGGTCTGGTGGTGCACGAAATGGGCTAGGTCTGCGGATTGTGCCCCGGTGCCTAGGAGCTTTTCTGATTCAGGTAGCAGCTCCAACAAGGTCGCCTCGTGCGGGCCTTGCTCGGTGCGCCAGCCCAGGGTGCCTCGGGTTTGGTTATTGTCCCAAGCCAGTACACCTGCCCCGCCGTAACGGGCGAAGATCGCACTGAGCAGGACGGTGGTGGGGGTTTTCCCTGCCCCTCCTTTGCCGCTGACAATGGCGATGGTGCGTGGGCCTGGCCAGTGCTGGCTCACGGCCTGCACATCTGCACGTTCGGCGCGTTCGTCCTCGCTCGGGGCCATGCGGATGCCCATGCGGGTCATGGTGCCGCGCCAGCCTTTGGTGGCTGGTTCTTCGACTTGTTCCTGGGTTAGGAAGCTTTGCCGCGCTTCGCGGCGCGTTGCCGGGGCGCTGTCCTGGGTAGGAGACTTCTTGGCGAAGGGGTTATCTTGGGGGGCTTTAGCTGCCGTAGCTGGCTGCGGCGTAGTTTGTCCTTGGGGTGCCTTTGCTTGCACGGTTTCCATTGCTGGTTCTTCCCCTTCGGCGGTAGGTTCCGTTGAGGCCGGTGCCTCGGACACTGGCTGTTCTGGTGTTTCCTCAGTGTCTTGTGCGGCCGCTTGGTCAATGACTGCTGGTCGGTGGTGGCCACATGGGTTACTGGGCTATCAGCGCGGCGGCGTGCTGGTTTCTCTCGGCGCTGCGGTGGGTTCGTCGTGTCAGGCTCGGGGTCTGAGGAAGATCGGTACGGAAATTCACGCTAACGACATCCCGGTGTCGATCCTGGCGTGGATAGGGCTCGCGAAAAAGCGAAATGCCCGACGCAAAGCTTTCGCAGTGTGGGGCAACGGATGAGAGCCGCACGTCATCTTTCGGTGGTGGCAGGAAGAGGTCACGGAGTGATTGTGCCGGTTTTCTTGCGTTGGCCGCGTTCAACGGCCCGGTAGATGGTGGATCGGCTGATGGAGAATAGTTCTGCCATTTCGGTCATGGTGTGTTTGCCGGCATCGTGCAGTTCGAGGAGGTGTGTTTCTTGTTTCACGGTGAGTTTTGGCTGTTTTCCCCGGAGTCGGCCGTTGGCCTTGGCAACCTTCATTCCTTCGCGGGTGCGCATGCTGATGAGGTCGGGTTCGAACTCAGCGATCATCGCCAGGACGTTGAACAGCAGTTTGCCCATTGGGTCGGTGGGGTCGTGGACGGAACCACCGATGCTGAGTCTGATTTCGCGTCTGGCGAGGTCGTCGGCTATCTCGTGGGCGTCTCGGACGGACCGGGCCAGGCGGTCGAGTTTGGTAACGACGAAGGTATCTCCGGCCCGGCAGGCGGCGAGGGCTTCGTGAAGTCCTGCGCGATTCTTGTTCCTGCCGGTAAAGCCATGATCAACATAGACGCGTTCGGGTTCAACGCCGAGGGATGCCAGGGCATCACGCTGGGCGGTGAGGTCTTGCTCCTCCGTGGACACGCGTGCGTAACCGACCATGATCTTAGACATGTAGATCAGTGTGTCACATAGGGATCCTTCACCGGACAGTTCACCGTACACCCTATACGGACACTTCATAGGTCACCATTAGCAAAGCAGCAGGTCAGCGGTTGGCGTGTCCGGTGGAGGACCGGCTTACGGGACACTTCCATCGAAGGTCACTTGAGCCTCTTCAACAACTCAAAAGTATTGGAAAATTTTCTGTAGCCCATTGATCTTTTCGGTGCTAGATTCGAATCATGTTCCATTCATAAAGTTTTCTCGCAACTAGTTCAGAAGACCTACGAATGGATTTGTCATGCCCTCCGACGTTTTACAAGCTGTTCTTCAGCACGCAGATTTCACTCCCGCCGTTTCTTCGTACGCAGATATTTGCCATGCAGATTCATCATCCCCGGCAGCACTAGCTGATGCGTATTTCGCAGCATACCCACCTGGCATTGCGGCCGGAACTCTTGAAGAAGCGCAATCCGAGATGGAAGAAACCTTCGCTCACGAGTATGGGCAGCTCCTCGAAAATTCTTCTTTTGTCGCAATGCAACAGGGAACGCCGATTGGGGCGATCTTTGTTGTCAAGGAGTCGATCTGGGATGAAGACTTACTCGGCCCATTCATCATCGATCTTTTTGTTGATCCTCGGCATCAGGGGCATGGACTGGGCCGCACCTTGATTGCCGCTGCCATGTCTGCGTGTAAGAAGCATGGCGCGGACACGCTGAGTCTCCGGATCGGTGATGGAACTTCCGGTGCTGCGCTGGAGCTATATAAGCGATTTGGGTTCCTCGAATTGGCCTAACCGAATAGCGGTGGTGTCATACGTCGGATAAACGAGGCATGACACCACCACAAGCTTCCATGCAGTGATTTCCTCAACATGCCCGGTCAAGGTTCCTCTTACGGACGCGCAAACGCACTGAAAGGGACTTTGGTTCCAGATCCGGAACAAGAGGCTTAACGAAAGAAAGGGCCCACCATCGTGGGCCCTTCAATACCTTCTATGCACCACGCTGCCTATTCGAATGGCGAACCATTGAACAGAGGACCGATCCCGTAGTGCCCCTGTAGTCTACTACTTATGCCTGAAGGATTACCACATGCCAATGCTCCCACTCCCAGGCAGGCCATCGCATGGCTATCGCAACACCGCTACGACAAGTATCTGGCGTTGGCCTCAGGTGATCACTCGCTGGCCATGGAAATCTACTCCTGGAACTCTGAACTCTCTTCGGCAATCCTTCGCGATCTAGCCCATGTGGAAGTCGCAGTTCGCAACGCCCTTGACGGTCAGTTGGCACCGACTTTTCCCGACTGGGCAGCACAACCAACGCCCGGCTGGCTGCAACTGCAAAACGGTACGCAAAGGGTCCGCATGCGACAGCAAAAATTAAACAACGACGGCCTGAAACTACTCCGCCAAGCCCAACGTGACGTCGGAGCGGCTGCCACCCACGGTATGGTCATTGCCAGGCTCTCATTTGGCTTCTGGCAATTCCTCATCACGCCGAGAGTCCGAGAAAGCACGCTCTGGACCCCCTATCTACATCGGGGTTTCCCACGCGGCACAGCCCGGGCGGACGTCTCCAGGTTTCTCGAATCGGCAGTAAGTTTAAGAAATCGGCTGGCCCACCTCGAACCGGTTGCCAGTGCCTCAACCAGTGTCACGGAGCGCTTGGCCGATATGAACGCCCTCTTCAAGCTTGTGGCACCCGAAGTCCATGACTGGATCACGGAAATCAGCGATGTCACAGAAATCATCAACCGCGAACCGGTCAGCGGGCTCGTCTCAGCACGAGTGAACCGAACCCCATGAAAAGGGTGGGAGATTGTGCCCAGTGAAGGTTCCCGTTTCGGACGCGAAATCGCAGCGGAATCGACTTTGGAGATCCAGCACAGTCGGTTTCTGGCATTTGCCAAGATCTACCGTGTTAAGACAGTTCCGGAAGTCTCAGTAACCGATCCCCAAAATCCGCGATAGACGCGGCGGGCAGTCCCAGTGAGATCAATGCTCAGATTGCCGGAACTGCCTTCAGTGATTTCTACAAGCAGTTCCCCACCCGGCATCTGAACTTGAACTTTTCTGCAACCTGACTCAAGAAAATACGCAATCGCTGCACCCGTAGCGCCTGTTCCGCTGGAATCGGTCAGACCCACGCCGCGTTCCCAAATGCGAGCTCTAATCACTCCCTCATTTACAGGTGTCCATACCGAGACATTGGTCCTACCCTCGAACATCGGGTCATTTTCAACGGCATGCCCAACTTGTGCCAGGTCGATATTCTGCAGCTCAGTTAAGGATCCGACGCGCAGCGGGGTTTGTGGGTTACCAATTCTGATGTGCACTGCGGGTAATTCGAAGAACCGAAGGTCCGGGAATCGGACGACGGCATCGCCAAGTTTTACCCGGCATTTGTCGCTTCCAAGGATATGGGCGCTTAGGATGCCTGAAGGCGCACTTACCTGGAACTCTGTGCGATCAGTCCATCCTTTACGGAACATGTACATGATGGCTTCTCGAGTTCCATTACCGCTCAGTTCGGCGTCGCTTCCGTCTGGGTTGATAATGCGAATCGAGCCGACGTTATTGTCTGACCCTCGCATAACTTCCAGTACTCCGTCGGCACCTGGGCCTTCGTGACGATTACAAAACGTCACTACCTCTGCGGCAGTCATTGACGGTTCTGCTGCGTCTCGTTCAATGATGAGATAGTCATTGCCGAGCGCTACCCATTTTTCAAAGTGGTATTCGCGCGGGACATCAAAAAACTGGTTTTCCATGGTTAATTTTTGCATACGCTTGGTCCGTCGAAGTGCACCATATTTTTGAGTAACTCCACATTCCACTCCTGAAATGGTTCCTAGATGAGCGTCCCATTGAAGGTTCCCCCTACGGCCCCTATTTGGAACAGCCAGGCATGCCACGCCGGACGAACCCTACCGGGCTTATACGGTTGTTCAGAAGTTCGCGAAGCGCTCCTACTGGTTGTCTCTGGCCTTTCGAGGGCATAAACGCCTAGACTCCGTTGTAACAGCAAACGATGGAGGAATCGCATGTCAACGCAAAGAGTATCGTCACACACGGATACGGAACCGCTGAACAAGTTCTCCGTTGTAGCCCTGGCCCTCGCGGCCTTAGCCATTTTGGGCCTGTGTTTCCTTGGCACTTCAGGTCTGGCCATCTTTGCAGTGGGCGCAGGTCACGTCGCGCTGAGCCAGATCGCTTTGCGGGGCGGACGCGGCCGCTGGCTGGCAATCGTTGCGCTCGTGATTGGATACGCCATTGCCGCTTTCGCGCTCTTCTCGATGTTGACTGCCATCCCGGCATTGATTCAGCACTACACCGCATAACACCGCATTTCACGAGTTTGGTTTCCTGACCCGCGCTGAGGCCAACCCACCGGGGTGTCGCCTCATTTCTTGAAGCGGCCTACCTCAACGTGTGCCCCAGCATTGGGGCACTTCCCATCAGGCAGACAAGCCCGGACTTTCTCCCTCGCGCGCATGGCACCCGATTCAAATCAGCAAGTTTGAGTTTTAAAACAATCAATCGCTTGGGCAGCGTAGGGCGTCTGCGCCGAAAATAGCGTCCGGTGAGGGTTCCTCTTACGGGCGTTCCTCTCGGGGACCGGCTTGCGGGCGCCACGGTAATGCGAAGAGGGCGACGAGGTGGTCTTCTGTTTGACCTCATATGGACTCCCGTGTTTATATATCAATCATGGATATATCGTTTATGGATACATTCCCCGCGGAGTGTCGTAATGGGACGTAATTCTGGTTATCAGAGTGGAGACCTTGTCGACACTGCACTGCACGTCCTGCTCGCACTGGTCCACCCGCGCCATGGTTATGCCGTGATGCATTTCCTCGAACAGGAGAGCGAGGGGGCTATCACGCTCGGGCCTGCCTCGCTCTACACGACGCTCAAGAAGCTTGCCGTCGCCGGCCTCATCAAGGAAATCGAGGGTGACGAGTCGCGTCGGACTTACCACCTAACCGCGAAGGGTCACGAGGTCCTCGTCCGCAATATCGAACGTCGCCGCCAGTTGCTGGTCATGGCGGATCACATCATGGAGGAAGCATGAGCACCACTAACAAGATGAGCAACGGTCTGGCAGTCAGCCCCGAGAAGGACCTGGCTATGTTCGCGGACATGGCAGGTCAGGGAAAACACCTGAACGGTATCGCGATGCTGGGTCACGGATGGAGCTTCGTCGATGGGGTCCCCGAAGAGGCGGTCTTCGACCTCGCTTACGAAAGCAACGCATCGTCGGAGTACTTCGACATCTTCCAGGCGGCTGGCTGGGAGCTCGTGATCTCGATAGGAGACGTGCACATCTTTAAAGCAGTACCGGGAACGGCTCCGATCCACACCAACGCCGAGTCACGACGAGACGAACTTACCCGAAATCGAGATCGCTATCTTCGCTACAGCGTCATCGCGCTGATTGCCTTCCTGCTTGTCGGTTTGGGAGTTCGTGTGGCCTCATGGAATGAATGGCTAGAACTGTCTTTGCTGATGGTGTTCGTATTTCCCGTCGTCTACACCGTCGTTCCGCTGGTCGGTTACTGGAGTCATTTGAATAAGCTAAATCGCTCAAGCTGATCACCTAGGTTAGATTGATCATCGCGGTCAGAAAATGGACCTCATAGCAACATAGGAGAAACAGCGGTCGTTACTCTAACCACCTTTTGGTGTGACTGTCCCGTAGAGCCTTCCTCATACGGTGCCATGAAGAAGGCAAGCATTGCTGTGTTTGAATGAAGCGTGAAAGCTTCCAGAAATACTGTTTACATGATGTTGGGACTCCTGCTGACGCTCGCAGGAGCGGCAGGTGGTTTCGTGATGTTCTTGCAGCCGTGGAGGAGCTGTCCTGAGATTGATGACAGTTCTGCGGGCTGTCCTGCGACATCAAATGATTTGGGCCTACTTGGCCTTGCCATTTCCGTACTCCTCGTAGGGGTATCGTTCTTGATCATGTCCAGGAGGTCAGAGCGGATTCCGCTCGACGCGGCCGGCCCCTTTGGGAAGCTCGACTAGGGTCCGATGCCGAGTCTCCTCAGAAATTGAGTGGCGCTCCGCATCTACCTTGCACCGTCCCCGTGAGGTTTCCTCTACTGGGACCGGTCGAAACATCATTTAGGGCTAATACCAAACGCCAAATATTGATACCTCATCGGTATAGTCGGCATTGGGGTTGTTTCCGCACAAACGTACAAGAGCAGTTTCTCGCGAATCACCGAACGGCTTCTCGGGCTCGGAGTCCATTTCTACAAACAGTTCGAAGGGCCGCCCATTCGCGTGCTCCTCTGCCCAACAGAGCGCCTCTGATACGTCCTGCACCTCAACTAGTACAAAAGCATCTAGGTTCCAGCCGTATCCAGGACGAGGTCGTTCCCAAAAATTGACTCGATAACAGGGTGAATCAACCGAGTCGTGTGGTCCCGCGTGAACTGTTTCTATGGCGCGCATGGGACCAATATACAAGAATGCACCAGTACGCTACTGGGAGATCCTGTCTCACTAGTTACCTTCGACCACCCGAGCAGGTAATCAGCGTCCCGGTAGCGGTTCCTGATATCGTACTCCAAATAGATCAGGGCAAGAGCAAAGGAGACAGTGCGCTGAGTGAAAATCTGAAAGTTATCCTCGATAAATTGACCCAATTCCTAAAGAGCTATGCGCATGTGACTAGTGTCGAACGGACTGATGGAACACACGTGCGCATCATTGCTAATGAAGGCGGTCAGCACTTCGAATTCGCGGACTCCCCTTCCGCGATTCTCCATCACGTTCTAGCTTTCGAGGACGTACCGCTGTGGGATCCCACAATTGATACCGAGGATGATGGACGTTGGAGGTTGTTTTCTGTTCACGTCATCGAAGCGATTGAAACCGCGGCGGCTGACGAACGAATTCTGGTTCTAGTAGATGGCGCTGTGTCTCCCCGAAGAGCAGCATGATCTGCATCTTCCCTTCGTCGCATCGGTCCGGTGTCCCGCAAGAGGTTCCCCTTACGAGAAACAAAAAAGGTGTTATTGGAAACTGAAATCCGCCACTTCCTATTTTTCGCAAGCGGCGAATTTATGAAGTTATTGCTTGCAGCAACTAATTCCCGCAACGAGATTTCGCGCTGGTCTTCGTCAAGTGTTGCCAGGAAGACGAAAAGTGTCTCGCAACTAATGGTTTTGACATGATTCTAGGAAATCAGTTGCGAAACAGAGTTGCGAGAATTTTGGAGCATGGACTTTTCGCAGAATTTTCATCGGGGGAGTGGTCCTCGGTGAGACGTCTTGCAACCCTTCAGTTGTAGGATATCTGCATTCAGTATTTTCATACTTGGCGCATGATCGGAACCGATAAAAGTGCTTATCGGCCCATTTGTCGATCATGGGTCGTTAGCATGAGCTCGGCAACGTGCGTTGCTTCTCGAATAACGTAACGAGCTGCTTCCACAGTTACTCCTGTCGGGAGTGTTCTGCCGTGCCCAGTCCCTTGCAGGTTTCTTAATTCGTTGACGGCGATAACTATCTTCTTAGCTGACCTGTAGATGTCATGGATTTGTTTTGACCCCTCAACAGAGTTGTTAACTACGGCGGGGAGCAAACCTAGACGCTCGAACGATATTTCAATAAGACCAGGGAATGGGACCCTCGGATCCAGGGGGAGACCGCCTTCTTCGAGAACAAACTTGGCTATTGCCTCCAAGAGCTCCTTTGCTCCGCCCAAGACAGCCGCCGGGTCGTCCACATTTCTGCGCAATCGATTAAGCTGCTCATCGAGGGCTGCACGGCCACCAGTTTCGAGATCAATCTTTCCTAGCTGTTCTAGGCGTCCATCAGTCGTTAAACCCCATCCACTGTGGGTAAGCGCGGATCGCAGAGTATCGACTCTCTGCTGGTCTTCAGAAAGGCTAAATGAGCCATGGAGTCTGAGTGCGTTGAGCAAGCTATCAACGAGTTTTCGTGCTGTTTCGGATTTGCGGGATCCTACACTAGCTACAGCAAGTACACGTTGTTGTTTATTCGGTGTCTGTGTCTCCGGATCATAGGGGTCATGATCTGACATGCCCGCTGTCTTGAAAACTCGTGTCAAAACGGAATGCGAAGGGCCATCCCCAGCGAAGAAGAACTGTCCAATGGCTCCTGCAATCTCGTCATTTAGCGGTGAACTCATGTACCAATTGTGCCTGTCTTCGTTTGCTACAGTCTGGACTTCTGCAACGCCCTGTAAACGGTACTGCGACTGACGCCGAGAACTTCGCCAATTTGTGCCACGGTCATGTCTCGCTGTTCGTACATCCTCTTCGCAGTGCGAAGCTTGTCGGGGGAGAGGGATGTTGGGCGCCCTCCGGTGCGGCCACGTGCCCGGGCCGCTGCTAGGCCGGCGTTGGTGCGCTCGCGGATGAGGTCGCGTTCAAATTCCGCCAGGGACGCGAAGATGTTGAACACAAGCCGGCCGCCTGAAGAACTGGTGTCGATGTTCTCCTGCAGGGATTTGAACTCAACGCCTCGTTGCTGCAGCGCGTCCATGTGGTTGATCAGATGGCGGATGGATCGGCCGAGACGGTCGAGACGCCAGACCACGAGGGTATCGCCGGGTCTGATCTGGTCCAGGAGTTTGTCGAGTTCGGGCCGAGACTCGAGTGAGCCGGATGCCGTGTCGGTGAATATGCGATAGCACCCCGCTTTGGTCAGTGCATCGAGTTGAAGTTGTGCGTCTTGGTCGCCGGTGGAGACTCTGGCGTATCCGAGGAGGTGTCCCATGGGCCTAAATGTATCAATACTCGTGGGATAAGCGATGTATCGACGCATAGTTTGTGGCACTGAGTTATGCGACTAAATGCTGCTCGAAATCTGTTGAATTTTCAACTGTCAGGAATCTTCACAACGACCAAGTGATCAATGTGTCAAAAACGAACGATTTTGATACTTGCGCGACACGTCTTGCAATCCAAGGGTTTCGAGTCACTTACGCCGCGGGGCGGTGAAGGAATTAGACCGAGGTGTTCCCCCGCGCTAGGTCGGGGGACGGGGAAACAGCGGTGAGATAAAAGCGCGTCTTGCTAGGTCTTGTAGTGAACTGCGCGCCTCAAACAACGTCTTCTCTACATCAGCCAGAATGGATTCATGGACAATGATCTAGCTTATGATTCTCCCGACTTTCACCCCCGTGTCTTCGTGTCGTACTCCTCGGCCGATCAACATAACGATTGGGTGCTGCGCCTTAGCAAGCGCCTCGTGCACAACGGTATCGATGTTGTTCTCGATCAATGGGATGTCCGCCTCGGTGCAGACTTGCCGCACTTCATGGAGCAGGGCCTAATGGGGGCGGATCGAGTCATCGTTATCTGTTCTGACGCCTACATTGCAAAGGCCAATGCTGGAGAAAGGGGGGTCGGGTACGAAAAGAAAATCATAACTGGCGATTTAATGAGACTCGCCGTCAGCGATCACGTTGTGCCCATAATTCGCGATGCCACCAGCGAAAAGGTTCTACCGACATTCTTATCTGGGGCCCGATATGTGGACTTCCGGGATGACCTCGAGTGGGACGCCAAGTACGAGGAACTCCTCTACGACTTGTATGGACAGAGGGTCAAGGCGAAACCGCTACTCGGGCCCAATCCGTTCGCAGCTGGAGGCGTCACGCTGACCGCGCAACAGATCCGGTTCGATCCAACCAAATATACGTCGACGACGCCCACGGGTAACGTGACCTACCCGTACGAGAATAATAACGGGCACTTTGTAATCGGCAGTGGCGTAGAAGCTTTCACTATCCAGGTCTCAACTGCCGGCCCTGGTTCCATTCACGTATATAACGACCCTGCCGATATCGCTACAATCGCGTTAGCAGCCAATACCAGTCTCGATGAAGTAGGAGCGCCAGACGAGTATGACGCATCATCCCGCTCGCGGACCGCCAGGGTGGGCGATTCTGTCGTGATGATTAATACGGCAGGCAGGGTTGCTGCCTTCGAAGTTCTGGACGTTTCGACACGTGCAACCGCAGCTGATGGTATTCCCCAACTCAGTTTGCGGTATGCGATCGCGGAGAACAATTACTAGAGGAACGAATCTGTCGGTCTGCTCATGAAAACGGCTTTCGAACCATAGTTTGAGAGACATGTGGATATTCGACGAAGAACAGACTTCTTCAACTTTCGCCGGATAGCAACGCGTGAAGTTTCCCCAATTCAATTTCATCCGAATGGGATTGATTACAGGGTATCTTCGTTCATACAACCAATCGGAGGGACTCAACTTGAGTAAAGTGAAACCAGACCAGCAAAGAGTGCAACTAGAAGCACAGCGTCGCCAAGTAGATTTCGATACCTATGACGTCACTGTAGATGAGCTCCTGAGACGTGTCTCTAAAGGTCGAATCGATATAGCACCGATATACCAGCGACAATTCCGTTGGTCATCCGATCGGCAATCGAGACTCGTGGAGTCAGTCCTTCTCGGCATTCCGGTTCCTCCACTCTTCATGGCAACGAATACCAATGCTGGAATCGGCAGTTCGTGGGAGGTTGTAGACGGCTTGCAACGTTTATTGAGTCTTGTGAATTTCGCAGGTGATCAGAGTGCTAGGGATGCTGCGGGGCTCCTTGGGTTGCCCTTGAAGTTAAAGGATCTAGAGAAATTAACCGATTTTGAGGGGCTTAGATTTGAAGATTTTCCTCAGGATATTAAAGAAGGTCTAGAGGATAGGCCTCTCAAAGTTATCGTATTAAATGACAAAAGTGATCTAGAGGTGAGGTTTGATCTTTTCGAGCGACTAAACACAGGTGGGATTGTTCTATCGCCTCATGAAATTCGGCAAAGCGTTTATAGGGGTGAATTCATAAACACTCTTGCAGAGCTCGCCGAATTAAGTTTATTTAGGGATTTTGTTGTTCTACCAGAGTCCAAGTGGAAAGATGGGACTCCGCAGGATTTCGTTCTTCGATTCTTTGCTTTTTTGAAAAAATATAAGGAATTCGATCATTCCGTTCAAGACTTTCTAAACGATTTCGCGCAAGAAATGTCAAGTATTGGCGTGTCTAAGGATGACAAGGCGGAGTTCATCGATACTTTTTCTTTTTTGAACAAAGTTTTTCCTAAGGGTCTAAAGACTCGCAAGGGCGCTACCCCCGTCAACCTATTTGAAGCTGTTACGGTAGGAGCGGCACTTGCCCTGGCAGAAGATCCAACCATCTTACCTGTACCAAACCCGCAATGGGTAGCTTCGCCTGAGCTGCGTCGTTTTACTACCGGCGCTACTAACAGTCGCCCTCGAGTCACTGGGCGTATCGAATATTGCCGTGACAGATTCCTCGCCAGCGATGCTTGATCTTTCGAGTCATCGATTGGATTTCATGGATCGGATGGCCTCCGCAAAGAGGCTTGCAATTTCAGGAAATAGTACGTCGGGATTAGCTAACGACATATCCCGTGAATCTCGCGGTCTATGCATACTATTAACTTTTGCGGCGTATGAAAATCTACTGAAAAAAGTATGCAGATCAATACTGGAGGAAGTTAGCCGATCCCGAGCAGGAAATAGAAGACTTAAACCGGGGTATAAGCTAATCGCAACCAAAAACTTGTTTCAGAGCCTGATGGATAAGGGCGAGAAAGGTTTATGGGTAGGTGCTGGAATGACGCTAATGAAATCAGCAACCTCTCCATCGAATCTAAGTATTTCTGCGAATGTTTGGCCGAATGACGGCTCCTATATGAGGAGGACGCAGGTCGTCACTCTATGTGACGTTTTTGATTTTTCCGATCCGTCGATCCCACTGCATCGAATCTGGTTGAATTTCGACGTTATCGTGAAGAGAAGGAACGCTATCGCGCACGGAGAACGCCGAGCGGATGAAGTTGGGCGAGACTATAGCTTCAATGAAGTAATTAATATGGTCGACGACTGGGAATTTAGTTGGCTAGAGTTCATTACATGGATCGAAGACCAATGCGTCGATTCGAGCTTCTATTTACTTCCCAAATAGTTTACGAAAGTTTTTAGTTTGTAAATTTTCTGATTTTGTAAACAGTTTTATTGCAGAGGGTTACTATTTAACAACGAGTCCTCCGTCGTCACTGGGTTGCTTGCGTCACCCTAAGTTAATAAGCATCGTGCGACTGTTGGATGACAGCAATGATAATGCTCAGGTCAGGTGGCGGCTAGGGATTGCTGAATAGCCCGAAGTGGTACTTCAGTTCCTGCGACCGGGTACCGAGCGATTCTTACGATCTGGTATTTCAATTCCTGCTATAAGGTACCGCTGATGACGTGAACATTGGCGCGTTAGGAGTCCATGAGGATCGCATCGGACAAACCCAACCACGTGGCCGTCTAGCCGTCGGACGTCGTGCGCAACGCGGTAGCTTCGTCGCTGCTGAAGGACGGTGAATCCTCGTGTCCGCAAAGCCTGGGACCCAGGAATCGTCAGATCATCCCTCGATTGAAACTTGGGTAGCATCTCCGCGGCGCTTTCGGAATGGCAACGAGCTGCCACGCTGGCAAATAAACCGGGCGTGCCAAGCCCCTCTTCGTCCTCAGCCAAGTGAAGTTCCCGTTGACAGATTTGAGGCCGAAAGTTGGTTGAACGATCCGCCTTCGAGCAGCGACAGCGGTGATCAGTACCAGGTCGGAAGAACAGTGGTTTCACGTTGCAAGAATGGCAGTACCGTCAACGATTGTCCTGCAGGGATCAGGGCGCCTGCGTTATCAATGAATTATCGAGGGGACCGTGAGTTCGCATGTTCTGACAATACAACAGCCTTAACTTTACATAACGGAGGTTATCGGTGAACGAATTCCGTCCAAAGAAGCGGTTGCAGAGGTAGATAAGGTCAGCAAAATAGCATGTCAGTAATGATATTAGTGAACACAGTTTTCGATCTAGAGATCTTCTTGGCAAGAGCGCATTTAGATGGATATAGTTCTCTAAAGGCCGTTGCAAGGACAGTCTGTTAGCTGTTTTTCCTGGCACGAACGCGACTCTGATATTTCTGCTGATACATTAAAGCATCAGCCGCGGCAATGCACTGATCAATGTTGGTACTACCTGGCTGAGCTGAATAGAATCCTATGGCTGCAGGAATCCCTGCCTCTTCCAAGGACTCTTTGAATACTGAGAAATAAGCCTCTGTCTGGGATGGAGCTACTCCGTTGGCCAAAATCATGAACTCATCACCCCCATATCGAGCGACGCGGCAGGACTCAGTGCTTTTACCTCTCAGGATCTCACCAGTGCGCTGCAACAATAAATCTCCAGCTGTATGACCTTGGCTGTCATTGACCTGCTTAAGCCCATTGAGGTCTATCACAGCAACCGAGACGGAATCGCCAAAAGCGTCGAGACGTTCTTGCGCATCGCTGGTGATCTTATCCCAGCCGCGTCGGTTCAACAGACCAGTCAAAGCATCTGTTTGCGCCAAGGCATCGGATAGCTCGCTATTTCTCCTTTCTCTATCAGCTACTCTTGCTAACTTCAATTGGGCAGATAGAAGTGAACTGATGAGGGCAACGAGTTCTTCATCTATTTTCTCTCCCTCAGTGAGCGGATCGGTGCGCACCCCGCACAGGACACCAAACATCTCATCCCGGTCATCATTGATGGTGTACCCGGCATAGGCCCCCACCTCGGCTGAAAATCGCATACACGAATAGTCAGGATCTTGCTGCGTATTTTCCACAATATGAGCAGCACCATTGGCCATTCGACTGCATAAAGATTCCTCCCACTCAACACGTAGACCAGTTTTGAGCAACTGATCCGGCTGCACGTGCAAGTGGACCTGCTCTCCATCGATTACGCGAGAAACTGACCAATCTGTCAGCGGAGTATGCATTTTAAGGTAAGAAATAGCCTGTTCAGCCGAATCGGTGAATATCTGAGCACCGTTAAATACCTGAGCATCATTCGCAATGCGTGTCATCTTAGGCTTTAACCTCCATGCAGCTCAGGCGATAATACCCTCAGAGCACCATTCGAAATTAATCAAACTTAAATTCTCAACGAGAACAGCGATCCTGTGTGAAACCATTTCCTACTAAACAGAATAACAACCGTCAGGTGCTGAATTGATGCATGTCCTCTCTAAATCCCACCAGAACCGTTTGGGTATTTAACGAATGATCGAGCATTCATTGAGACAAGCACCGGTATAGTTTCAAAAACTTTGGTAAGTATCGCTAGCCTGCATTCGCTTTTAGCGGTGGTTACGGCACCTACTAGAACCGGTGCCCCTATAGGATACAAGCACGCCGGGACCGGCATGCAAAAGCCTGGACTACAATACCCCACCAAATCCCAAGAATCCGTCCTCAGTGCTCGTCGCGTAGGGTATCTTAAGGCCATGACCAGCTGGAGCATCTCAAGGCACCCCGAATGGGACCAGCTGCTGCTCGCCGGAATCACGGTGCGGGAAATCGCCGAACTTTGCCACCGCGGTCCTGCCACCATCCACTACCACCTGCGACGACGCGAGCATTATGAACCCGGTTTTCGCGCCAAGCACGAAGCTGCAGTGGCCTCACGCAACAACAACAGGCCCTCCAGCATGTGGCGGCGACGAGCAAATGAACTGACAGCATTCCATGCTGAGTACAAAAGGGTTCCCCGCACCACCGGGGGCCGCGCCGAGCGTTCCTTGCACGCCTGGCTTGCTGTTCAACGCAAAAAACTCCAGGCCGGCCAGTTGCCCGCCGCTAAAATCGTGCTTTTGCAAGACGTTCCCAACTGGCATATCGACCCGCGGCAATTCGAACTCAATGAGCGATGGCAGTCCCGGTTTGAGGCTCTTGTCCAGTACGTTGAAGAGCACAGTCACTTCCCACATTACCGGACCTACGCATCCGAGAAGGAACGATCCTTGGGTGTCTGGCTGCACAACCAGCACCAGTCCCGATCGGAGAAGAAGCTGGCGGCATGGCGGTGCGACGCTCTGGAAGAAGCTTTTCCGGGGTGGTCCAGCCAAGCTTGACCAACAACAGAAGACGAGGACCAGCCGCACAATTGTGACAGGGACCCTGCGAGTGGTCTGAACGGCGACTGCTACCGCCCCCAAGAAGGCAGGCCAACGATTCCGATAGGCGTCCCCACGCCCGGAATCAACTGCAAAACCTACTCATGATCGTACGTGCCCTACCGACAAGCCTCCGCTTTTGTTCGGCTATCGCGAGTACACCTTCGTTAAGCATCCGCCGGCCGGCACGTTCGCCGGCCATAGCAGAGTCTTGGGCGCCGGTTTTCTGGTTGTCCGGTGTTTTGTGGCCGAATTGTGTCTTGTCCCCGCCTCTAAACTGGGATTACAGACGCGTCAGACAGGATAAATTGAGACACGTTGGCAAAGCACCGAGCCTCAGGGCGCGGTGTAAGCATGTTGATGTGATGAGAGTGAATGAGCGGTAATTGAAGCTAGGGCGCGATGAATTTCAAGCGTGGCTGGATGAGGTTTCTCCAGGCACCGGTTCCGTGCGCCTTGCCGCCGTCGCTGACCTGCCGAGGTTGCGGGTCAAGCAACAGCTCGCTCGAGGCAACGTCGCCCCGGCAACAATCGCTGCCATCTCCCGCGGCCTGGATTTGGATCCTCTCACCCAGCTCGCCCGATTCGAAGCCTTCTCAGATCTTGTTCCTTCGTCGCCGGCTGTCGGTGAGATGCCAGGTTTCATTTCATCGCCAGGGTTGTTCCGTGCCAGTGCTGAACGCTTGGAAAATCAGCCAGTGACCGAAACCCAACTCGGGCCTGAATCCTATGATTTGGCGGCGTTGTATTGGTTCAACCTCGCCAACGACGGGGCGTTGCGTGCCAGGATTGCTGATGAGTTGGGCGTGAATCAGCCGACGCTATGGAAGATGCTGCGCACCAGGTTGCGTGAAGATGTGGCACTGGCGGTGTGTGAGCATGCTGGGTGGCCGGGCGTGTCGGCTTTAGTGATCTCTGAAGTGCTCACGGGGAAAGAAGCTGGTTGGGTTGAAGAATGCCGTTCGACTTGGGTTAATACAGTTCCGGTCGGGCAGTTGCTCAGTTGCACTGAGCAACGTTTGCAGCAGGTGGGCAAGCAGGAACGCGACCGGGAGAGCTTCGACCGTCATTTAGGATGAATGATGTGGCGGTTTCGAGCTGGGTGTCTGCAATCCTTGCCACCAGTTTCCTCGCAGCCCTCATCGCCCGCCTTCCTCGCCTGATCCAAGGGATCGGGAATCTCTGGTTGTGGCTCACCCATTTAGGCATGGCCCTCGTCTTGTCTTTGGCTGTTGACCCGGTCTATGAGTTCGTTGATTCCCTTGCGGGATCCCATAATTTTGCGAACCTCGTATCCCATATTGGTATTGCGCTGGTGTTCTTCTGTGGCGGCATACAGATTTCCCATGGCATCAACCGTCCCGAGATCGCCAGCAAGATCCTGAAACTCTCCACTGTCGCGTTGCCGGCTTCTGCCGCCCTGATGGGTGTCCTGTTCGTGTTCAGTGGCAGTTCCTATTCTGATGTTGGGTTGAATGCGTTCAGGGATAACCCGCTGGTGGTCTTATATAAGCTCGCGCTCTATATCTACCCGGCAATTGTTTCCTCGTTCCTGGTGGCCCCGCTGATGAGGGCAGCTACCGAGTCGGTATCCAGGATTCCGTACTACTCCAAGAAGCTCATGGGCTTCGGCTTCGGCCTGGTCATCGCCGCCCCGCTGGGGCATCTGGCCGAGTTGGCGAACCGGCAACTGGGCTGGATTACGGACTTGTTCATCTATCCTGCGATTTTCAGTGTCCTGGTAGGCATGACGTTGGGGCTGGTGGATGCGGTGCTGTGCCGGAGGCAGCAGCGGCGGGACTTTATCCAGGCATCGTGACTTCTTGCTGCTCGAGCAGCTCCATCGGGTTCGTGATTTGCCCGTCTTTCCATACTTCGAAGTGCAGATGGAAACCGGTGGAGTTGCCGTTGGTGCCCACCTGGGCGATCTGTTCTCCTGCTTCAACTTCGTCGCCGACGTGCGCGATCAGATCATCCGGGAACATGTGAACATATAAGGTCGTGATCTGGGCGCCGTCGTGGGTGCCGTGGTCGATTTCGATCTGGCAGGGTGAGCGGCCGACGACGAGGTCATCGCAGCTGGCGCGGATGACTTGCCCGGCGGCTGCCGCGTAGATCGGGGTGTCTTCCGGGGCGGCGAAGTCTTCGCCGGCGTGCGGGTAGGGGCCGCGGGATTCGCCGTAGTTATGCCAGATCTTCGTCAACGTTTCCAAGGGGAAAACCCACTCCGAATCGTTGTTTGGGATGTTTATCTTTTTCGGGTTGCGGGTTTCGGTTCCGTTATCGCATGTGGCGTGGGGTTCGTCTTGGTCGGTGACGGTGACTTCTGTGCCTTGCAGGGCTGCATAAATCAGTTCCGCGTCGTCCCTGCGTTGTGCGTAGTTATCAGGCAGGCCGGAGGCTTGGACGGCTTCGGCGGCTTGCTCGTAGGGCAGCTCTTCCCACCCGTCGATGTTCTGGAGGCGGTCGAAGAAGGGCGCGGCCGCAAAGGTGGGGTTCATGATCTGTTTGACGGTGCCCCAGCCGGCGCTGGGCCGTTGCTGGAAGGTGCCCATGGCATCCCAAGCGTGCCCGACGCCTTCATGCGGTTCATCCAAGGAAGCCACGGCCACCTCTTTGGCTTGTTCCCATTCGTTTTTGGTCATGATGCGGGTACCTTTCGGGTACTCCCAGCTCCCGTCGTTGGCCAGGATGGTTAGGCTGCTTTCCTGGATGGAGGTCATCAGTCCGATGATGGCCGCGCGTTGGGGCAGGTCTGCGGTGCTAGCTTCGTTGATGATAATCGCGGCGTTAGCCAGTTGTTTCTCGGTGTAGCTGCCGACTGGGGTGGTTGGCAGGTGGGTGACGTTGATGTTGTCCCCGATGCTGCTGTTCGGGTTGCAGTCCATAGTCCGGGGATCCGTGGCGTCTCGTGGTCCGAGGATGGTCAGAGAGAGGAAAATGCCGCCGAAGAAGATCATCAGGGTGATGGCGAGGATTTTGATGAGTCTGAAGCGTCGCATTACTTGGTGCTGGTGATCTTTTCGACGACCCATTCACCATCAGCCCGGCTCAGCAGGAAGTCCAGGGAGCCGGTGTTGGTATTCACGGTGACGGTGGCGATCGCAGGTGACCGTCCTTTGACGGGGTCTTCGGTGCTGGTGACTTTGGTGGCGGTGATGTTCAGGTTCGAGACGTTCTGGAAGGTGCGTTGCGCGTCGTCCGAAAGGTAGGGCCGCAGCCCGGTAAACCATTGGGACTGTTCCAGGCCGGGGCGGGCGTAGGCTGTCGCGGCGTTGGTGGCGACGTCGCTGGCTTCTTGGGCGATCTCGGGGCTCCATTTTTCGATGGCTGATTGTTCCGGTGAGGCGTGGATGTCGTGCATGATCCCGTTCTCATCCCCCGGCGTGTCTTCTGGGTCGGCTGGCGCGCAGCTAGCAAGCAGCGCACTGGCTAAGGCCAGAGCGAGCCCTGCCGTGGCGGCACGGCGGCGAGAGTGTTCCCTAGCGTGGTGCGTGGTGCGGTGCATTCTCTGGTTCATGGCAATCCCCGTTGAGTATTGTTTAGTGTTGAAGCTTATATTTTCAATACTAATTGATACTATTGGTTTGATGAACGAAAGGGGACCTGCATGAGCGGGGATTGGCCGGGCGAAGAACGCCGCCGCATGAGAACAGACCTTCTGGTGAAACCAGCACCCAACGAAAAGGACACCAGCAACCCACCCACCCAGCAACCAGCCGGCGACAATCCAGCAGCTGTTTCGAGCACTGCCAGCCCAAGCACTGCGGGACAAGATTCAGCTGACGCTCTTGGGCATCCGTATTCCGCACAGGCATCCCCGGCATCCGGGACGACTCCGGGATCAGGGACACTACTGGGCTCAGGGACACCGCTGGTTTCGGGAACGCTCAGCAGTGCCATCACCGGTTCCGACGCCCTGGAAACACCATTGCCAGCCGAAGAAGGATGGCAGAAAAAGATCCGCACCTTCACTGGCGGGCTGATCGCCCCGAAACCAGGACCCCAAGAACTGGAACGCCGGGCCACGCTCGCCTCAATCCGCAGGGTTTACCCGCGGCCGGTGACAGTGACCATCGCCCAACCTGCCGGCGGCGCAGGGAAAACTTCTCTCACCGTCGCCCTGGCCTCAACCATCGGCAACACCTCGGATCACAACGTGCTGGCCATGGACAACAACGAAACCATGGGCACTCTCGGGGTGCGAACCCGTTCCAACGGGTCGAACATGACCATCATCGACCTGCTCGACGCGCTCGAGCAGCTCAAAAGCGAACGGACCCGCAGCGGCGATGTCCAGTACTACACCCGCCCGCAAGGCGACAACCGCTTCAGCGTACTGGCCTCCGATGAAGATCCAGACCGGATGCAAATGCTCACCCGCCCCACCTTCAACGAACTGCTCGAAGTCGTCCAGCGTTTCTGGAACGTCGTCGTCCTGGACACCGGAAACAACACCCGTGCCGAGAACTGGCTGGCCGGCATCGACGCCACCGACCAGCTCGTCTTCCCAGTAGAGCTCAACGACAAATCCGTCGTCTCTGTCCTGCGCACCGTCGAGCAACTGCAGGCGATGTCCCACGTCACCGGCAACCAGCACTATGCCAGCCTGTGTGAGCATGCGGTCCTGGTCATCACCCCGGGCTCCCACCGACGGGCCGTGGCCGCGGAGCGCTGCAAAGAACTGCGCCAGATGCTCGAACAAGCCCTCGGCGAGACCGCCACATTCCTGGCCGTCCCCTATGAGCCGGCCCTGGACACGAACGGGCTGATCGACTGGCAGCTAGCCACTGACGAGTCAGTGCGCGCCTTCGAGAAAGTCGCCGCTGCCGTCAGCGCCGGACTCTTCCGCTCAGCCTCCAACGACACGACCCCACGAAACACCAAGGAGAACTAGCCCGTGTTCGCACCAGTACACACCGCGCCCAGAATCGTTGCGGAACAAACCGAAGAAACCACAACGACCGTGAAAAACCCGTTCGAGGGCGTCTCCCCCGACATCTCGCCTTTGGGCGATGGATTCGACAGCGCACTGGGCATCATCCTCGGCGTCATCTGGGGCGTCGTACTGATTTATGTGGCCGTGAAGCTGCTGACCAGTCTTGGCAAGTTCGCCGGTGCGAAAAAGCAAGGCCACTACGAAGAGCTCGGCGAGCATACCGATGAGATGAAACGCCGCGGCATTGCCCTGGTCGCGGTTGCCGCGTTCGGTGTCATCATCGGTGCAGTCCTGAAATTAGCGGGGATGCTCTAATGGCCAGCCGCCGCAGAATTATTGTCCTCATCGTCGCTGTGGTGGCCATCGCCCTCGTCGTGGTAGCCAGCGTCCTCATGTCCCAGAATCAGGATCAACCCGGTTCTTCGGCGGCCACCACCCCTGCCACACCCGCCAAAACCAGCGAGTACGGGTTCCCTGTCTCCAGCATCCGCCTCGGTGAAGGCGGAACCGGGACGGCACCCGACGGCAAAACCCCTATTGGATACACGGCTTCGTGTGAAGACGCCGTCCGTGCTGCCGTTAATTATGTGGCGGCCGATTCCTACTCCCCTGAAAACTGGAAGAACCAGAAGGCAACGCTTCAGCAGATCACCGCTTCGGGCGAGTACAACACGAAGTACATCAACGCCACAGCTTCACTGGTCTCCAATAATTCAGCCTCCGCTGAAAGCAGCCTGATCTCTCCGGCGATCTACAAGGTCGAGAACTGCGAATCAGGCAAATCAGCAAACATTGCCGTGGCACTCAAGATTGACGATCCAGGGCTCATTCTCGACGGAAGAGCTATTGGTCCCTCGGTTAAAATCCGTACTCAGAATCAAGCTTTGGTGTGGGACGGCAGCGATTGGAAGCTCGATCTCTCGCCGACGCCCGTCCGTGCAGAATCTCAATTGATCATTGCCGATGGCGAGAAAGCTCCAGAATCGCCGAACGATCTGCTGAACCAAATTTTCGTGGACTCCAAGGGCAATCCGCTAAGCCGCGATGGTTGGATGGAGCTTGCACGATGAGGCGGTTGCTGACCGCCGTCTTCGCTGCCTTGCTCACCCTAGGTCTAGCGGCTCCGGCCCAAGCCACCGGAACAGATGAAAATGTCTCTGAGGTTCTGAGCCAAGACCAGGTCAAGCGGTACGAGAACTTATCGGATGACGATAAGAACACCTTGCTGCATGATGTCATCACGGAGATCGGCGCCGACGAATGCAGCAATTTCACGTACTACCGCAGCATGGAATCTTTCCTCAACTTCGATACCCGCAACTGCGAAGAACAGACGCGCGATGCGTTGCACGCCATGTATCCGGACCCTGACGCGCTGATCATCAAGCAGGAACCAGCGATGGATTTGTGCGAGGCCCTGAGTTCCACGGGTGCGGGACAGCAAAGCGTTACTTTCTGCATCAGACAGCAAGCTAATGAATTCCTTATGGGGTGGGCTTCAGGCACTCTGAGAAATTGGATGGGCCAAAGCGAGATCGGCCGATCGGTCCTGAACGCCATGGACGCCATCGGCAACACCATCGACTTCGTTGCCGACCCCAAAAGCGGACTCGAAGAAGTCGCCAACAGCAGCAAATCAGAATCCATCGCACTCACCTCAAAAGTCCTCGAAGAGCTCACCTCCACCACCGAATTCGACGCCTCCAGCCAAGAGTTCAAAGACCGCTGGGCACTCTACGCGGGCATCGGCGTCGTCGGGCTCTCCATCATGCTGCTCACCTTATTCAAGCACCACAGCAACGGAGAGATCAGCGACGACGACTTCAGCAACTCCCTGCTCTACTACCTCCCGGTCAGCCTCTTCCTGGTGATCTACGGTCCGTGGGCCATGAACGAAATACAGCAGCGCATCGCCCCACTGACCTCCGGGGCCACTAACTGGTCCGCGGAAATGATCAGTAATTTCATCACCGTGATCTCCCGCTTCGCTTCCTTGGAATCCAGCAGCTGGTTCGGCCCGCTGGCGGCGATCATCTTCTTCGGGATGCTGTTCATCGGCTCGATCGCCCTGATGATTTACTTCCTGCTCATCCCGATCTTCCAGCAGCTCATGGGACTGGCCATCGCCGCCCTGATCGGCATGCTCATCTCGCCGAAAACCCGCCGCTACGTACTGAAGATCGCTTCTACCCTCGCCACCCTGCTGATCCTCAAGCCCGTGGTCTTCCTCGTCATGGGCGCCGTCTTCGGGGTCCTGGCCTCGCAGACCGCGTTCAAGGAAGGCACCGACGATGTGCTGGTCAATGTGGGCAACCTCGGAGCGACCGCATTCATCATGCTGCTGATCGTTCTTTCCCCCGCAGCGATCTTCCGGTGGATGCCCATCATCCAAAGCCGTGAAGCGAACTTCGGCGGGATCTCCCCTGAAATTTCTGCTGGTGTCGGCGCTGCGGCAGGTGGCATGGCCGGCTCACTCGCCGGTGCCGGCGCAGGAGCCGTGCGTCGCGCGATCTCCTCACGCCGCGGCAATGCTTCCAGCACACCTTCGCCTGCCCCCCGGGCCGGTAACGGTACATCGGGCGGCGGTACTGCAGCAGGTGCTGGAGCAGCAAGTACCGGTGCTGCCAGCCAGGGATCTTCAGCTGCGCGTGGCGGTGAGGATGGTTCAGCCCCACCTTCAGGGGCCGGCGCGTCCGGCGGCCCGGATGCTGGCCAGCCGCAGGGTTCTTCTGGTGGCCAGTCGTCGCCTGGCAGCCCTGGGCAGGGTACTCCGACCGAGGTCATGGAACGGCCAACCAGCCCCCGAACAGGCAGCACAGGAAATGCCAGTGGTTCCAGCGGCGCGGGTGCTCCAAGGACAACGGGTTCCTCAGGCCGCAATCCTGAAGGTGGCTCTGCTGGAGAACCGACCTTCGACAGTGCCGGTATTGGCACTTCTGGCCAGGCTGCTGGTGCTTCCGGCCGGCAAACCCAGCCCGCAGGCCCTAACTCTCCAACCAATGCCACCTCTAGCAAGGCGTATCGGCCGTTGCACACCGGCAAGGTCGGGATGCTCGCCAACGCCCGCTACGCCATGTCCAACGCGGCAGCCCAAGCCCGCATCGCCCAACAGGACTCCGACCCCGATACCTGGGATTCGTTTAAGGACTGATCAACCCTCATGACTCGTCACGTTGCCCTCGGCGGTGAGTTCAAGTCCCGCGGACTGCTCTCAGGCCGTTCCCTGCCCGAAAAGCTCCTCCTCTTCATTGGTCTCGCGCTCTCCGCGTTCCTGGTCATGTTGGGATCGTTCAGCTTCTTCTTCCTCGTCGCGGCGCTCTTCGTGGCCGTGGCCAGCATCCTGACTACGATGCCTACCGCCATCAATGAAGGCCGCAGCCTGGCAGCCATTTATGCCGAACGGGCCTACCGGATCTGGCAGAAAACCACCGGCACCGATGTCTTCGATCCCGTCCACGAACAGATCGCCGCAGAGCGCCTGAGAACCTACCAGCACGCCACCCAAAATAAGCAGAGAACACAGAACAAACAGAAAACTTCGAACCAGCCGAAAACTGCCCGCCCCAAAGGGTTCGCAGTGCGCAGGGCCCAACGCCGCAAAGCCACCGACCAGCCGGCCCCGTTGATGATCGGGAAGATGAGCGCCACCGAAGTCCCCTTCAACACCCGCGAACGCCTCACCGTGTTCAGGCATGCGAACACCAGCCCGGTGTTCTATACCGCGATCTTCGAAGTGCGCGGCAGCACCGGCGGTGTCGTGGAAGAAGACATCGAAGACATCCCGTTCATCGGATTCGGCAAAGTCCTCGCCCGGGCAGCGCGGCGCACCAGCGCCATCTCCCACATCCAAAGCTTCACCCGCTCCGTCCCCTTGGACATCACCGACCACATTTCCTGGCTCTCTGACTACGTCCACCCCCAAGCCCATGACCACCTGGTCCGCTCCTACCAAGAGCTATGCCTGGATGTGGAGCAGAAGGCCGAACAGCACCGCTCCTACTGGGTGCTGCGCTTCGACAACCTCGCCGCACTGCAGCGCGCCATCACCGCCCAAACCCCTGGCCCGCGGGCGGTGCATGACGCGATCGTCAGCGAAGCCCACGCCCTGATGTCCCAAGCAGTCACCCATAAAGCGATCCGCAGTTTCCGGCCGGTGAACTCCAACATGGCCGCAGCACTCCTCTCCCACCTACAAGACCCGTACGAGGTCAGCATCGACGACCCAGACCAAAACCTCAGTTCGGTCTGGCAGCGTCTGGACGCCACAAAAACGTCCAAAGCAGTACTGGTGAACAACCATGCCTACACACGAGTGGCTTACATTCCCCGCCATGGGTTCATGGCCGGCTCCGCCCTTCCCGTCCAATCCATGCGGCAGCTGGTCAACGGGATCGTGCCCGCAGTGATCCATTCGGTGTCGTGGGTCAACGAAGTTGTCGATGCCCGCACCGCCCGTGCCCAAGCGGTCTCTGATCGCACCAGTGACAAGGCCAAGCGCAAATCCGATGCAGAGAAAGGCAAAGTCAGCGACGGCACCGAACACGTCATGTCCAGCTCCTCGGACCAGCGCGGCGCCGACCTCATGCCCGGCAGCGGGCATCACGGAGTGAAATGGGGTGCGTACCTGAGCTTCACTGTGCAGTCCGAAGAAGAACTGCTGGCTGTGTCCACACAGATTGAATCGGTGGCCACTGATTGCGGGATCGAGCGGCTGATCTGGCTCGATGACCGCCACCATATGGCGTTGGCTGCCGTGATGCCGCTAGGACGAGGGATCCGTTAATCATGAAATATTTCAAGAAAACCGGCACCACCACCAACCCCGCAGACGCCAGCACATCTGGGAAGACCGCATCCGGTCCCACCTCCCCTGCCAGCACAGTCGCCGGCCAAGGAGACACGAAGAAACATTCGAGGAAGGACCGGAGGGCCGCTAAGCAAGCCAGGAAACTAGCTCGAACACAAACGAGCAAACTAGCAAGCAATCAAAATGGCTACACCCAGGCACCCGCGGACATGTTCCGCCCGGACGTGTCCTGGGACGCTGGCCGCCGTTCCCGCACCGGATCCGCCTACGGCCTCTACGACCCGGCACCTGAAGGCGGAATCAGCACCACCCGGCAAACAGAGATCAGCAACCTCGCCGTCCCCTGGTCTCCCACCTCCTACAAAGGCCTACTCTTCGGCTTGGACCTGGAATCAGGGTGGGGTGTCATGCACGACCCGATCTTCGCCTACCCGAACACCGTGAACAACGCCAACGTCATTCTCATCGGCGACCTCGGCTCCGCCAAAAGCTCCGGCGGCAAAACCTGGGGCTGCCTGCGCCCGCTGATCTTGAACCGCAACGTCATCGTCGTCGACAAGAAACCCTCGGACTCCAACCCGGAAGAAGGCGAATACGCAGCCCTGTCCCGATTCTTCGGGCGCGAGCCGATCACCTTCAAAATCGGTGGAGGCGGCGCCTGCCTGAACATCTTCGACCCGGCCATCTCCCCTGAAGTCGAAGACACCCGAACCAACGGCTCCGAAGCCCCACCAAGCCAAGCTCAGCTATTGCGCGCGGTTGCCACCGAAGTCCTCGGCCGGCCTGTCTCCTCCCGCGAAGGCAAAGCCATGCGCACTGCCCACCACCGCGTGCTGAAAGAAACCCGCGCTGCTGGCCGTACCCCCACCATCGGCTTGGTCATCGCCCGCATGCTCGACCCCTCCCCGATTGACTGCGAGGAACTGCAGATCGAACGGACAGTCTTGCGCGAATGGGGGTACGATCTGGCATTCGAACTGGAACGGTTCGTCGATGAAGACCTCTCCGGCCTAATCGACGGCGAAACCTCAGAAAACGTCGTGTTGGCTGACGGGTTGACCGTCTTCGATGTCTCCCAGTTGCCAGAGACCGGGCCGGCGTTGGCGATCATCATGACCGTGATCAACACGTGGATGACCAACCGGCTCTTCCGGGCCAAGAACCGGCGCCAAACCCACTTCATCGTCGAAGAAGCCTGGCACGTCGTCCAAACCTCCGTCGCCAAAGTCATCCGCCGCAACCAGAAAGTCTCCCGCGCCATCGGCCTGTCGAACTGGTTCATGTTCCACCACGTCTCAGACATCCCGCCCGGCACCGAAGCTGAGGCGATCATCAAGGAATGCGACACCGTTTTGGTGTATCAGCAGAAGAAAGCCCCGGATGCGCGGGCTGCAGTGGAAATGTTCGACCTGCCCGCTTCCAGTTATGGCACGATCCTGAACTTGGCGACTGGCACGTGCCTGATGAAGATCGGCAACGAAGCTCCGTTCGAGGTCAAGCACCTGCGCAGCGACGTGGAGAAAATCCTCACCGACACCGACAAGGCCCTCACCGCCCAGAAAATGAACGAGGTGATCACCGATGAGCTCGAACCCCACGCAGCGTAACCGCGAAATCCCCGCCTGGCTGATCATCGCCGCCCTCGCCGGGCTGGCCTTGGTGGCGTTGAACTGGGGCGAACGACTCACCCCCACCGGCACCGGGATCTCGTGGAACCCCATGGAACTGGTCCAAGCCGCCATCGACAAGAACCTCGCCTGGCCGACCGCGTCCTGGTTCATCCTCGGCGGCTTCGCAGCCCTACTGATCGTGGCATATGTGCTGTTCACCGAAATCTGGGGAAGCTCGCGGGACGAGGCTGAGAAATTCACCCCACAAGGGGCCGCGATTACGTCAATGATGGGCTTCACCTCCGCCTGGCGCAAAGCCCGCCAAATCTATGGGGCGCAGGTCACGAAGAAGACCGCCGAAGCATTCATCGCCCTGGCCGTCTATGCCAATGCGTCGAAGAAAACCCCGCTGTATATCCAACTGGAAGACAGCATGTGGGTCTACGCCCCAGCCCGCGGCGGCAAAACCTCCAGCATCGTCATCCCCATGATCCTCAACGCCCCAGGCCCCGTCCTAGCCACCTCCACGAAACCCGATGTGGTCGCCTGGACCGCCATTGCCCGGGAAAAACAAGGGCACGTATTTGTGTGCGACTGGGAAAACATCACCGGCTGGCCGACCAGGGTGAACTGGACACCCATTTACGGGTGCGAAGACGAAGACGAAGCCCTCGAGCGCGGCAAAGCCTGGGCGAACGCCGCCCCGATGGAAGGCACCAAAAACGGGTCATGGTTCAGCGCCAAAGCCGGCACCGTCCTCGGCCGGCTCCTGCACGCCGCCGCACTGGAAGACTGCACCATGGATGACCTGCTCATGTGGATCTTCGACTCCCACAACCCCGAACCCATCACCATCCTCGAAGACCACCACAAATCCAGGGCCTTCATCCAACCCCTGCGTGAGCGCACCGAATCACGGGCCGGCGAAACCGAAGACTCCATCAAAGCCACCCTCCTCTCCCTAGCCGAACCCTTGGTCACCGAGAAAGTGCTCTCGCAATTCCGATTCCGCAAGGAGGAAGCCTTCGACATCAACACGTTCCTTGAAGGGCCGAACACCCTGCACATCGTGGTTGACGGGGAAAAATCCCCGCTGGGGACTTTGAGCACGATGTTCGCTGACCAGGTCTATCGGGCAGCTCGCCGCAAATCCAGCCAGTTCGCCTCCGGCCGGCTCTGGCCTGTCTTCCGCATGGTCCTGGACGAAGCACCAAACGTTGCCGCATTCAGCAACATGAGCGAACTGATCACTGATACCGGCGGACGGGGCATCCAAGTGATCGGCATCAGCCAATCCTTCATCCAGAACGAAGCACGCTGGGGCAAGGAAGAAGCGAAAACCATCGAATCCAACGCGAGCTTGAAGCTGATATTCCCCGGCATCAACAGCGAAGACCTGAAGACCTACGCCAACGACATGGGCGTCCGAAATAAGGCACGCATCAGCCATTCTTCTAGCAAGAGTGGAGGCTCGAGGACCACTAGTTCCGAGGAGAAAGCGATCGTGCGCGCTGAAGAGCTCAAGCATCTGCGCTTCGGGCAGGCCACCGCGGTGTATCGGAATCTGCCGCCGCATGTGGTGCATACCGAGATGGTGTGGCAGCGCAAAGACCACCAGGAGCTGAATGAGATGAAGGATCAGACGTTGCGCAGGTGCGGCAAGATCTTCCACGAACCCACCCAAACCCTGGCAGGTAGCGATCCGGCAGAAACCCTTGGCGGTGCGCGATGAGCGATACGCAACCCACCGATGATGTCCTCGAGCTGATCGTTCCGCTGGTTGAGCCGCTGATCGAACGGCAAGAAAAAGTCGAGCAAGGCCTCGCCGCACAAGAAACAGTTCTTGTGGAACTCACGAACCAGCTGGAACGACTCACCAACATAAGACCCGAACAAGAGGTAGCACCTTGGAACCTCTATACGGCCAACCCGAAGCAAATCTCGGAGCTGCTCACTGAGATCAACCAGTGGCTGCCCTGGATGAACGCAACCTACGGAGCCGGGCAAAGCACGAACATGATCCCCACCTGCTGGTTCCTCCACCCGAACGTCGTCGCGCACGTGGTCGGGTTATATACGTCGTGGACGGCGGCGAACTACGGGTCCGAGACTCCGAATAGTGATCTGGTGTATTGGAACCTGCGCTGCCTGCCCGACGTCCTGGATATCGTGAACGCGCCAGCAGATAAGGGAGGGATGGCCGGCTGCCGACGTGAGCACCGCACACCTGAGCGAATGGATCCAGTCCCCGAAGCTCTCCAGGATGACTTCGCACAGTGGCTCGCCGAAGCGTATCCCCTGGAAAAGCCAGATGATTCAAAGGAACCCGACCTAGAACCTGGCCCCGTCGGGGAGCCACAGCAGTAAAACGATCATCCCAGAAGTTAGGGGCGAGACCCTGCTAGGAAGCTGGAACCCTGCGGGATAGCATCCGCAGGGTTTTGCTTTCATGAATTCCCGGTTGGTCGTTTTCTGAGGATCTGCACGACTTCGGCGGTAGCACCGACCCAGCTGCCGACCGCCGGGCTAATTCCGTGTAGCAGCCGGGTGGAGGTTCTGAAGTATGATTTCGCGTCGGTATTCAACAGTGGTTCGTGATGAGCAATGCGGTTTCGCAAGGCGTGCGCCCTCTGAAGGTAGTACTGAACCACGTAGACGTTGCTCAGGCCTGGGAAGGCTTTGGACAGGGCTTCAGACCAAAGTCGTCTAGCGGCCAGCTCTTTCGTCCGTTCCTGCTGGCTGAGCTGGGACAGCGGAGTGTGTCGATGCTTGGGGTTGGGCAATAAATGCAGCCAAAAACCAAAGGTGGTGTGTGCGATGATGTCATCGTGCGTGATGTGGGCTCCATGCCTGGGGTGGGCTGGGTCTCTTTCGTTGCTTCCGTCAATAGCCCGCCGCAAGGCACCCTCGTAGGTTGACAAGATTTTGCCCTTGCGCGTTCTCGTATTGACGAGTTTGAACAACAGCGGCGCCGGGTGCTTGAGCCACTCTTCGGAATTGCCGCCGTTGCGTTGACGAGCATCGTTAGAGTTCGGCTGCCCGAGGGTGAGAGGTTGGGCCGAATTCCAGATACGAAGTTGCAGATCCATCGCATGGCGGAGGACAACTTCAACGTGTCCCAGAACTCGTGAAAGTTCCGCCGCGAGCTTTGAGTTCCACGTGTAGGTAGCTAAAGCTAATTTGCGGTCGTCCTGGCAGCAATCCAAGTAGGTTTGAAACCGAGCGCCGGCCAGGAAGCTACCAAAATCCGCTAGTTGATTCGTTGGGGTCACCAAAGTAGAATATTAGACAGAAGCTGGACCGCCTAACTTGTATAAGTTGGGATTGTGATCCGTGCATATATCATTGGGAAGTCCTCGTACCGCCAAGCGGTATGGGGCTTCTTTTTATCTACAGACGCTTCATGGCCAAGTACGGCCCGCTTTGATCACATTAGACGGGGGTCCCTGAACTTTGCCCGCAGTCCGTAGCCAGGTTTGCTCGCAAGCAACCATATTCACGTACTAGGAGAGAATTCTTAGGTAGCCGAGAAAGGACGCTCGACGACCGCTAGAAAAGTTTTCCTAGCAGTCATCAAGCGTCCTAGATCCTGCTAATTATTTATTCGCAGAGTTCTTCCAATAGATAACAGTGCCGATGACAGCAAACCCTAAAGGTGCAATCCAAGCCTGAACCGAGAACCACGCCTGCATTGAAGAAAGATCATGTGAAATCGTCAGACCAGTAATGATTCGGGCAACTAGCAGAACCCATACAAAGGTCAGGACAGTTTTTAGCGCTCTACTTGAGCGAGCAGAATTTTCCATTTCAACTCCTTTATAGTTTGCCGCGGCAACTCCATGCGCCCCATCCCAGCGCCACGCCAATCCCCACAGGACCGCCCAAAGACTTTACGACAGCAGGGCCTAGGAACTTAGCAACTGCTTTTGCCGCAATTCCCCAGTTCCAAGAGCTGATTCCGAGTTTTATAGCTGAAATGATGCCCGGAGATCCACCTAGAGCGGGGATGCCCAAACCGTTCAAAATTACGCACTTTGCGAATTCTGTCGATCCGTAGGGCTGGAGTGTTTTCCCAGGAGTACGGCGCTCAATCTCGTTAGTTGCTTGCTCAGATTCTTTCTCAGCCATCAGGTTTAACGAGTCGCTCAACATACGTAACTCAGCTGTCCTGTCCTGAACCCCATCCTCAGCAAGATTCTTTGTGTTCACAAAGAACTGACCCGAAGAATCCATCTGGATATAGCGCGTGAACAGAGTCTCCACGTTTTTTTCCAGCTGTTCCATTTCCTTCTGGCTAATTTCACCTGACGAGTCAACAGCTACAGAAGTAGCAATAGTTCCAGTGCTTTGCTGAGAGGCAGCGAACGCACCGGACGGAACTCCTGCAAGCAAGGCACCGACCAGAGTTGCGGAGCACAACATAACCGTACTTTTCTTGAACATCGGGTACTCCTCATTGAGTGTAACAGTGATGATAATCGGCTGAAGCTTCCTACAACCGATGCTTTCTGCGAGAGTTCGAGAAAAGATCAATTGAGCGGACGACTATTTTTCTCTTACTAACCGATAAATTACACGGTAGTGAAGACGAATCTGCTTGTAAATCATACTTTAGTAGGAGGGGAAGCTTCCGTTTTAATTCCGAACGGTTCAGCGCGTGCGACTTTCTTGTGACGTCGCTAGGTACGTTTCTAACACTTGCGTTTGCCTGCTCGTGGTCGCGGAGTTTTCTTTTGAGGACGCTACTCTGGTGGGTCTTGTGCTGCGGGTGTGTGTTGCATAGATGCATTTGCCCTGACAGACAGGGCTCTAGGGCCATTGACAACGAACTCAGATTTTGGTGTGCCTATCGAGCATACGAAGAACCCTAAGGGACCACCATTGCGTCAATCGAGCGTTGAGCCTGTCAGGCTGATTGTGTAAGAACCCTAGTCAATTGATAGAAAGAGACTAGGAAAACACGACATGACCATCCAGAAAGACCAGGCTGAACAACCAGTGGTAAACGCCTCAGACATCGCCGACAAGTTCGCAGCCCTCGGCTCCATGGATGCCGTCAAGGAATCCGGGGCCTTCGACGAGCTCATGGGATTCATCGACCGCGGAGAGATCCAGCTCGACGGCAAAGACGGCTTCATCCAGCAGATCATCCGCGCCGGACTGGAACGCGGCCTGAAATCCGAGCTGAGCAGTCACCTGGGCTACGAACAAGGCGAAAGCCACGGCCGGTTCCTGCCGAACTCCCGCAACGGGTCCTACCCGAAAACCGTGTCAACCATCGCCGGCGATATCGACCTGCAGATCCCACGAGACCGGGCCGGAACCTTCACCCCAACCCTGGTGCCCAAAGGCTCACGGCGCACCGGCGGCCTGGATGAAATGATCATCTCCCTCTACGCCGGCGGCATGACCGTCCGCGATATCGCCTACCATCTGGAAACGACCGTCGGCACCCAGCTGTCCCACGACACGATCAGCAAGATCACCGACGAGGTGCTGGAGGAAGTCTCGGCCTGGCAGGAACGCCCACTCGAGGAGTTCTACCCGATCCTCTACCTGGACGCCATCGTGATCAAGGTCCGCGACGGGCATCAGGTCCGCAACAAGGCCGCCCACATGGCCATCGGCGTCACCGTGGAGGGCATCAAGCACGTGCTGGGCCTCTGGGTTACCGAGAACGAGGGCGCGAAGTTCTGGGCGCAAGTCTGCGCGCAGCTGGCCAACCGGGGCGTAAAGGACGTCCTCATCGCCTGCTGCGACGGCCTGACCGGCTTCCCCGAGGCGATCGAGGCGACTTGGACTCGTGCGACCGTGCAGACCTGCGTCGTGCACCTGATCAGGGCGGCGAACCGGTTCGTGTCCTACGGCGACCGCAAGGCCGTCAGTGCGCAGTTGAAGAGCATTTACACCGCCCCGAGCATCGAATCCGCAGCCAAGGCCCTGGATGATTTCGAAGCGTCCGAGCTGGGGCGGAAGTATCTTTCAGCGGTGGCGACGTGGCGTAACGCGTGGGAGCGGTTCACCCCGTTCCTCGCGTTTCCCCCGGAGCTGCGCAAGGTCATCTACACGACCAATGCGATTGAGTCGATGAACTACCAGCTGCGCAAGGTCACCAAGTCCCGAGGCCATTTTCCTTCCGATGCGGCGGCGGTGAAGATGCTGTGGCTGGCGATCTGCAATATCGAGGACAAGCGGGCGAGGGAGCGTTTCAAGGATGCGCAGAAGAAGGGCCGCACGCCGCGGGCTGGTGCCGGGTCGCATCTGGTGGAAGGGGCCGGGACGAACGGTTGGAAGCAGGCGTTGCAGCAGTTGGCGATGGCGTACCCGGAGCGGATTGAACCGTATTTGACGTGAGTATTACGATCCCTGAATAACGGACGTGACTAGGGGCTTACACAAACAAACTGACAGGCTCCGAGCGTTTCCATGAATCCCATTTCTGGGGTGAGAGGGGGGAAGTCTCCATGCAGGAGTGGTATCGCTCGCCCCTGTCAGGGACTTTTAAACTTTTCTCCTTCAGCATTTCTTATCCGTCTCCATTCAGGGCATCACATGGGTCGGTAGATCGTCAGAAAACAATCAAAACGGGGCCAGACGTCTCTTACGCGAACAGGTGGGCGCTGAAAAGACTGCAAAAGCAATGAAAGCAACTGAGCTGACAATCAGTGCTGATGGGAAGTCCTCGTATCGCCAAGCGGTGTGGGGCTTCTTTTTTATCTACGTACGTTTCCTGCGCTCAACGCTCTGGCTCCGCGTAAAAGGAAACTGCTGTGAAGCATCGGCGGTAAAGCGGTTCATTTCATGTCTGCTGTTATCCGAATCGCATGCATCCTCGTATAAATAGCAAGGGACGAGGGCTCCTGCTTTCTACGTCGAAGAAACCCACGGATTCCGTGGGTTTCTTACGTTCACACCAAAAGGCCGCTCAGCTGAGCTGAGGGCCCTCTGGTGTCGGCTTCGTTGCTCGATTGTGTTCAGCAGGCGGTGGCTGCCGCTCACTGGCTTGTTGTTGCTTGATCCGCTGCAGCTTGCTCATGATGTCTTCGATGGCGGCCGAGGCCGGTTCGCTGGTTTGAGCCGATCCTTTGATCCGTTCGATCAGCGCTTCGGTCCTCTTCCGCGGCCGAGTGCCGTCGGAGACCTGCTCACCGGCATACTGCTGCACCCCGTGGACAATCGTCTTTTCACTGCCGCGCGCAGTACCGGCAACCAGCCGGTCCTCAGATGTGGGCCGATAGGACCTGAGCCGGTCAGCTAGGGCGCTGGCCTTGGTCTCTGGACTGTTTGTGTTGCTACAGTGGGTGCCAACCTAATGCCTTGGGAGCTGCTGCAAAAGTTGGATATAAGTTAGTCAAGCGGTTCGGATCCGTCAAAAAAGGCGTGAATATTATATGGCGTGCGTACCACAGCAAAAAGGGCGCAACCGCAAAGCGAAATGCAGCTGTAGCTGTAGCTGGTGGCCTGTTCGCCGAGCTTATTGGCATTAACGACATCAAGCAAAACTGTTTCTCCTAATCCGGAAAGAAGTTCCCAATGGCTACTGAAGCTAACCCAACGTCGCAAAATAAACGTAAGCCGAAGGCTATTCTTAGCGACTACTTTTATCTCGTCCTCGCTCTCTTGGGCCTTTCGCAGCTTCCTGCTACCTTCCAGACCAACGGACTATGGATAGGTCTTCTTCAGCTCGGCGCAATTTTGTGCTTCACCTATCTCATCGCAGCTGGCAACAAAGGTCGTTTTGTTCCTTGGCTAGATCACGATAAGCACCGTAATTAAGTGCCCGGTGGCTATGAAAGAGAGCGCTTACCGCTATCTTTCATAGCCACCGTCCTTTGGACGTATAGCTTGCACCGGGACATATGGCGTCGCAATTTTCCGAGGTGGCATAGCAGGGCTTCGAGTAGTCGGCAGGGTCGGGAATCTGAAGGCACGTTATTTCGCGAGGCGCACTGCTCTTGCTGCCACGTTCTGAGCCTCTCGTTCCTTTTGCGCACGTTTCACGGCAGCCAACTGTGTTTTTAACCAGACGTTCTCGCGCTCCACCAGCTCCAGCTGTTTCATTTGTTTTCGAAGTCGCGGCGCAGCCTCCAGCCCATAAGCCTTTTCCAAACTGGCGCAGGCTTTTTGAGTTACCCAGAGATCGTTCTTGGCATGCCATAACGGACCTAGGCCATCCTGATAAGACGATGATATAGGCATGGTCTTCCTGTGACGGACCATCACCCACCGCTGATCCGCATGCCCCATCTCCTCTGCAAACAACTGCCATTGTCAGCATGCTGCTTATTGCTCAATGTCCGATTTCCTTCTGTCTTGCGAGGGGCAGGATGTTAGACCACGTCATTAACCCAAGCGTGCATTCAACACGATAAGTAGTTCAAACCCCTTATCTCAGTGTTGGGCCAGATGGTCCTCGGCGCTGCGCTTCATCGTCCTTGAGCTTACGCTGCTGATCAGCTGCTTGTTCCTGTGCCTCTTGGGTTTTGCGCAGGCGGACCAGCAGTTCGTTGGTCTCAGCAGCCCCGGACCCTTCCTGGCCGGCATGGTGTTCGCTCGTGCTCATGGCGTTCTCCTTCTCCTGTGGGGTCGTTTCGTTTCTGGCTTGGGCTCGTTGGCGTAGCGCCGCGATCTTCGCCGCAGCGTCTGACTGCCCCACCGTTGCGGCAGATTCATTCGTCTTCTGCTGTGCTAGTTGTTCCTTCGCATCGGCTGGCATTGGCTCGCGGTTCGTCAGTTCAGAGTGCTTATGCAGTGCCGCGGCGCGGTTGCGCAGATCCTGCGCCACCGGACTGTTCTTCACATGCTGTGCAGGCAGGAGGGCTGGTTCAGCATCGGGGATGTTGTAGGTGCGGCGGTAGGCTGCGATTTCCGCGGCCAGCCGGCGCCATTCTTCAGCCCGGTCAGCCCGGCCCGGTACTGGGCCCAGGTCTTCCAGCCATGCTGGTGGGTTTTGGGCGAGTTCTGCTCCGAGCCGCTGATGCTCGGCATCAACCACGGGACGGTATGCTTCGATCTGTTCCTTCCACGCCGCGGGCAGGCGCGGGTCAGCCAACGGCTCGCGCGGTGCGAACCACTCGCCCAACCTGTTCGGTTCACGGTGCTTATCGAACGGGGCCTGTTCCAGTTCGCGCAGTTTCAGCTCGGTGCTGATGCGGCGCAGGACGGTGCCGCTGGTGGCGGCCAGGTTCTTGTGGTCGCGGTCGCGGATCTCTGCTTGGGCCAGTGGTTCTGGCATGTCCTGGCGCAGCTGCTGTTCTGCGCGCAGTCGGCCCAGTGACCAGGATAGGTACTCTTCGTTGTTGTCCATGTCGGAGGGGATCTGGCGGATCAGTTCGTTATCGGTGCACTTGATCCGGGCTGCTAGTTCCTCCTCGGACAGGTGGCCATACAGCCGGCGGGGCAGCGGTGAGATCTTTTCAGCTTCGGCAAGCTCGACCGCGCTCTTGCGGTACGAGGTGCCGGCGTCTTCAGCCCGATCCATAGCGCGTTCCTTCAATGCGACAAGGTGGTCCTGGTCGACCTCGCGCAGTGGGCGTTCGGCGGTGGCGAGGGTGGCTTCGCGGTTGTCGAGCAGGGTGCCCATACGCCAGGCCAGGATCGCGGCGATGCTGTCTGCTTCGGCGAAGTCGTGCTGGGAGTAGGCGTCCTCGATGAGGGTTTCGAGCTTTACCCCGGACTCTTCGGCCCGCTCCAGATGCCGGGCCACAGCTCCCCAGGCCGGGTCTTCAAGGATTGGCTGGGCGATCGGGTTGCTGAGGGTGGTGCGCAGGATCTGCTCGTATTTGGCAGTCTGGGCTTGGACTACCAGGTCCCGATAGATCATTCCGAGGCTGTTGATGTCTCGGGCCTGCTCGAATTCGCGAGTCACGGTTTCGTGGGCGGTGAGGTTCAGGTCCGTCCGCTCGGCAATACCGTTCAGGACCGTGTCGGCTCGGTCCCCGTCGGCCAGGCCCACATAGATGCGGTTGTCATATTTGCCGCGACTGGTCGCCACATACGCGCCGGCACGATCAGTGCTGCTGGTCAGCAGTGCGTGGGCTGTGTCCACGGTGGCGCCCTGGGCACTATGCACGGTATCTGCATAACCGAGGATCACGCTTTCAGCGACGTAGTCGGCGGGGATGGCGGCCAGTCCGTGGTGTTGCTGGTGCCGGGCGAGCAGGTGCCCGGATTCGATGCCTTCGACCACCCAGGAATCGTTGTTCTTCACGAAGTCCTTGCCCTGGTGGACGCTGAGGCGGCGGTCGTTATTCTTGGTCAGGATGACATCGCCAACATAAATCTGGGTGTCGTTGCGGCCGGTGATCACCTGGGTTTCATCCAGTTCGCCGCGCCCGAGCCGGTAGACCTGGGCCTTTTGGTTCAGGGTGGCGACTTGTTCATTGGTGCCGGCCAGCATGAGCGAGGTGCGCTCCTCGTTGGTGTCTTTCTGCCAGGCAGCGAACACTTGATCAGCCATGTCACCGGTGATGCCAGCTTTGATCTTCCCTTCAGCACGGTAGTACGCCCACGGGTCATCCTTCCCGAGTGCGGGAGCTTCACGCAGGGCCAGGGATGCGGCGGCTTCGCTGAGATTCGGGCTGCCATCGGCGTTCCTGAACCGGTGGATTTCCTCCAGGTGAACCAGTTGCTCTTCCTGGTTGAGCAGGCGCAGGATGCCGCCAGAGCCCACAGCAGCCAGCTGCTTGTCATCACCAATCGCCCGCACCAGAGCGCCGTGCTCCTGGGCTTGTTCGATCAGGGCCAGAAATTGGGTGGTGCCGATCATGCCGGCTTCGTCGATGATCACCACGTCCCCCGGCGACAGCTTCTCCTCGCTGGCCAGGAGCCGGTCCACAGTCATCGCTTCCACCCCGACCTCATGGCCCAACAGGGTCGCTGCTTTGGCCGAGGGAGCCACAGCAATCACGTGGTGATCGGCTTGCTTCATGGCGTTTACGGCCAGTTTCATCGAGGTTGTTTTACCGGTACCAGCTGGTCCGATACCTGCGACGAGGAGTTTGGGGCTGCAGGAGAATTCGCGGGCCAACGCCACCTGCGCCTCGTTCAAGCGGCCCTCAAAACTATCAAGGACGCTCTGGAAATGATCAGTCGTGACCGTGGGAATAACGTCGGTGCGCGCGGCCTGCAAAACCTTGTGTTCGGCTTCTAACACCGTCTCTGAGGTATAGAGGGCGGCGTGGGGTTTCTGGTACTTGTGCACCGCCACCATAGCCCCCGCCACCGATGCAGGCACAGGAAAATCAGGGGTGACTTTCAAGCTCAGAGAGTCGATCGCGGTGGATCGGACTTGGGCGATAACCGCATCAGCGACGGGTTGGGCTTGATATTGGCTGGAAAGCTGGCGGCGCACTTCAGCTTCCACATGCGCCTGATTCCACGTCGCCCGCGACTGCTCCAGGCGGGTGATGGTGGACTGCGCCAACTCACGGATCTGTTCCTCTGGCAGCTGGCCGATCGGCGTGTAAACCGGTTCCTGGCCGACGGAATACTTGCGCGCCGCAGCGAATAATTCATCGCCCACCAAGGCTCCGGGGACGGTGGAGAATTTGTCTTGCCAGTGCTCGGTGAGCTCTGAAAGGGAGAGACCTTTCTTCTTCTCAGCACGGGTTTCCAAAGTGGCTTGCTGGGAGAGCTTGATCAGCTGCTTCGGACTCGGAGCCCGCCCATACTTGTCCTCGAACTCATCAACGAGGGTCTTCAGCTGGGCTTTGATATTGCTCCGGCGTGAGGACGCAGCCTCAATACTGGCCAGGGGGATGCCGCCAATTTCGGTGATCTGGCGTTTGCCTTCCACCGTTCGTTGGGTGGTGGCGAGTCCCAGGTCGCGGCAGATGTTCTGCATGACCCTTGCGTTGTAATGCTCCGAAGCAGATACCGCATACTTGTGCAGGACGGTCCCGTCGATGGCACTCCACTTGCCATCCATCCCCAGCACTTTGTTGGAAACGACAATGTGGTCATGCAGCTGCGGATCCCCATCACGGGAGTCATAATGCCGGAAGGTGGTGTAGATCAGGCCACCGTCCACGTCTTCCGAGCGGACCCCGTTCTTGCCGCGGCGGGTGAAGACCGCATTGTTCTCCAAGTACTTCATGGCGTCTTCGATGGCCTCGTGATGGGCTTTCTCGATGACTTCCTGGACCTTGCGGTCGCTGACTCCCCAGAGGTAGGAGATGCTCTTGGACGGGGAGAACACCATGTCATACCCGGCCACCGCGTTCGAGCCCCTATGGGTCTGCCGGGAAATGAACTGGGAGAGTTCTTCCTTGGTCTTCGGCTTGCGGCCGTGCAGTTTGTAGAAGTGTTCGCCACCGGCCTTGGTGCGGAGGACGCGTCGTTCATCAGCGGTCGGTTCGCGGTGCTTGAGCCTGGTGAAATCACCCAGGGCGGTGTTAATCTTCTTGGCCAGTTCGCCGTCGAACTGGTCGAAACGCTTGTAGCGTTGACCCAGCTGCGCGTGGATCTTCTCCCCCGACACCGGATCCATCTGGCCGGCTAATGGGTGTTGTCCTAGCCCGTAGAGCAGCTCCATTTGCTCTTCGGTGACTTCCCCGTTCACGCCGAGGTTCTTAGCACCCCGTCCTCCCCAAATGCCGGGCGGGTGGCCGGTGACGGTGTAGTAATCCCCGAGCTTCCGATCCGGTGAGCGCAGCTCATCAGCGGAGGCAACTTCGCGGGTGTAGTAGAGATGGCCGTCCCCTGCACTGAGCTTATGCAGGGTCATCACACGTTCGACTCTAGCAATTCCGGCCAAAGTTATCGAGGATGCAAGAGGTGTGACAGATCTGGTCTTGATGGATCGGGAGAAAATAGGGCCGGAGGACTTCGACGATGCGTGAGAGATCTTGGGACGTCCGAATGAGGTACGAGTGGAAACTGGCGGGCCAAGGCTCTTGCGTGTCGGGGATGGAACTGGCCGGAGGGCTGCTACCGATTCATCATGTTGGTCGGCTCTGCATCCTTTGAGGAACGAAGAAGAAATAGTGCAGAGGCGGGCAAAGAGATCTGGCCATCAAAAGAAGGATGTTTTTGGTGCGGTTTTGCATATGCGATCTTCGCTGTGTGCAGGTGCGTCCAAGGTGGGTTTGATAGGGTCGCTGCTGTGCCCAGGGCAAGTCTCTTGTGTGAAACCGTGGCCCGATGTTTTCCACGTGTGGGCGGGTGGAGACGGCGCTTAATCTCAAAGCCGTCCACAGGTGGCAAACATCGGGCAGGACAGAGCCTGAGCGTCAGCGAAGCCCGTTAACGCGTTTTTGGGCCGGGGTGCGCGAGGGGTGTCCCCTCGCAAAATTTTGTTTTCGAGTTGGCGAAGGATGAAGTGTTTTGATGAGTAAGCCACGCAAGTCTGCTGCAGCGTTGGCCGCCCGGGAGAAGGCGCGTGCGAAGGCTGAGGAGATCACGCGCCGCAATGAGCAGTTGATCGAGTTGGCGGCGAAGTTCTTCATCCATGAGGACGAGATCGAACTGATCGATGAGGATGCCGCGAAGAAGATCGCCGAGCTGCATGCGACTGCCGAAGTGAAGAAGGATAAGGCGCGAGTTGCTGCGGCGTCGGTGGTGGAGCAGATGCTCGGTACGGGAGAGTCGAAGAAGTCGATCGGTGAGCGTCTGGGGCTCAGCTCCGCGGAGTTGAAGAGCTTCCTACCCCAGGCGGCTCCAGCGAAGGAACCCAAAGTGGTCGAAGAACAAAACGAAGAGACTGCCCAGGCCCCAGCGTCGACTGCCGAGGGACAAACTTCCGGAGTTGCGGCCAACGCCTAAGGCCGAATGCTGAGCGCGGTGCCGCTTCTGCCGATGCGTCGGGTTTGAGCTTATGTGTTCGGCCCACGTTTGGCCGTTGACTGCGGATCTTGAGGCGCGAACGTCTTCCCCTCAGACCGGCTCCTGCGCAATCCATGCAACACGGCAGCGCCGGTGCTTTTGTGCTAGAAAAACATCCTCAATCGAGCGGCGGAACATACAGCCCATTGCCACTGGCAGAATGCCCGTGACAGAGCTTTGGCTCTGAACGCGTGAGCACTCAGAGCCAAAGTGCTGGGTTAGTTCCCGAAGTCCGGAATGTATGGTTCACATAGCCCGTCGATCTGCTTGAACTCTTGCGGGTTCATCCCTTCCAGCGCTTCCGGTCCATCCGATTGCCCGCTCGCCCAGTACCAGAACGCCTCCTTGCTGATGGCAAGGTTGCGGGCTTCGCAGCTGCGGTACCAGCGCGCGGTCACATCGCCCTCCACGTACGTGGTGTATCCGAAGAGCATCCCGGTTTCATCGGTCGCCTTAGCTGCGGCGAAGATGATGTAGGGCCAGGATCCCAAGTCCCATCCATCGCGTCCCCACCCTGGAACTTCGTGCCATCCAGTGCCGGCCAGCGATTCCATCCAGTCATACCCTTCGCCATACATATCGCGTTCGACCGTCGCTGGGACGGTGACGGTTTCGCGGGTGTCCTTGGTTGTGGTCTGCATAGGTTTTTGTCCTTCGCTTTACGGAAGAGGGGCAGGTTGCCAGCCTCCCGCCGAAGCCCTCCCCCGGTTGTTTTTTGCCTGCTGGCGAAATGAAATGAAGCGGGGCCAGCCGGAAAACCCATCAACCCGTCAGGGGTGCGCAATCCAGGAAAATCTTGGGCCGAAAGAAGCGACGAAGGAGCGCGGCCCGAGAATTTCTGGGTGGAGCACGCCCGAAGCGCAGCGAGTGGCTTGTGGGTTTGTAGGTGGCCCGTACACTCCGAAGGACAGCAGCAAAAAACAGGAAAAAACCGGACGGAGTCCGGGCCAACAGCCGGCCGCGCCTGCGGACGCCCGATACACACTGGAGACGAGTTTGCGAGGGGCCAGGGTGCTCAGCGGGACGGGCACCTCACGGCATACCTAGACTGCGTCTAACGTCCACGACTAGCCTGAACGGGGAATGCTCGCATGTTCAGGACCACCAGCGGGAGTTGTCACAAAAGTTCGGGACATCGGGTTCACGCAGCCCTTGAAACACAGGAAACAATCAACTCTCTGCAAGTCGCCCATGATGCCCCACAGATCAACTACGAGCAGCACACGAAAGCGCAAAGTACTCGTTCATCGCGGTATGCTATCTGACTCAATTTGGAAGCGACAAGGGCGTAGGACCATGCGCGGTGAGTATCTTCCGGCCTACCGGCTCAGCGCGTGAGAACTGGTCCACCGGTAACTGGCTTAATGAAAAACCAGAAATCTTCAGGGCGTGGTGTGCCAGTAAGCATACAGCTGGTGGTTTAGCCTAGTTTCATGCGTGGTTCAGTCTCATGGCGACACCACGCACTGTTCGGATTGAGCGTTTCACCTCTCTCATCCGTGCGGGAACCCTGCATAATGGCTAGGTGCCCTATTGGGCACCTAGCCATTTTCATCTGCAAGCACTGAACAGGCTTAGATTGACGTTCTGTGGACCAGGGCAGCCACACTTCAACGGTCTTAAACCAGCGATGAACAACCACGAGCAAGCGATATTTACTTCTTATTCAGCGTCATCGCCACTGTGGCATATCCAGGCTTCGCGACAGTTAACCAGACCGTCGATTTCTTAGCAGCGTCCTTCTTGGTCACGGTCTAATTCGGCTGGGTGATCTTGCCGATAATCTTTCCCGAGCGCAGCCACTGATACAAATCTTTCACGCCCTTCGCGTTTCAGGTACCAGCGCTTACTTTGAGCTCCCTGCCAGTGGCTTTCATGCCAATAGTCGCACGCTCCTTTACTACCTTCAGCTTCGTTGGAACATCCGTTGCAGTAGACGCACTCGTGAACACGGGATTGGTCGGGTAGTCCACCCGCGATCACAGCATTCGATCCTTCCCAGATAGACGGTAAGACGCGCCCGTCGCCCCTGGAATCGCTTTAACATTGCGCGTCCACTGCAGACTCGTAAAAGGATAATTGCCCACATTTGAACCGCAGATACTTCGCTTATCCATCCATCTAATTGTTTGAGCGACACGACCACAGCCCTGAGCTGGCATCGAAGCGCATCGTAAGATGAATCCAAACGCATAGAATCACTGCAATACATTGCACCCTCTGCGCATCACCCTGCGGCCCTGCAGTGCGGGATAACGCGGCTCCTCCGCGAGAACGGATACTAGTTTTGCTGTCAAAGATCAAAGAAATCGCGAATCGCACCTTCCACGTGGAGATCCGGAATAAGAAACCCATTCCTGTCAAGATGAGCGGACACGAGGAACTGCCGGCACTGCTCAAGCAAGTGATCGCCGAACTGAAGAAAAATCGCAACGAGCTGACCGCGATTCGCACTGCCACCACTGGCCGGTACATGGACGAAGTGGCAGAAGTCTACGCGCACCAAGTCCTGCCCTTTAAGGAGTCTCTGGAGCTACTGGCCGCGTCTAACGCCTCCATCGCACGATTCGGAGATGGCGAATTCCGGCTCATGCTCCGCCCAGAGTTCAACCTAGGCTTCCAAAGCAACTCCAAGGAGCTCCAGTATCAGCTCCGGGAAGTCTTTGAAACTCAATCCGAAGACCTGCTCATCGGTTTCCCCTTCTTATTCCGAGATGCCCACTGGTCCAACGTGTATGCCGAGCTGTGGCCCAGCTTGAAGCCACTGGTTAACCCTCAGCAAAAATACATCAATGCCCATATCACCAGGCCCCGAGTGTTTGAAGTCCTGGGCCAGGAAGCAGTAGAGCTATGGCGTAAAGTCTGGGACCGGAAAGATGCCGTCATCATCACCGGCGAGGGCTCACGGTTTGATTTGGTCCCGGCACTTTTCGATAACCTGAAAACCGCAGACTTTATCCATTCAACTCCCAAAGACGCATTTACCGACCTGGAACGAGTTGTCTCCGAGACCCTGGAAAAGAATCCGGACCTTGCCATTATTTCCCTGGGCCCGGCCGGAACCGTCTTGGCCAAAAAACTCTCCGAACGCGGGATCCGAGCTCTTGATATTGGCCATTTGAGCAGCAGTTACCTCAACGTGGTGCAAGGCCAAGCACGTCCGGAACATACTCCCGCAACGCGGCAACTACGCAAATAGCCCGCACCTTTGCCCCAAATGCCGCCTCCGTGAAGCAGCGCGTTCCCCCTTGCACTTACTGGAACGCCATCCAATTCCGCGCATAAATCGAGCTGACTTGAGGACCATGGACCTCACTCGCGCTCTCTTACCGAAGCCTGCAGTCAAATGGGAGCCTGGAACGGCGAACCAACCTCTAAATGGTATGTTTTCAACAAATCATCTGAAATGAGAAAACACCATGAACAAAGCAGTACAAGCCGCTGAATATGCTCTTTGGTGGTCATTGTTGACCACCAGCCTCATGGCACTATGGTGCTTGGGCCGCAATACCTTCAAGCACGTCATGCCTTCTGAGAACGTTCTTACTGGCTCCGCCAAGGCCCTGGTGGCCAGCTTGCCCGCTGCCGTCGTGGCTTTAGCCATCATCAGCACCCCGTCCATCCTCGTTTCTGCGATGTACCCACACGCACCGACGAATGCCTGGCTGTGGCTCTGGACTGCGCCCGCTGGCCTCGGAGCGCTATTTATCGGCTTCCTGGCCTTGGGCTTGCTGGTGAAGCTCGCACGCCGGTTGGAACCGATGCCATCACCTTCAACATAGCAAGCAGCGCGAACAGGGACCGCGCCGGGTAGGCGCGGTCCCTGTCTAGTGCCAGTTACTTAGAACCGGGTCGCTACGTCAACGATGCAATCATTTCCAAGGGCGTCAATAAAGCTGTAGTTCAGGGGCTGCCTGGTTCAACTCACCCTTAGCGAAAGATCTACCTTTTCGTGCTGCGGGTCCGAATACGTCGATGCAATAGGTATTCAAAAAATCCCGAGGAAACAGCAAAGGTCGCTACGACGATCAATCCCAGAATCGGTGACAGCATAACGCCTGATGCGTAGTCTCCCCGAGCAACATCACTTTGTCCTGCTGTCGAACTCCAGATGGGAAGACTGGCAATTACGCCAAACAGTGTTGCACCGAGGAAGACGCCGATCAGATCACGCACCACGGAACGAGTCTTCTTGATCAAGGTCGGTACGGTGGCAAAGATCAAAATGGCGGTAAAAGGAACAAGAATGCCAGCCCACAACGTCGTGTACCCTAGCGGCGTAGCTTCAGACATGTATGAGATCAGATCAACAGTGAATGCAATGAGAATAAATATCGGCAGCGATAGCATCTGTGAGCTAAGACGTTCTTTAACGCAATTTTCCAACTCGTAAGACCTTTCAAAATATTATTTTTAGCTGTAGTTCAATTGATCTTCAATTTCACAGTTCGGCCGTATGCATTATTTCCGCAAGGGACAGCTAAGCAAGCGAAAGATTTCCGCTTGAGCCTATGGATGTTGGTCCAGTTCCCACGGAGGTTGGTGCGTGCATACATTTCATGGTTCGGGACCTGAACTCGGTTGAAACT
>NZ_JBLVOC010000003.1:0-27664 GCF_053543575.1 Glutamicibacter sp. AGC84
TCGTCTCCCTGTTCGGTCTCCACACCAAACATTGCAGCCGCTTCAGCGCGAGGAAGCGTGATGGAGCCATTACTATTTTCAGTTTTGTTCGCTGGCATAGCCACCACGATGCCAGAGGAATCGTAGGAAACTACATCTTTTACTGCGGTTCCGGCTGGAGCTGCAATGGTCACAGTTGTGGCCGTACTAGCGATAGCAAGCACCGGTTTGAAATCAGCCGCGGAGACAACCTTTGGAGCCGCCTCCACCTCATAACCATCTGACTCGCCGGAAACTGGGACCTCATCGACCGGGTCATCTGGGCTTCCTAGGGTCTCAGGATCTGCCAATGGTGCGGTCGGTGTTTCAGACAGCACCTGAACTTCTACTATTTTCCCATTCTTCGTTAAGCCTTCATAAAAGTCTTCCCCGGAACCGTCTCCATCGATCTTTTTTAAAGCAATATTCTGACCAGCTGGATCTTTCAGACTGATGCTTGATTTAGTGACAGTCATCGCTCCGAGATCTGAAAAATTAATCGGAAGGGGAGCAGGAGTTCCTACTCCTATCCCTGGTATCACGCTGTTCATTGCATTCTGGTCTGAGTCGGTGGCCGTTGATGATATCACAAGCTGCTCAGAACCAAATGCCGGTCCTGCGATTGCCCCTAGCATTAGAGACATCGTCACACCCCAGACAACCGTTTTCGTTCGATGCACAGAGCTGTTCATAGGTCCTCCCCTTTTTTGGCTTGATCTTATATCGATAAGCATGAATTACTGCTTTATGACTTTGAAGGAAACAGCCACCTGGCAGGTACTCAGTAGATGAATTCGTTCATATATTCAATGATTCCAGAGATCTCGAAACCTGAAATCTCAATTGAAGTACATTCAATGGAATTGACTTATCTACAAAAAGAAGAATAATGAAGGTTCTGCCTACACCTATGAACATCTGAAGCTATCAGTAAGACGATAAATGTTTTGGGGCCGTACCTAACAGGTACCGCCCCAAAAATTTTTGCAAATCGCTTCTGTTCTCACCGATCCAGGCCCGCTCGTTGGACTTGGATTCCATGGCCGCGGATCTTACGACCCTTGGGTGCTTTGGCCTTCCCGGCGCCCTTGACCGCATCGGTGGCGGGCTTGCCCTGACTGACGTCAGCCCGCATGCGCGTGGCCACCACCTCGCGGTCAATACCCTGGGCTTCGAGACTCTGGGCGGTGCCTGCACGGCGCTCGGCGCTGTCGTAAACGGTGCGCCCGTCCTCGCGGGCACGGTCGGCCTGTGCCTCGCGCTGTTCAGCTTCGGCGGCGGCACGCACGCGTTCCTCGGGGTCCGGCTCATGCTCGGCAGCCGCTCGGGATTCCCCGGCCCGGCGCTCGTCCTGGTCTGCCATCGTCATCAGCCGTCGCGCTTCGGCTCGTTCCTGCTCGGAGCGCGACTGTTCGGCGGCCGCGGCCGCCCGGTCGTGCTCCGATTTGGCCAGCTCGCGTTGGACCGCCTGGCGGACTGCCTCGGGGTCCGCTCCCGTGTTGTCGACGTCGACCGAGTAGCGGGTGCGCAGCTCATCGCGCATCCTCTGTTCAGCTCGAACCGCTTCGGGTTCTTCCTTGGACCAGGCGCGGGCCAGCTGGTAAGTGTGGCCGATCTGTTCCGGGGTGGCCCGGTCCCACCACTCGGCGCGATGTACGTTGCCCATCTCCGCTCGGGCGGCGCGCTGTTCTGCGGCGAACCGGGATTGCAGCTCGCGGGCTTCTTGCTCGCTGGACGCTTGCGCTCGGCGTAAAGCGTCCTCGCGGGCTCTGCCCATCCGTTCGGCAATTTGCCCGGCAGCGGTGACCAGGACCCTCAATTGGCCTTGGAAGGCTTCCTCAATTCCATCTGTTTCCTCGGCCATGATCGGCCCCCTTTTCTATCGTTCCGGGCCGCGGTCCGTACCCGGCTTGGTGGTCTGATGGGTCTTGGCTGGCTCGATCTTGTTGGGGATGGGTGAAGCCGCCGCGGTGGCGGGCTTGCCCTGCCCGGCGTGCAGCCGATTAAGCATGGCCTGTGCCTCGGGATCAAGCGTGCTCGGGCGTTCAATGGTTGCCGTGGCGGTGCCATTGGCGCTGGCCGCGGTAGGCACCTGAGGCATGGCGTCACGAACGCGGACCAGCCGTGCGCGAGTGTCCTCGGCCAACAGCTTCGCTTGCCGTGCCTGCTGTCCTGCCACGGAAGCGTCATACACTGTCTGGGTCAGACGCAAGAGCTGGCGCACCATTGCCGCCTGGGCGACAGTGCCCTGTCCCCCATGGGAGGCGCTAGCCAAGAGCATGGCTGTACTGGACAGGGCCACCGTGTCGGCCTTTTGAGGAGTGACGGTACGTTCATATGTTTGCGCCGAACGGGACAGCGCTTCGGCCGCGGCGGCGAGGTGTCCGGGCGTGCTCTCGGTTGCGTTGGACCAGGCGGCCAAGGCACCGGAGGTTTGGCGCGCCACAGTGGCCCAGGTGTCACGGTCATCGACTGGGACGGCGCGCAGCCGGTCCACCAGCTCACGCAGTTCAGCGTTGCGCTGATCCCACAATTCCGGATTGGGTTCGTGCGCTTCGCGGCCCGGTGCGACCACGCGGCGGCCGCGCTTAGCAGCGTTCCACTCAGCGGCGGCCTCGGTTGCTCCGGTGGGTGTATCGGGCCAGCCATCACGTAGCCGCGGCAGCGTCAGATCACGGCCAAGGTGTCCCCCGCCGTACCAGATCGGCCGTTCTCCGGCCTCGGGACGCTCGGCCACGGAATAGCCGGTAACAACGTCGGTTCGTCCATCTGCAAATCGGGCGCGGACCAGCAGCCCGTCACGGCGCATCCGGCGCACGAATTCCGCTTCGCTACTACTTGCCGTCGATGCAGCTCGCACCTTCAAGGAAAGCAGGAAACGCGGCTGGTCGGCGCGTAGCTCCGCAGCGATGTGTTCCTTGCGGTCGGCCCCGGAAAGGCACTCCCATGATGGGGATTTCTTGCCCTGCTTGGTGCGGGTACGTTCGTACTTTGCTCGGGCACGGGAACGTGCCTGGGCTTCGCGTTCGGCAGGATCAGAACCGTGGGTCGCGCGTTGGTCCTGGGCAGATTCCAGGGGTTCCAAACCATGCTCTACTTCAAGAGCTCGCGCGGCGGCCTGCGCACGACGGAAGTCGTTATGGACGGAGGCCTTGGTGCCATCCTCACGGACCAGGTTCACGGCCAGGTGTATGTGGTCATTGCCGTTCTTCGAGACTCCGTGATGCACGGCAACCCAACGGCACGGGGCCTTAGTCCCCTCGTTGTCGTCGAAGCCCATGGACTTCACGAAATCGTTGGCGATCGCGTTCCATTTTTCATCGGACATATGACTGGGGACTATGCCCGGATTGCACTGTTCTGCAAAAGGCATTCATAGCTAAGCAATAACGGGTAACAACTTACTTTGGATCGCGACATACACGACACCATATTTGGGACGTTGCAGCAAATGAATCTGCCAGTTATCCGCCCAGGGATCGCTCCTCCGACATGAAACTGGTGTCGATTAGGTGACACTATGATTGCATCATGAGTGGAACAGATTTTTGGGGCGCAGTGATCCCCGCGTGGCTCGGCGGTGTGGGTGGCTTAGCTGCAGCGATAGTCAGCAGTATCGCTCTCGTTAAATCCCTCAAAACTCAGGGAGGGGTAGAGACCCTAAAAGCCGCAGCGAATGCGGGGGGTGCTATCGAGACCACGGTGGCCTCGCAGAGTGTAGCCACGAACGAAAGGAACGTGCCGTCACCGCCGCCTGCACAGAGCCGGGTGAGCTGGACTGCCTGGCACGAGGCCAGAAACAAGTATCGACTCCGCAATGACTCAACACACTTGCCGTCGCAGAACACAAGAACTTCACGCGCGCTGCCCAAAGCTGCCATGTGGTCCAATCGGCCTTGAGCCACCAAATCAAGGTATTGGAGCACGAAATCGGGACTCAACTATTCGCTCGAACTAGCCGGAAGGTCGAACTGACCGAAGCCGGGGTTGCCTTCCTGCCATCGGCGCGAGCAAGCCTGGAAGCGGCAGAGCGCGCTGTCTCCGAGGCACTGGCCACCACCGGCGAAATCCGCGGCAAACTCAGCGTCGGAATCATTCCTACGGTTACCGGGATCGATCTGCCAGCTGCATTGGGGGAATTCCACCGCGACAACCCCGTAGTCCACGTCAGCTTAAGCACCGGGGACAGCAATGCGTTCATCGAGTCCATTCGGGCCGGTTCCATGGACGTTGCCGTGCTTGGCCTCCCCGGCAGCACCGCTCCAAAACAAGTAGCTTCCCGGATTCTCGCTCGTGAACGACTCGTTGCCGTGCTAGATGCCGGGCATCGACTGGCAGAAAATCAGCGCCTGAGTCTCGTTGACCTATCTGATGAGCTTTTCGTGGATTTTCCTGCGAATTCACCGGGGCGAGCGCAGTCGGACATAGCGTTCGACTCCGTGGGAGTGTCCCGACACGTCGCATTCGAAGCAACGAACGTTGATCTGATGCTTGATCTCACCGCTCAGGGCCTGGCGATTGCTTTGATGTCCGAAGCGCTGGTTCCGTCCAATCGCGGACTTGTTGCCATCCCGCTGTCCGACGGGCCCTCACGCACGGAATACCTTGCCTGGAGTGAATTCAATCCCAGCCCGGCTGCCCTCGCCTTCATTGCCATACTGGAGAAGAACTTCAAGGTCCGATAGAGCGTCCACGTATTCTGGCGGCACGGCATTGGCAGGACCGGTGAAACTAGGGCTTCTGCGGCCGCGGCACGAAGTAGTAGTGCAGGATCGCCACGACGGCGGCCCATGCGGCCCCGATCAGCAACCCCACGAGCACGTCAGAGACCCAGTGGTGCCCGATGTAGATTCGGGAAGCTCCCATCGCCAGGACGAATAGCGCCGCGACGATGGAGATCAGGTACGCGTAGCGGCGCAGCCCGTAGATGATCGCCAGGTAGCTGGCGATGCCGATCAGCGCGGCCGAGTTCAGCGTGTGCCCGCTTGGGAACGAAAAGGTCTGCGGCGGCGCCGGGCCTCCGGGAACGCCTTGGGGACGCGGCACCTGGAGGCTCGTCTTGAGAATAACGGTCAGCAGGACCGAGACCAGTGCAGTGAACGCGATGGCCGCCAACGGCCACGCGCTGCGGGTTTTCCAGCACAGCAATGAGGTGATCACCAGCATGATCATGGTCATTCCCGGTGTGGATCCCCAGAAGTACAAGAAGTCGGAGACCGCAAACAGGAACGGTGACTGGTGCTCCAGTGCCCATTGGTAGGCTGGGGCATCCAGATCCCTAGCCCATCCGCCCGCGTGCAGGGAGACCAGCACCCTGCGGGTGAAGTAGAACATGGCGACAACCAGCCCGAAAATGATCCACAGCACCTGTGCGCCGCGGGAACGTTGGCCTTGCCGGAAATACCATGAGGATCGCATGGCTTCCATCGTATCGGGGCGAGCGCGAAGCGCTGAACTCGATCGATGCGGAACAATGGAAGCATGACAATCAAGGTGCTGGCAGTTGGCAAGAAACACGAATCCTGGGTGGACGAGGGAATTTCCCGCTACGAGAAGCGGCTGAAGAAGCCCTTCAATCTCACCTGGCAGCTGCTGAACCATTCCTCGCGCGAGAACGACGCGGCCCGCACCGAGGAGTCTGCCCGCATCCTGGCGAAAATCGACGACCGCGACTTCGTGGTTCTGCTCGATGAGCGCGGAAAGAACGTGGACTCCCCCGCGTTGGCCAATACTTTGCGCACCCCGATTGATGCTTCGCGCAACGTCGTGATCATCATCGGCGGCGCGTACGGCGTGGACGTGTCCGTGCATGCGCGCGCCAATTTCACCTGGTCGCTTTCGAAGCTGGTCTTCCCGCACCAGCTGGTGCGCTTGATCCTCACCGAGCAGCTCTACCGTGCGCAGGACATCCTGGCAGGCGGGAAGTACCATCACGTTTAAGCCATTCCCTTGACGTTCCAACTTGGAAAGACAAGACTTTCCATAACGGAAAGTGGGGAAATCATGGCTGAGGGGCAAGAACGAATCGACAAGCTGACCGCCGAGGAACGCCTGGCCTCCGTGGACCAGGCCTCGAACAAGATGGTCGCTGCCGGCACTTCTTCCCGGGCCACCCTCTTCGTGTACGTGGTGCTCGGGAGCACCGCGATGAGTCTTGAACATGTCCTTTCGCCGAAGATGGCTCTGGGGTTATTCGCGGCGGCTGTCCTTGCAGCCATAGTGCACTACATGATTACGCGCAGCCGCGCCAAGATGCGCCCTTTGCTCAGCAGCTCGGCAACCTACGGCTGGTACGCGTTCCTGGCTTCAATGATCGTGATGTGCCTGCGCTTTTGGGTCGCCGAGGACCCTTGGAGCATCGGTGCGAAATTAGTCGTTTCCTGCACCGCCTTATGGCATTTGCTTTCCTCCGCGCAAGCGGCATGGGACAAGGACCGTGTGCAAGATGCCCAGGAAATGGCGGTCTAGCCAGGTGAACAATTCGCAGATCCCCTCGGAGCGCGAAGCCGCTTCCCAACTCGCCGCGGCCGAAGAAGCCGCGAGCGGCACCGTCAGCGCCACCGAAGCCCCCGGGGCATTCATGATTGTCCTGGGCCTCGTCACGGCGGCAATCTTTTCGCTCTACGGAGTCATCGACATCGCCCTTTGGTACTGGTCGCCGGTGCTCTATGTGCCATTGATCGCCTGGTACGCCTACTGGTCGCGCCAGCGGCCCAAGTCCCGTCCTGCATTGAGGCACTCGGGCAAATACATCGCTGTCATGCTGTTCATGATGCTCGCCCTGCAATTGTGCACCTTCTGGATTCCCCAGACTTGGCTGTTCGCGATACCCAAATTCCTCGCATTGGCCGCTGTCTTCACCGGTTCCCTGTGGATCATGCGCCGCGAAACCATCAAATCCCGCATCAAGGATGGAAATGAACAAGCCATCTAGCAATGCGCAATTCGACGAGCTGATCCACGCACCCATCCGCCTGCGCATTTGCGCCAGCCTCGCCCCGGTGCAGGGGGCAGAATTCGCGCACCTTCGCGGCATCCTCGATGTCGCCGACTCCGTCTTGAGCAAGCACCTCAAGCAGCTCGCCGATGCCGGGTATATCGGCATCGAGCGGTTCACCAAGCTGGGGCGCAGCCATATGCGCGTTTCGCTGACCAAATCCGGACGCCGGGCCTATGTCAGCCATGTGGCGGCCCTGCGGGAGATCACGGCGGGCGGATAATGGCCGATCTTGTCGTTCGCAGAACGTAGTATCGATTCCATGAGCGATGTCCTGTCCCGGTTCGGCGCAGCCACCCGCAAGTGGTTCACCGACGTCTTCTCCGCGCCCACGGTTGCCCAGAGTGGCGCCTGGGAATCCATCTCGGACGGGAAGCACACCCTGGTCATCGCGCCTACCGGCTCGGGCAAGACCCTGGCCGCGTTCCTCTGGGCGCTGGACCGGCTGCACCACGCGGAACTTGACGCTCCAGCATTGCCGGGGATGGACTCCGATGCCGATCATCCAACGGGCAATGGCACCAAGGTGCTCTACATTTCTCCGCTGAAGGCCCTCGGGGTCGATGTGGAGCGCAACCTGCGTTCGCCGCTCGCTGGCATCCGCGCCACCGCGCACGAAATGGGCTTGTCCCAGCCGTCGGTATCTGTGGGAGTGCGCTCGGGAGACACTCCGGCCAATGACCGGCGCAAGCTGCTCAAGGACCCGCCCGAAATCCTGATCACCACGCCCGAGTCGCTGTACCTGATGCTCACCAGCCAGGCACGCAAGACCCTTGCCGAGGTGCACACCGTCATCATCGATGAGGTCCACGCGATTGCCAATACCAAGCGCGGAACCCATTTGGCCCTGTCACTGGAACGGCTCGACGCGCTGCTGCCCGCCCCGGCCCAGCGCATCGGGCTCTCTGCCACCGTCGAGCCGCCCGAAGAAGTGGCCCGCTTCCTGGCCGGATCCGCCCCGGTGAACATCGTGCGCCCGCCGTCCACCAAGAAATGGGAGTTGGCGGTGCGCGTCCCGGTGGAAGACATGACCGACCTGCCTTCCGCGGCCGGAGCGCATGATCTGGGTCCGGGTTCCTCCCCCGCGGCATCGGCGAGCATCTGGCCGCATGTGGAGAACCAGCTGGTGGATCTGGTGCTGGAGAACCATTCGACCATCATCTTCGCCAACTCCCGCCGGCTGGCCGAGCGGCTGACCGGGCGGCTGAACGAAATCTACGCCGAACGCGAGGGATTCAGCGCCGAGGATGCTTCCACCTCCACCCCCGCCGCGATGATGGCCCAGGCCGGCTCCACCGCTGCCGCGCACCCGGAAGCTCCGTTATTGGCCCGTGCCCACCACGGCTCGGTGTCCAAGGATTCGCGCGCCCAGATCGAGGAAGACCTGAAGCTGGGCAAGCTGCGCGCCGTGGTGGCCACCAGCTCCCTGGAACTCGGCATCGACATGGGACTGGTGGATCTGGTGATCCAGGTCGAATCCCCGAACTCGGTCTCCTCGGGGCTGCAGCGCGTGGGCCGTGCCGGGCACCAGGTCGGCTCGGTCTCCCGGGGCGCTTTCTTCCCCAAGCACCGGGCGGACCTGCTCTCCACCGCCCTGGTGGTCACCCGCATGCGCCAAGGAGCCATCGAGAAGATGGTGATCCCCGCCAACCCGCTGGATGTGCTGGCGCAGCAGACCCTGGCCGCGGTGGCCATGGACGACTTGGACGTAGAGCAATGGTTCGACACCGTGCGCCGCGCCGCCCCCTACCAGCAGCTGCCGCGCAGCGCCTATCTGGCCACCTTGGACATGCTCTCGGGCAAGTACCCTTCGGATGAATTCGCCACGCTCAAGCCGCGGCTGATCTGGGACCGGGACGCCGGCACCCTCACCGCCCGGCCCGGCGCGCAGCGCCTGGCCGTGATTTCCGGCGGCACCATCCCGGACCGCGGGCTGTTCGGGGTTTTCCTGGCCGGATCCGAGAATGACAAGGCACCCAAGCGCGTGGGCGAGCTGGACGAGGAAATGGTCTACGAATCGCGCGTCGGGGACATTTTCGCCCTCGGGGCGACCAGCTGGCGCATCGAGGACATCACCCACGACCGGGTGCTGGTCACCCCGGCCTTCGGCCAGCCCGGAAAGCTGCCCTTCTGGCACGGCGACGGGCTGGGACGCCCGGTGGAACTCGGAGCGGCGCTGGGCGAATTCACCACGAAGCTGCTGGCCAGCGAACGCACCGAAGCGGCCGAAGTGCTGCACGGCAGCGGGCTGGATCCGTTCGCCGCGAACAATCTGCTCAACTACCTGGACGAGCAGCGCCGGGCCACCGGCCAGGTGCCCAACCACCAGAATTTCGTGATCGAGCGCTTCCACGACGAGCTGGGCGACTGGCGGGTCATCCTGCACTCCCCGTTCGGCTTGGCCGTGCACGCCCCGTGGGCGCTGGCCGTCGGCGCACGGGTCCGCGAACGCTGGGGGCTGGACGCCTCGGCGATGGCCGCCGACGACGGGATCGTGCTGCGCATCCCCGCCATGGATGATGAGCCGCCCGGGGCGGACCTCTTCGCCTTCGAAGCCGACGAGATCATCGAGGTGGTCACCTCGCAGGTGGCCAATTCCGCGTTGTTCGCCTCCCGCTTCCGCGAATGCGCCGCCCGCGCGCTGCTGCTGCCGCGGATCAACCCGACCAAGCGCACCCCGCTGTGGCAGCAGCGCCAGCGTGCCAGCCAGCTGCTGGATGTGGCCCGCAACTACCCGGATTTCCCGATCATCCTGGAAACCGTGCGCGAATGCCTGAATGATGTCTATGATCTGCCGGCATTGTCCAGGATCCTCTCCAGCATCTCCTCGCGGGCCATCCGCCTGGTGGAAGTGACCACCGAGCTGCCTTCGCCCTTCGCCCAATCCCTGCTTTTCGGCTACGTGGCGCAGTTCCTCTACGAATCCGACGCGCCGCTGGCCGAACGCCGCGCCGCCGCCCTGAGCCTGGATCCGGTGCTGCTGGGCGAATTGCTCGGGCGCAACGACGTGCGCGAGGTGCTGGACCCGCAAGTCATCTCGGCCTTGCAGGAGCAGCTGCAGCATCTGGCAGCCAACCGCCGGTTGGCGGGCATGGAAGGCGCCGCGGACCTGCTGCGCCTGCTGGGTCCGCTGGATGCCGGGCAGCTGGCCGCCAGGCTGCGCGATCCGGCCGATGACGAGGCGGCGCTAGATCCTGCCAGCGCCCGGGCCCACGCCGAGGCCCTGGTTTCCACGCGCCGGGCTTTCACCCTGCGCCGCTCCGGCCAGCTGGTGTACGCGGCCATCGAGGATGCCGCCAAGCTGCGCGATGCGCTGGGCACCCCGCTGCCCACCGGCATCCCGGCGGCCTTCCTGGAGCCTGCCACCGCTCCGATCCAGGACCTGGTCTCGCGCTTCGCCCGCACCCACGCCCCGTTCACCCTCGGGGAGCTGGCCGCGCAGCTGGGACTGGGCGTCGCGGTGCTGCGCCCGGTTCTCGACCAGCTGGTGGCCGCCGGCCGCTTGTCGCTGGGGGCCTTCCGCCCGCTGGAGCTCGTCCCCGAAGGCGTGGCCGGCGACGAATACTGCGACGTGTCGGTGCTGCGCACCATCCGCACCCGATCCCTGGCGGCACTGCGTGCCGAGGTGGAGCCGGTGGACCAGGACACCTACGGGCGCTTCCTTCCGGCCTGGCAGCAGATCGGTTCTTCGCTGCAGGGAGCCGACGGCGCCTATGAAATCGTTGCCCAGCTCGCCGGCGCCGAGGTCCCCGCCTCCGCTTTGGAGTCCTTCGTGCTCCCGGCCCGGCTGAGGGGCTACCAGAATTCCTGGCTGGATGAGCTGTGCAGCTCCGGGGATATCCTGATCTGCGGCGCCGGAGCCGCCGGCGGCAAGGACGGCTGGCTGTCGCTGCACACCGCCGAGCATGCAGCGCTGAGCCTTCCCCAGCCCGATGCCAGCGCGCTGCAAGCCCTGGACCTGCGCGTGCTCCAGGCCTTCGAGTCCACCGGCGCCTACTTCGCCGAGGAGCTGGCCGGACGCATCCACCGCAGCGATGAGCCGGCGGCCAGCAGCCACGAGGTCGCCGAATCCTGCTGGAGGCTGTTCTGGGCCGGGTATATTTCCCCGGATACCATGGCGCCGATCCGCGGCTATCTGGCCGGCGGAAGCACCGCGCACAAAATCGCCAAGCCCGCCCCGCGGGCCCGCGCCGCACGATTGAACCGGCTCTCCGGGCTGAACCGGCTGGCCCGGGAACAAGCCGGCGGGCCGGCGCGCGGCTCGCGCGGCGCGGCCCGCTGGTCGCTGCTGCCCGCACCGGTAGCGGACCCCACGATCAGCGCCCACGCCACCGCGGAAATCATGCTGGAACGCTACGGGGTGCTCACCCGCGGCTCGGTGGCCGCCGAGTCGGTGCCCGGCGGCTTCGGCCAGCTCTACCGGGTGCTCTCGAAGCTGGAAGAAGCTGGCCATGCCCGGCGCGGCTACTTCGTCGAGAAGCTCGGCGCCGCCCAGTTCTCCACCTCCACCACCATTGACCGGCTGCGCGGATTCCAGCTGGCCGATGACCCGCGCCGCCAGCCGGTGGCCACGGTGCTGGCTTCCACCGATCCGGCGAACCCCTATGGCGCGGCGCTGGCTTGGCCTGCGACCGAAACCGGGCACCGCCCCGGGCGCAAGGCCGGCGCAATCGTCGGGCTGCTCGACGGGGTCCTGAGCCTCTATCTGGAGCGCGGCGGTCGCACGGTGCTGACCTTCGGGCAGCTGCCCGAACCGTCCTGGCGCATCCTCGCCACGGCGATGGTCGCCGCGCTGCGCACCGCCCAGGTCGACAAGATCGCCATCGCCACGGTCGACGGGCAGCCGGTGCAGGACCATCCGGTCGGCGCCGCCCTGCTGGGCGCCGGTTTCTATGCGACGCCCCAAGGCATCCGCTTCCGCCGCTGACCCGCTATCGAAGGAGCGCTGCCCATGCCCGAAGGCGATACCGTCTACCGCGCCACCGCCCGCCTGCACCAGGCGCTGGCCGGCGAAATCCTGCTGGCCTCCGATTTCCGCGTCCCGGCCCTGGCCACCGTGGACGTCGCCGGGTACACGGTGCGCGAGGTCATCCCCCGGGGCAAGCACCTGCTGATGCGCCTGCAGCCGCCGGCTACTGCGAACCCGGCCTTCGCCCAGCCTGCGCTGACCTTGCATTCGCATCTGCTCATGGAAGGGCGCTGGGATCTCTATGCGCCAGGCGAACGCTGGAAGCGCCCGGCGCATACCGCCCGGGTGGTGCTGGAAACAGCAAACGCCACGGCCGTGGGCTTCGAGATCGCCCAGGTGAAACTGCTGCCAACCGAACAGGAGTCCGAGGTGGTCGGCCATCTGGGACCCGACCTGCTCGGGCCGGACTGGGATGCGCAACGGGCGCTGGACAACCTTCGCGCCGATCCGCAGCTGGGCATCGGCCAAGCGCTGCTGGACCAGCGGATCATGGCCGGGGTGGGAAATGTCTACCGCAGCGAGATCCTGTTCCTGCGGCGCGTGCATCCGCTCACCGCGGTGGGCGAGGTGGCCGGCCTGCCGGCAATAATCGAACTGGCCCACCGCTTGCTGGTGGTGAACAAGGACCGGTCGCGGCGGGTGACTACCGGGCAGCCGCGCACCCGCGACCCGCTGTGGGTCTACGGCCGGGCGTCAAAGCCCTGCCTGCGCTGCGGAACCCGCATCGGGCTGCTGCGCATTCCCTCGGCTTCCACCGGTGCCGAACGGGACTGCTACCTGTGCCCTTCCTGCCAGCCAGCGGCCTAGGCGGCGGGGCGCGGCTGCAAGCCTAGAGGTCGACTTCGCCCTGCACGCAGCTGCTCACGTCGCCTCCCACCCAGACCACGCCGTCCTCCACGCGCAGATGCACCCGGCCCTGGTACCCGATCGCGGTGCCTTGGGCGGCGATGTAGCGTTCGGGAGCCAACCCGGAATCGGCCAGCCACCGGGCCAGGCCCGCATTGAGGCTGCCGGTGGCCGGGTCTTCCCACACTGGATCCCCGCCGACGAAAGCACGCACTTCGAACTGCGTGCCGGCCCCTGGCTCCTGCGGACCTGCAACCCCGATGGCCAGCGTCCCCAGGGCGTTGGGATCCGGGGCCAAGGCCAGTACCTGCTGCGCACTGGAGAGCCTCACCCCGATCCATTCCGGGCCGTTGACCAGCCACGAGGCATCCTGGATCTGCTCCCGGGGAATCGCCAGTACCTCGGCGATGCGCTGCACCAGCAATTCGGCAACCGGTTCGTAGCGGGTCAGCGGCGGTGCAGCGAACCATAGCCGTTGCGGCTCAACGCGTACCTCCACCAGCCCGGCGGCGCATTCCTGGATGACCCGCCCCTTCTTCTTGGGAACCCCGCCGGCCTTCAGCCAGGCAAAGGCCGAGCCCAGCGTCGGGTGGCCGGCGAAGGGGAATTCCTGGGTGGCAGAGAAGATCCGCACCCGGTAGTCGGCGGCCGGATCCTCAGGTTGCATCAGGAACGTGGTCTCGGCCAGGTTGGTCCACTTGGCAAATCCTTGCATCTGCCCGCTGGCCAGGCCTTCTGCATCGTGGACCACAGCCAAGGGGTTGCCCAGGTATGCAGTGGGAGAAAAGACGTCGACTTCGCTGTATTTACGCATGGCCATCGAACCATCCTAGCAGGCCGCGGCCTGCGCGGTCCTGGCAAAGATGGGAGAATAGCCCCTATGGCTATGGAATCCCCGCTTCCCGTGCGCAACGGCGTCAATGCAACTCGTCTTCGCCTCCCGCGGACCGGTTCGTGGGCAACTGTCGCAGATTATTTGCTCGAGCGCTTCGGCCATGTTGATCCAGAGGGCATCCTGCGCCGCTTCGATGAGCAGCAGATCGTTGGCTTGGGCGGCGCTCCGCTCACCCGCCAGACGCCCCTGGGCGAGCACGAATTCATTTGGTACTACCGTTCCCTGCCGGTAGAAACTCCCATTCCCTTTGAAGCCAGGATCCTGCACCAAGACGAGCATCTGCTGGTCGTGGACAAGCCGCATTTCCTCCCCACCACACCCGGCGGACGCTTCATCCAGGAATCCGCGCTGGTGCGCTTGCGCAACCAGACCGGCATCGATGATTTGGTGCCGATGCACCGGCTGGACCGGGCCACCGCCGGGGTCATTCTTTTCGCGGTGAATCCGGCGACCCGCGGCGATTACCAGATGCTCTTCGAACGCCGCGAGATCGCCAAGCGCTACAAGGCGGTGGTCGCCTTGCAGCCGGGCGAAGGCCTGGAAACTGGACGGGTGCTGCATCCAAATGGGGAGCATTCGCAGGTCAAACGGGAATCCGAGCTGCGTGGCCTGCTGCAGCGGATGCCGCTGCTCTTCGAGAACCGGATGGCCAAGGTCAAAGGCCAGCTGCGTTCCATTGTGGAAGAAGGCGAGCCGAACGCCCAGACCCTGGTCAAGCTCGAGGCGATCGGGACGAGCACCGGTTTCCATGCCGGGCTGGAGGTCGCCTTGATGGATTTGGAACCGCGATCGGGCAAGACTCATCAGCTGCGGGTGCACCTGGCTTCCTTGGGCCTGGGCATCATCAATGATGCGTTCTATCCGCGGTTGTGGGATCTGGCCCCGGATGACTACCGGCGCCCGCTGCAGTTGCTGGCGCACACCATTTCCTTCACTGATCCGCTGACCGGCCACGCGCGCAGCTTCAGTTCGCAACAGCGGCTACTGGAAGCGCCGTCGGTCCCATAACCCCTTCTCACGGGGGAAGAATTGCCCTAGGCTGGTGCCTATTATCCCGTGACCCGTAAGGATGAAGGCAAGATGGCCGAACACCAGCGGACCCCGCAACTCGATTCCCTGGTGGAGTCGGCCCAGTCTGCCATTGCTTCGGCGGCAGAACGGTCCTCCTTCGTGTTGCCCTACGCGGCGCCGGATCATCGCCCCAACCCTGCAGTGGAACCTTTCGACACGGTCCGCGGCTACCTCTTGGGCGCTTCGGGCTTATTGCTGCTGCTGACCTCGTTGGCGTTGCCTTCCGGCCTGCATGGACGCGCGCCGTCCAGCCTGCTGGATACCAGCCTGGTGCATTCGGTGTTGTGGCCGGCAACTGCCATCGCGCTGGTCCTGAGCGCCGCGTTTTCGCTGCGCCGCGACCAGCTTTCGGCGCGACGCCAGCGAATCATTTCCCTTTATTCGATCCCGGCCACAGCAATGATGGCCTGCGCCATCACCCTGGCCTCCGGGTTCTTGGCCATCAGCGCGGCCATCCTGGCAACCATCGCTTCGCTGCTATCCCTGTACGGCGTGCTCCAGCTGAACAGGAATACTGCGCGAAACCGCTTGGAGCGCTGGGCAACGGATGCCCCGGTAAGCTTCTTTGCCGGTTCCAGCCTGGTCTATGCCCTGCAGCTCTGGTTTGCCGCCGCCGGATGGAACGACGGCGGGCAGGGACTTCTTGCTGTGGTGGTGACGGCCGGAATTTCAGTGGTTGCCGCCGCCTTCGCCCACTCGGAGCGCGGCCGCCACGCCTTTGCCAGCGGCTTCGGAATCTGCATGATCGCCGCTGCCATCCAGGGCTGGCTCAATGAGTCCGCACCGCTGTGGGTCTGCGCGGTCTGGATCTTCATGGCCTTGCTGGTCTTCCTGATGGCCGAGAACCGCCGGTTCCAGATCAGCCATGCCGAGCACCGTGCGCAGCGCGGCAAGCCCATAGAGTTCTAGGACTGGCCGCGCCCGCCACGGGTGCCTAGCGTGGCGCCATGCGGATGGCTCCATCAAGGCGAATGGTTTCGCCGTTGAGCATCGGGTTGGCCACGATGTGCTCCACCAATGCCGCGTATTCTTCCGGACGTCCAAGACGCGAAGGATGCGGCACCTGGGCTCCGAGCGAGTCCTGGGCAGCCTGCGGCAGGCCGGCCATCATCGGCGTGTGGAAAATGCCCGGTGCGATGGTCATGACGCGGATCTGGTGGTTCGCCAGCTCGCGGGCCAGCGGCAGGGTCATGGCCGCTACTGCTCCCTTGGAGGCCGCATAGGCCGGCTGCCCGATCTGGCCGTCAAAGGCCGCCACCGACGCAGTGTTGATGATGACCCCGCGTTCGGTGCTCCCCTGCTCATCACTCAGCGCTTCGCTATGCGCCATGGCTTCTGCGGCCAGGCGGATCACGTTGAAGGTGCCGTTGACATTGATGTCCAGCACCTTGGCGAAGCGCTCCAGCGGCAGCACTCCCTCGCGGCCCAGCACCTTGCCCGGTGTTGCCACACCGGCGCAATTGACCAGCACCCGCAGGGCGCCAAGTTCCTTGGCACGTTCGATGCCGGCAGCCACCTGCTGCGCGTCAGTGACATCAGCTGGCACGAAGCGGACATTCGCGCCGATCTCGGCGGCGATTTCATCGCCGTCCTCACGCGGCAGGTCGAGTACCACCACATGCCTGGCGGCGGCGGCCAGCTTCTGCGCCGTGGCGCGTCCCAATCCCGATAGGCCGCCGGTGACCAGAGCGACTGAATCCTGCAACTGCATGTTTACCCCTTTGTAGACAGTGGTCTTGTGATCTACATTACTGGCCAGTTGCGTGGAGGCGAAGAATCTTGCCCGCGGGCATGGAAAAACCGCTGGACCCCGCGATGGGATCCAGCGGTCCTTGCACTGTCCTGCAGCCTAGTGGCTCGGAACCGTCGCAGGCTCGGCTTCGACTCCAGCCGATTTCTTCTTGCCCCCAAGCAGGAAGCCGATCACCACGATGCCGACGCTGCAGCCGGCACCGATCAGGAAGCCAGGCTGGAAGCCTTCGACCGAAGCGGTCAGCGGATCGCTGCCAGCTGCGATCTTCGCGGCGGTGGATGAGGCGACAACGCCAACCAGCAGGGCGGTGCCCATGGCGCCCGCCAACTGCTGCAATGTCGAGAGCAGGGCCGAACCGTGCGAGTGCAGGCTGTGCGGCAGCGGGTTCAGCGCAGTGGTGAAGGCCGGGGTGAAGATGAAGGCCAGGCCCAAGCTCATCACCAGGTGCATGACCACCAGCAGCCAGATCGGAGTGTCCACATCCAGGACCACCGCGTAGCCCAGCAGCGAAACCAGCAGCACCAGGGCGCCGGGAACGATCAGCGGACGGGCGCCGACCTTGTCGTAGAGCTTTCCGACCAATGGCGCCAGGACACCCATCAGCAGACCGCCCGGGAGCATGATCAAACCGGTGGTCAGGGTTTCAATGCCCAACACGTTGGTGAAGAACATCGGCAGCAGGATGATCACGCCGAACAGCGAAATCATCGAGAACATCATCAGCACCAGCGAAAGGGTGAAAGCCCTGTAGTTCAGCGGACGCAGATCCAGCAGCGCCTTGTCTTCCTTCTGCAGGTTCAGCTGCAGGAAAACGAAAGCGAGCAGGCACAGAATCGCGCCAACAAGGATGCCCAGGTTCAGCGGGGTGACGCCAACCGACAAGCCGCTGAGGCCGTAGACCAGGCCGCCGAAACCCGGGATGGCCAGAATCAGCGAAGGAATGGACAGCGGCGTCGAGGCGCCGTCAACGTCCTTGGACAGTCGAGGGGTGCCGATCAGCAGAGCCGCTACCGCGATCGGGATGATCACGATGAACATGAATCGCCACGACAGGTACTGCAGGATCAGTCCGGATACCGTCGGGCCGATGGCCGGGGCTACGGAGATCACGATGGAGACATTGCCCATCAGCACGCCGCGGCGCTCAGCAGGGACCAGATGCAAGATGGTGGTCATCAGCAGCGGCATCATGATGGCGGTGCCGCTGGCCTGGATCACGCGGGCCACCAGCAGGACGCTCAGGCCCGGCGCGAGGGCAGCCAGCAGGGTGCCCAGAGTGAACAGGCCCATGGCCAAGACGAAGACATTGCGGATGCTCATCCGCTGAAGCAGGAAGCCGGTCATTGGAATGACCACGGCCATAGTCAGCATGAAGATGGTTGACAGCCACTGAATTGCGTCAGCGGTGACATTGAATTCATCCATCAGAACAGGCAGGGCCACGTTCATGATGGTTTCGTTCAGGATGACCACGAAGCTGGAAACAATCAGCACCGCAATCGTGGTGAAGTTCTGTTTGCTCAGTCGTTCTGGAGCGTTCGTCACGGCAGGAATCTGCTTCCACGAGGATTCGGAAAAAGGAAACGCTATCTGACGCTTGCGGCTGCTTCGCCGGGCAAGGAAGTTCAAATAGCTCTATCGATTTTATCGCTTGGGATTGCGGTGCACTAGGGGTGCAGGAAACCTTATAGGTGAGTTCGGCAACACAGATCCAGCTTCACGGAATGTCGAGGGTTTGTGTACGAAGATAGAACCATGAACGTGCGCACTCCTGACCCATACCCTGGATGGCTCTCCGAAGAAGACCTCTACGAGGCACGGCAGCGCCTGCCCATGCTCTACGTCGAGGCCATTCCCGTGCGCCTGGACCCGCTGGGCTACGTCAACGAGGTGGGCCTGCTGCTCACCGGCGATGATGACGGGCGCATGCTGCGCACCTTCGTTTCGGGGCGAGTGATGTACCGCGAGACCATACGCGCCGCGTTGATCCGCCACATCGAAAAGGACCTGGGCACCATGGTGCTTCCGCAGCTTCCGGCTTCACCGGTGCCATTCACCGTTGCAGAATACTTCCCGGCGCCGAGCGAAACCGGCCTGACCGATGATCGCCAGCATGCCGTATCCATGTGCTACATCGTGCCGGTTCGCGGCGAGACCAGCCCTCGCTCCGATGCGTTGGAGCTGACCTGGCTTTCGCCCAGCGAAGCGCTCAGCGCGGATATCCAAGGCGAGTTCGCTGGCGGTCGAGAAAATATTCTCCGTCAGGCATTAGCCCATGTCGGAGTAAATATCTAGCCCTGCTGCCCGCTGTTTGGAATGATTCCCTGCCGGCGCTTGATGATCGATCCAACCCAGCTTCCCAAGAGCACCCCGAGCATGCCCACGGTGCAGCCGATCAGGGTCTCGACCACGCGGTCGTACATCACCGAGCCGCTCAGGCCCGTCACCAGCGAGACGCCCACGAGCGCCATCGGGGTAATGAAAACCTGCGCCAGGAAATAGTTGCGCATGACCAGCAGCTCGGCCATGAATTGGCATATGGCGATGAAGGCGAGCAGGATCCAGACCTGCGGGTTCAGGAAGATCAAGATCGCCATCAGGACCATGCCTGCCAGGGTGCCGAGCATTCGGTGCACGCCGCGCCGGATGCGCAAGGTCGTGGTGTGCCCGACCAGGGGAACCACCGCGGCCACCATCGCCCAGTAGTTGTGCCCGGCTTCCAGGCTGCTGCCCACGGTATTGGCCAAGGCACCGGCCACGCCGGCCGTCAGGATGTAGAACAGCCCTTCCCACCAGATGGCCTTGCGGACGTTATCCGATAGTGGCGGCAGCGCGGTGCGCTTCCACAAGCTGGTCCACTGCCCGAGTGCACCGGCCGCACCGATGGCTACCGACAACAAGATCGTCAAGGCCGACACGAGCAGGGCTTCGCCGATTGGCGCGGGGACGGGGATCGAGGCAATTGCCGCAAATGCGAAGATGTGGAACAGCGAACCGCCGGGCCGCAGCCGCATGAAACCCACCAGCACCGAGCAGGCACCGGCCACGAGAGTCGTCGCGCCAACTACTTGCCACTGCTTGATTCCAGGGTCCGAATGGTCGATCCACCAGTGCGAAGCGGCCAGCGCCAGGGCGATTACCGCGAAGAACAAGGCCCCGGAACGCACCTGCATCCGCAACCGGTTCCAGTAGCCGTCCACGCGCCCATACACGCCGGTAAAGGCGCCGAACACGGCAAAGACCACAAGATCCAGCCGGTCAATCGCGAAGAGCGTGATCAGAGGCGCAAAAACACCGATGCCGGTGCGCAGGCCGATCCAATGGTCCTTGCGGGCAGGCCCCAGCGTAATGAGCGCCTTGGCGGATTCCTTCAGATTCTCCAGACCCACATCTTCCTTCCGTCGCGTTGGACACAACACGTACGCTCCATTATTCGCGCTTTGCCTTGTGAAGCGTTAGGTTTTGGCGCACATTGCCCCTGTCGTTTTCCTCACCGCGCGGTTAATACGGCACACTTGGTACGTGTCCGAAAAGAACTTTGACCCCAGTGCCCCGCATGCCCGCCAGGATGAATTCGGCTTTGAAGTCGGAACCCGGCTGACCGCTCCGGACGGTTCCCCGATGTTGGGACGTACCGGCGTTATCCGTACCCCGCACGGCGACGTCAAGACGCCCGCGTTCATTGCGGTAGGCACCAAAGCTACCGTCAAGGCAGTCACCCCGGTGCAGGTCCAGGAGCTTGGCGCGCAGGCTGTGCTGTCAAACGCCTACCACCTGTATCTCCAGCCGGGCGCGGATATCCTCGATGAAGCTGGCGGACTAGGCAAGTTCATGGGCTGGCAGGGCCCGACCTTCACCGACTCCGGCGGATTCCAGGTCATGAGCCTGGGCTCGGGCTTCAAGAAGGTCATCGACATGAAGTCCGTAGACCAGTCTGGACCGGACGACGCTGTGGCCCCGGGCAAGGAACGCCTGGCCAATGTGGACGAGGACGGCGTCTGGTTCAAGTCCCATCTTGACGGCACCAAGCACCGCTTCTCCCCTGAGATCTCCATGGGCGTGCAGCACCGGATTGGCGCGGACATCATGTTCGCCTTCGACGAGCTGACCACCTTGCAGAATTCCCGCGGCTACCAGGTCGAGTCCCTGGAGCGCACCCGGCGCTGGGCCGAGCGCTGCATTGCCGAGCACTTTGCATTGACCGACTCCCGCGAAGGCAAGGAATACCAGGCCCTGTTCGGCGTCATCCAGGGCGCCCAGTACGAGGACCTGCGCCGCAAGGCCTGCCAGGACCTGGGGGCCATGGCCTTCGATGGCTTCGGCATCGGCGGCGCCTTGGAGAAGGAAAATCTGGGAACCATCGTCGGCTGGTGCGCCGAAGAGCTTCCAGAGAACAAGCCGCGCCACCTGCTGGGCATTTCCGAGCCGGATGACGTCTTCACCGCGATTGAGAATGGTGCCGATACTTTCGACTGCGTCTCGCCCACTCGCGTTGCGCGCAACTCGGCGTTCTATACCCCTTGGGGCCGTTTCAATCTTTCCGGCGCACGCTACAAGCGGGATTTCACTCCGCTGGTGGAAGGCTGCGAGTGCTATGCCTGCAAGAACTTCACCCGTGCGTACATTCACCACCTGTACAAGGCCAAGGAACTGCTCAGCCACACGTTGATTTCCATCCACAACGAGCAGTTCACTGTTTCGCTGGTTGAATCCGCGCGCCAGGCGATCGAGGACGGAACCTTCTTCGAGCTCAAGGACAAGGTGCTCTCCAGCTACTACGCTGGCGAACCGGATCCGCAGGGCCAGCCGGCCGCCCTGTAGCCGAGGGCCGCAAAGCAGTCGAGGCATCGATTCTCCACACACTGGGCAGTGCAAGGAGAATCGATGCCTCGGGCTTTTCTAGGCCGAAACGCCCTGCCCTGCGCGGGTCATCGGCAAATGCATGATCCCGTCGTCGTCATAGTCTTCTCCGGAGCGGAGGAAACCGAACTTTCCATACCAGCCCTCCAGCTGGGTCTGGGCGCTGAGCTGGATCTCCGCCTCCGGAGCGCAAAGCGCCACGGCACGCTGCATGAGTTCCCCGGCCAGGCCCCGGCTTCGGGCTTCTGCGGCCGTTGCAACCCGCCCAATGCGCGGAGTGCCGCTTGCGCTGTCCATGATTCGCACAGTAGACAGCACTTTCCCGTTCTCGGTGGCCACCAGATGCACAGTGCCGGCATCCAGATCGCGGCCATCGATGTCCGGGTAGCAGGATCGCTGCTCGACGATGAATACCTCGGCACGCAGTTTCAGTATTGAGTAGAGCAATTCTGCGGAAAGCCCATCGGGCTCGTGGATGGAAATCAAATCGTTCATCCTCCTAGACTACCTACGCCCCCGCGCCCAGCTTCCTGCCGGAAACTTGAACCAGGGCACTTGCACCAAAGAGCATTGCCGCGATCCACAGCAACAGGGGAATGGGAGTACCGGGGCTGAGCACCAGGAAGAAAATTGGCGAGAACGTGGCAGCTGCCCGAAGGAAAGTCGCTGTTTCCAGGAAAAGATACGTGGCCACGGCCGAGTCGCTGGTGGCTCCCCCGAGTAATGCATCCCAGTCCCGTTCTTCCCTGCTGGCGTGGGCACTGCTTGCCGCAGCACACCCCAACGCGGCGACCAGGCCTGCGGCGATCCAAAGCCAAATGCGATCCAGTTGGATCATGCCCAGCATTCCCAGCCCGCCGGTCAAGAACAGCAAGGCGGTGGCTGAAAAGAGCATGGCATACAGCGTTGCTGCCCGCATCAGGCGCTGTTCCGAAATCCCTAGAAGCTGGGTGAGCTGCCGTTCGGAAACGAGCGGTGCAATGGTCGCGGAAATGCTCAAGGTGAGAACCAGGCAGAGTGCCAGGTAAAAGGCCGCTGCGCTCAGCGGGTTGGCAATTCGCTGAACCGTGGCGGCCAGCGCGAAAACCAGGAGCAGGAATCCGGCCACCGAATGCCAACGGCCTCCCCTCAGCAAACGGAGGCAGAGAATGCGCCACGCCACCGGCAACTTGGCGGTGAGCTTGCCGCCGCGTGCGCGCCTGCGGCTAATAGCGGATGTCGCCGGAGCCGAGAGGCCCCGCGAGTCGCCCTGCATCAAAGTCCCCACGGCGAATTGCTGGTGCTCTCCGGCAAAACGCAATGCCTGGCCCGGAATCTGGTCAAAATGGCGAGACGCACCGTGCGTACTCGCGCCGCTAAGTATCAGGACAACGAGCAAGGCGAGCATCCAGGCAGCCGGATCCAAGGTGGCCGCAGCCATAGCGCCAACCAGGCTTTGGGCCCAATGAATCTGGAACATCAAGAGCATCCACAACACGGCCAAGGCGATGAGCAGCCCGAGGCCCACCCAGTCGCAGATCCGTCGCGCAGCTATTTGCTGGTTCTTCCCCTGGATCGCCGTGGCCGCGTTGGCAAGCCCGACACCGGCCACTGCGAAGCAGGCGAGCCCAAGGACTGCAACGGGTACCGGGAGCGATCCGGCCAGCCCCAGCATCACGATCAGCCACAGCGCACCGGCAAAGCTGCTCGTGAAAAGACCGATGAGCACCGCATTTCGCCACGTCGGCTGGCGGATAGCCCGGAGCTTGACCGGCAACGGCAGCCACCAGTCGGCCTTGGCCGCGCTGAGCCCGCAAGGCCCCAGATAGAGCATGAGCCGAAAGGTTGCCAAACCGGCCAGGGCCAATAGCACGAAAGAGAGGTCCTGCAAGCGCCAGACGGCGCTAGGCAGCTCTTGGTGCGCTACGCCCTCGCCCAAGAGCACAAACAGCATGCCAAAGAGTGCGCTGAAGAGGTAGGCCAACGCCACCAGCGCGGCCAGCACCCAGACATAGGCATCGGAAAAGCTGTCGAATTTCTCGGAGAAATTCCGCCGCTTCTTGGCTCTATTGACCAGTTCTCGAGGATTGAAATCAACGGCATGGCTTGCAACCCGGCTAGCGCTCAAGCCACTGCGCCCCCGCCTGCGGATCAAGCAGTTCACCCTCGTCTTCATCCAGAAGCAGCACTTGGTCCACGCAGCTTCGCAGCATCAACGGATCATGGGTCACCGCTAGCAAAGTTGTTCCCCTGCCGCGTATCCCGGCAAGCCGCTGGTACAGCTTCTGCCTGATACGCAGGTCCAGGCGTTGTTCCGGTTCGTCAAGAATCAGCAGTTCTGCCGGACGGATCAAGGCCGCGGCGAGCAGCAGCTTACGGCGCTGGCCAGAAGACAGCTCGCCGGGAAGGTGATCGGCAGCAGCAGTGATTTCGAAGAAGTCGAGTTCTGCTTGGACTAACTGGGCCCAATCATCCAGTCCGTGTCCACGAGCGACCATTTCCAGATGTTCGCGCACCGTGAGTTCTTCGAAGAAGGCGCCGTCGGTGACCTGTACTGCGACGGTACGGCGAAAATGCTCCGAGCTTTCATTCACGGGAAGGCTTTGGAACTCGACGGTGCCTTCCACCGGAATGAGATGTCCCAGGATGGTGCGGATCAGTGTTGATTTTCCGCTGCCATTGGCACCGATAATTCCTAAGCCAGCACCGGGAGCCAGCTGCAGGTTGATCGGCCCGCAAATCACGCGATTGGGATAGCCAATGCTCAAGTCGCGTGCTTCTAGCTGAACTTCAGCGCTTTGACCTGTCTGCATGCCATCGATTCTAGTGTCCGGATACAGCTGTGGGCATCGCCCTCACGGATGATGCCCACAGGATCACTAGCTTGCGACGGCAGCTTGGCTGTAGCCAGGTTCGCGCTTCTTGAACCATTTGATGACCATCGAGGTCACCGGAACAAACAGGACCTCCACGGCAGTCTTGTAGATGAAGCCCACCACCACGTAGTTGATGAATGTCGGCGCATCGGCGATGCCGATTACTGGCGCTGCAATGGCACAGAAGATCAGGGTATCCAGGAACTCTCCAACACCGCTGGAGCCGATCAAGCGGAGAATCAGCCCGCGCTCGCCAGTGCGTTCCTTGAGCCTGACCAGCACCCATGAGTTGGCCAGCTGCCCCACCAGGAAGCCGCAGGCGGAGGCGACGACGATCTGCCAGATCGGGCCAAGGGTGCGCTCAAATGCGTCTTGCCCGTCGTAGAACTCGGCTGATGGCAATTGGATCATGACCCAGAAGCAGAACACTGCGAAGAACGCCAAGGCGAAAGTCACCAGGATTGAACGGCGAGCCGCCTTCAATCCGTAGACTTCCGCAATGACGTCGCCCAGAATGTAGGCCAGCGGGAAGAGGAAGAAACCGCCATCGGTGACCAGCGGACCGAAGCTGACACCTTTGGAGGCGCCGATATTCGAAAGAATCACGACCGCGCCCATCAAGGTGAGCACCGTGGAGAAGTAGGGAGAACCCGAAGAAGCGAAAACCGCGTTCTTGGTTCGAATCAGATTGCTGCTGGCGTTGGAATCGCCCATGAAATTTTCCTTGTCAAAGTGGTTCGCCAGGACATCGCTAAAAGGCACGGCCCTGCCCACGAATCAAAAGGGTGAAGGTTCCATGCCTGCGCGCTGTCCCGCTGTATTAGCACTTACGCAACAAGTATCCCATGCATAACTGCGGCCACGTTCTCACCTGTTGAAGACCAACCATGTTTCAGAAATCAAAAAATTCCAAAATTCATATCTCACTTGAATGTCTTCGAACTATAAATTCGAGGAAACAAATAGTGCAGTGACCGTCCTCCCGTACATCAGCATGAAAATTTTCCTTTTTTGAACGCGTTCAAATAATTGGTAGAATCGGATCCACCCACTTCCATCCAAAGGCTCCATGACAACGCAACCACGCACCGAAAAAGGCCAGCAGACCCAAGCCAAGCTCTTGGCAACTGCCTTGGAGTGCTTTGCCACGGACGGATATAAAGCCTCGAGCATGCGTGCCATTGCTTCGAACGCAGGGGTTTCCCTGTCGCATGCGTACTACTACTTCAAGTCCAAAGAGGAGATCGTTGCCCAGCTGCTGCTGAACCTGCGCAGGGAGCAATATGATCTTTGCGCGGGGATGCTCGCAGAGGGAAATACCCTCGAAGCCAACATCCGCGCAGTACTCGACACGGGCGTCGAAGCGTTGGCTCCCTATCACGATTTCGGGCCTGCGTTCCTGCGTCTGATGCTCGCGCGCGATATGGGAAACGACGAGATTTCCGGCATTGAATTGGAGATATGGGAGAAGGTCGTTTCCGGATCCCGCCCGTTGCCCCCATTGGGCATACGACGCGATCTGCCGAAGTTCTTGCTGCTGGTCTCCCGCCAGATCTTCTCGGCGTGGGCTTTCGACCAGTCGCCGCAGCAGCGCCGATCCAGGCTTCTGATGAAGAACATGGCACCGGTTGCCGCCAAGTTCGCGGTGCTCTGCCGCTTGCCTGTGGTGCGCTCGCTCTTTGAAGATGTGCTGGCACTGATGGATCCAGGGCCAGCAGGGATTGCCGAGGTGTCCATGGCAGATCCTTCACCGCTGAGACGGCCGAAAGCCTCCTGAAAAGCCGCGGATTGCGCGAGCCGGCAAACACTCTGACACAGAGTTCCGTATCACCGCGCCTTAAGGCGTAAAGTCAAACATGCCGATAGGTGATCCCTAGCGAACCAAAGGAGAATGCAGCACTATGAGCGCAATGGCACGAGCACTGCCAAGCTGGACCCACGACTACGCCACGCTGCGTGATCGCATTGCTTCCTTCCCGAACCAGCACGAGATTCGTTCGGTGAATCAAGACGGTGAAGACGTGGAAATCCTCCGCTACTGGCCTGATGCTTCCTGGTCCGCGCCAAAGGACGCGCAGCGCTTGATCCTCTTGGGCACTCCCAACGACAGCACCGCTGCAGAACTCGCCACTTCGGGTTGGCAGCAAAGCACGACCATGCATCTGCTGGCCGGCAAGCCCGACGACGTCGAGCAGGTAGTCAAGCTCGCCGATACGTCCGGGCTTTTCGAGGCTCCAATGGATAATTATGACGTCGTTGAGGTGACCGACTTCGACCGTCCGGTCGCCCGAGGACGCATGCGCTACGGCGAAAACTACGGCCTGCTTACCGACCCGGACCTTTTCTCCCCCGCTGATCCCGATGCGGCTCGCCGCGCGGTACTGGCTAACTTTGCAGGCGCAGCTTTCGGCCACGGGCTGCCCTGGCTGCTGCTGGTAGCCACCGCAGAACACGCCCAGCAGCTTCCCGAAGGCTGGTCCAAAGCGACCACGCTCAGCTTCTGGCAGCACGGCTAATCCCATTCCCTACCCGCACTACCCGCAATTGAGACTATGACTAATACAAACACTGCCTCTCCAGCCATGACCCTGACCATCGCTGGTTCCGAAGCCACTGGCGGCGCAGGCGCCCAGGCCGATCTGAAGACCTTCCAGGAACTGGGAACCTTCGGCATCGTGGCTTTGACCTGCATCGTCTCCTTCGATCCCAAGGACTCCTGGAACCACCGCTTCGTTCCCGTTGACCGGCAGGTAATTGCAGATCAGCTCGAAGCCATCCAGACCTGCTACGAGGACAAGCTCAGCACGGTCAAGCTGGGCATGATGGGCTCGCCAGCAACGATCAACACCGTTGCCACCGCGTTGAAGTCCCAGCAGTGGGACAACGTACTGCTCGACCCGGTGCTGATTTGCAAGGGCCAGGAACCAGGCCACGCGCTGGACACCGACGAAGCCCTCAAGGCTGCCTTGCTGCCACTGGCGACGTTCGTCACCCCGAACCACTTCGAGGCTGAACAGCTCTCGGGAATCAAGATCACCACTGAAGATGATCTGATCGAAGCCGCCAAGAAGATCCACGAGGTCTCCGGCGCGGCGGTCCTGGCCAAGGGTGGAGTCCGCATCGCTGGCGAAGACGCCGTGGACGTTTTCTATGATGGCACGACCCTCGAGGTCTTGCGCGAGAAGAAGATCGGCGAAGTTGCGGTCTCCGGCGCGGGCTGCTCGCTGGCCGCAGCCGTAACTGCAGAGCTGGCCAAGGGCGCTACCCCGCTGGAGGCAGCCCGCACAGCCAAGGCGTTTGTCACCGAAGGCATCCGCAACCGCGTTTCTGGCAACACCCCGTTTGACGCACTCTGGCAGGGCGGCCGCCGCTAGGCCCTGGCTGCTGGAGTGTTTTGTTG
>NZ_JBLVOC010000003.1:27693-40456 GCF_053543575.1 Glutamicibacter sp. AGC84
GGGGGCCCCCCCCAAACTGCTTTAACCGTGATCCCAGTCATTGGCCTAAGCCAACCGCACTTGTTATGGTTATTCCGGAAGTGCTCAGAATCAATGCGTGGAGAACCACAGGAGGGAGCGGTCGGCTATGCAAGCCACTTTGACGCTCTGCCCGTTCGTCTGCGTATCGAACGGGGTTGGCAACACATTTTCCGCTTAAGGCTTCTGCCTTAGGCAATGTTCTAGTGCCCCCAATTTTTCGTTCCCTTACAGACCTCAACACCTTGACGATTCGTGATTCCGTGCGCCTATGAAGCGCGTGCGGATTATTTGAGGATTTCCCATGCAGCCATTGACCGAAAAAACCATCCGCTCTTCCTTCATCAACGCCAGCCGCCAAGAAGCGAAGAAATTGACCCTGCCCGAAAACTTTGCCTCCCTCGAGTGGGATTCGCTGGAGTACCTGGGTTGGCGCGACCCGAAAATGATGCAGCGCGGCTACCTGCTCCACACCGATGAAGCGGGGCAGACCCGCGGCATCCTCTTGCGCCCCACCGACGGTGGCCGCAAGCCGACCAACGCCACGATGTGCGAGATGTGCCGCGATGTGAACATCCCCTGCGCGGTAGGCATGTGGACGACCAAGCGCGCTGGCCAGGCTGGACGTGACGGCAACACCTTGGGAACCTTGATCTGCCTGAACTTCGAGTGCTCCCGCAATGTGCGGATTCCGCCTCCGAAGAATCCGATCTACCCGGACCCAATGGTTGTCGTTGCCGAGCGCATCCAGCTGCTCGACGAGCGCGTGCATAGCTTCCTGAACCGCCTCTAGGCAACCGCAGCCTTTAAGCCGATTCCGGCGCCGCCCGCCCAGCAAGTAGTGAACTGATGAGTAACAAAGCGTCCAAATTTTCTCAAAAATGGGCGGGCCCATCAGGCCTTGCTGGGCGGGTTTGTCGCAGTGGTTCGCGGATTTTATTGTGAAATTCCCAAGCCAGCACAATATCCAGCCAAAGGTTACTATTCAATAACCCCTTGATATATGAGCTACGTCACCTAAGATTCCAGCTATGGGTATACGCACTAGCGGACGTTTACCCCGGACGATCATCAAGGCTCGCACCGCTTTTATGTCGCCCGCCCATGACGGGAGCAGCACCGCTATCCAGCCCAGCTAGGAGAATCATGGTCACTCGCCGCACGCAGAGAGTGCCGCGCCTGATTTTGGGATCAGCCACTGCGCTTGCACTGGCTGTTACCTTGTCAGGACCGGCAAGCGCAGCAGGAATCCCCCAACCAGGCGACGGCGAAAATGCCGCGTCCCTGCCAATCACCAGTTCATCAGCGCTGTCCAACCTGAAAGTCTCCGGACCTCTTGCCAAATCAACTGGTGAAGTGTCTGTTTACGTTCAGTTCCAGGGTGATGGCGCCTTCGAGACGGTGAAGAAGTCCGGCAAGAAGAAGGACACTGCCAAGGTCAAGAAGATCGGCAAGGATGTCAAGGCCAAGGGCAAGCAGCTGGCAGCCGAGGCCAACTCGAAGGTCATCTACACCACGCACAACGCACTGCAGGGTGTCGCACTGACCGGTGATGCCGCTGATCTGCGCAAGCTTGCACAGCGTAGCGACGTTGCCAAGATCAGCTCCATCGTTCCCAAGAAGCCCTCCAACCGCAGCTCGGTAGTTGACACCGGCGCCCTGGAATCATGGAAGTCCCTGGACAAGACCGGTGACGGCGTCAAGGTGGCTGTACTGGATACCGGCGTGGATTACACCCATGCCAGCTTCGGCGGCCCGGGCACCTTGGAAGGCTACAAGGAAGCCCAGGCCTCCGATGAGCTGCCCGGTGCAGATTCGGGCCTGATCGACACCAACAAGTTCATTGGCGGTTGGGATTTGGTTGGCGATGACTACAACGCCAACTCCGACGATCCCACCTACCAGCCAATTCCGCATCCGGACCCTAACCCGCTTGACTGCCAGGCTGCCGGACACGGCTCCCACGTTGCCGGAACCACCGCAGGCTACGGCGTCAACGCCGATGGCTCGACCTTCACCGGGGACTATTCCTCGCTGGACGCCGACGCGCTGGCGCAGATGAAGGTCGGCCCGGGCTCGGCCCCTGACGCACAGCTCATCGGCATCCGCGTCTTCGGTTGCGGCGGCTCCTCCGCCGTAGTTGGCCAAGCACTGGACTACGTACTTGATCCGAACGGCGACGGCGACTTCTCGGACCGCGCCGACGTGGTCAACATGTCCCTTGGTTCGGATCATTCCCCGGCCAACGACCCTGAAAATGACATTGTCGACGCCCTGAGCGCAGCCGGCATCCTCTCGGTTGTCGCTTCCGGCAATGCCGGCGATGTCACCGACGTGGGCGGTTCGCCGGGCAACTCGCGTTCCTCGCTGACCGTAGCCAACTCCGTTGGCTCGCACGTCACCCTGGACAAGATCCAGGTTGATGGTCCCGACAATGTCGCCGGTTCGGCCTCGGGCCAGTACTCGGCGAACTTCAACTACACCAATGCTGATCCGGCCACCTTGTCCGGAGAAGCAGTGATGGCTCCGGCCGATAATGCATTCGGTTGCGACGCATTCGAAGAAGGTTCACTGGAAGGCAAGTGGGTTTGGCTGCAGTGGAGCGAGAACGGCGAGTTCCCTTGCGGTTCCGGCGCCCGCTTCAACAACGCTGAAGCCGCCGGTGCCACCGGTGTCCTCTTGGATGCAGAAAGCAACCTGTTCGATGCAGGCATCGCCGGCAACGCGACCATCCCAGGTGCGCAATTCACCTTGGACGAGTCGAACAAGCTGCGCCCAGCAGCTGAAGCTGGCACGCTGCAGGTTACCCTGTCCCCCGAATTCGTTGGCGGTTCCTCCAGCGAGTCCGGCGTTGCAGACACGCTGAATTCCTCTTCCTCGCGTGGCGTCCACGGTTCCAACGGCGTGGTCAAGCCGGATGTGGCTGCCCCAGGTACCCAGATCGGCTCGGTTGGCGTGGGCACCGGTACCGGCACCGCCGTGATGACCGGTACCTCGATGGCCACTCCATTGGTTGCTGGTATCGCCGCGCTGGTTCTGGAAGACAGCGACTACACCCCATATGAAGCCAAGAGCATCATCATGAACACGGCGGCCACCGACATCAAGGCCGCCAATGGCGAAGCCTACGGTCCGAACCGTGTTGGTTCCGGTCGAGTGATGGCCGATGCAGCACTCCAGAGCCCTGCTTTCGCCTACGATTCCGAGGCAGCGGATCTGACCAGCGTGGTCTTCGGCGTTATCGAGCTGGGAGGCAAGAAGCCGTTCAGCGCGCAGCGCGAAATCACCATCGAGAACACCAGCGGCAAGGCGCAGAGCTACGATGCCAACTACGTGGCCGCTACCGAGATCCCAGGCGCAAGCTTCACCTTGGATCGCAACAGCGTCACCGTGCCGGCCGGCGGCAGCGCCAAGCTGAACGTCACCCTGAGCGTTGACCCGCAGCAGTGGGCCAAGACCATCGATCCAACCATGGCTACCAGCCAGTCCGGTCTGGCTCGTGCCTGGGTTGCCGATGCCAGCGGTCGCGTCGAGCTGACTGCCAGCGATGCTCCGACCCTGCGCATTCCAGTCCAGGCAGCACCCAAGCTGGCTGCCGACATGGAGGGCAAGCTCAAGAAGCTGAAGAAGGGCGCGGATACCACCACCCTGAGCCTGAAGGGCAAGGACATCACTGCTGGCGAGGGCGCTACTTCGGTCACCTCCCTGCTCGGTGCCTTCGAGCTGGGGGCTTCGAGTGAACGCGGCGACGATTCGCTGGACAGCATCCCGGCGGCCCGTTCCGTGGACCTGCAGCACGTTGGCGCATCGAGCACCGCTGCCCGCACCGGCGTGGCTGATGGCCTGCTGAACGTCGGCATCTCCACCTGGGCCAACTGGGCCCACCTGGCTGGCGGCACCGAGCTGGATGTCGAGATCGATACCAATGGCGACGGCGAAGCCGACTTCGTTACCTTCAACGCCGCATTCGACGAAGTTGACCTTGACCTGGCAGCAACCTTCAACCTCGCCACCGGCGAGCAAGTTGATCTGCAGCCAGTGAACGGCATGCTCGGCGATGTCGATACCAACAGCTTCGACACCAATGCAGCGGTCTTCCCGATCTCCCTGTCAGCCCTGGGGCTCGATGAGGATTCGACGGAGATCTCCTACCGTGTTCTGGGCTACTCCTGGTACAACACCGATGAGAACGGCTCGATGATCCCGGTTGACCAGACCGACTGGATCGACTTCAACGTGGCAGCGCCACAGGTTGATTTCGGTGCAGAAGGCACCTTGTTCACCGATCTGTCCGGTACCCAGATCCCGGTGACCGTTGCCGACAGCACCAAGGCATCGAAGGCACTGTTGCTTCACCTGCACAACGGCAATGATGACCGCGCACAGGTTCTGGAAGTAACTGACGGAAAGAAGAAGGGCAAGAAGTAGGCCTTCCACCTCCCAAGAGCAGGCCCGGGGAACTTCCTAGCGAGTAAGGAAGAGCCCCGGGCCTACACCTTTAAGATCCAGCTGCGCAGCTTATTGCATGCGCAGCTTCTCTTCGAGAACCAGTACTGCGGCTTCTCTTACCTGGGCCGCGAATTTCCCATCGGCCTTGGCCTCGGCTGCCAGGGCCTTCGCCATGGTGATGGCCGGAGCCGATTTTACGCATAGCGGAACAGTTCCGCCGGCGGCCACGAACTTCACTGCACGCTCGCCCACCGGCAGGTAGCCGACCTGCTTGGCTTCACACAGATCATCGGAAATCACGATTCCCCCATAACCCATTTGCTCACGCAGCAATCCGGTGATGATCTTCGAAGAGAACGGTGCATCGTTCTTTCCATCGAGCCGGGAGTAGCGGGCGTTGGAGACCATGACCCAGGACTTGCCCTGCTCGATAGCCTGCTCGAATGGCTGCAGATCGCTGGAGTCCGCATCGATCTTCGTATCGGTCACCTGGGTACTGGTATCGGTGTTCCCAGCGACCCGGCCCAATCCGGGGAAGTGCTTGACTACCGGTTGCACGCCTTCGGAGCGCAGCGCTTCGTTCACCGTCGAAATGGCCTTGGAGACCCCCGAGGCGTCATGCGCGTACTCGCGGCCAAAGTAGCCGATGGGTGCGTTGCCGGTGCCGATACTGGCAGGAACAACGTCAGCCACCGGAGCCAGATTCACGTTGATGCCGGCTTCAGCCAGTTCTTTCCCGGCGGCGCCCACTTCACGCTCCAGCTTCGATACAGGCCACCCTCCCTGCGTCAACGCAGTCGGCAGATCGGTGAAACCGGGGCCCTGGAGCACCCGGACAAAACCCCCTTCCTGATCGGTGGCCACCCAGACCGGCAATTGCCCGGGAATGCCGGACTCCAAGCCCTGGGTAATTTCCCGGACCTGGGCGGCGGTCTGCTTCACCGGCAGTTGCGAACGGCCGCGCAGGAAGACATTGGAAATTCCCTGCTTCTTCATCGCAGAAATTTCCGCAGCGGTTGCTCCTGTTGCCGGGACACCGGCCATCACGAGGCTCGCTGCCTGTTCGCTGGCGCTCAGCTCGTCGGCCAGCGCTTCTGCTTGCTGGCGCAGCGAGGGTTCCTGGCTGCGGCTAGGCGATGGGCTTTCTTCGGCCCCGGAGTTGCCGGACGGGCTGGGAGTTGCCTGCTGCGCGGGAGTCCCCGTACTGCTCGGGCTGCTGGAACTGCCCGCGGACGTGCTCGAAGCTGGTTCTTGGGCATTCGGCGCACTGCAGCTAGCGAGCATCACCGTCATCAGGATTCCGACTGACATGAGCTGCTTGGCACGGGTAGTCATGAGATCATCCTCCCACCGTAAACTGCGAAGTTGCCGAAGAGCCGAGAACCTTTTGCCATGGGCAGAACGCTAGGCACGCACCACCAGCAGTTCATCCCAGTCGGTGGTGTAGCGCTGCGAAATATGCTCTCGTTTCATCGACCATTCAGGGATTTTGGCCATCCCGGCATGCCCCAGGCCAATGGATTTAGCACCGAATCGAAGGGAAATATCCTGGACTACCGAAGAGACGTTCTCTTGTTCCTCGGCAGCCGGATCGGGACTCTGGCCAAAGAGATCCAGCTGTTGCTCACCCGGAGAATCGCTGAGGCCGGAGAGGATCACTCCCCCGCGAACATAGTCCATTCCCGGTTTCATCAGATCCCGCATCGCGGCAATTGCCAGCTTGCTGAGCACGATGGGATCCCGCGTCGGACGCGGCAGGCGCACCTGGGCACTGGGGAATGAGGCTTCTCCCCGGGCGAAGCGGCTGGTGCCCGCGGTGACGGTAAGCAATGAAGCGTACAGGCCTTCGCGCGCCAAGCGGCCGGCAGCCTTCTGCGCATAGATGGACATGACTTCTTCCATCGCCTCATAGGTGCGCACCGGCGTGGAGAAGGAACGGGTGAACATGACCTGGCCGCGATCCGCGCGTTCCTCCACCGGACCGATGCAACGTTGCCCGTTGAGTTCGAAGACCGTGCGCTGCAAGACGACAGAAAACTTCTTGCGGATCGCCAATGGGTCAGCTGCTTGCAGGTCCGCGATGGATTCAATGCCCATGGCTGCCAGCTTGGCACCGGTTTTGCGGCCCACGCCCCAGACATCGGTGACTGGAACCCGGTTCAGGATACTGCCCAGGACCTCGGGATCCATGAGCTGCTGGACGCAGACTCCGCCCAGTCCCGGATTGTGCTTGGCAATATGGTTGGACAGCTTCGCCAGGGTCTTGGTGGATGAGACACCCACGCAGACTGGCACCCCGATAGTCTGGTCAATGGCGGCACGGATCTGGGCCGCAGTGCTGCGCACCTGCTCCAGGTTGCCTTCCAGGCCGACGAAAGATTCATCGATGGAATACACCTCGTGCCAGGTCCCGAAGCGTCCGAGCAATTCCATGACCCGGGCAGAAATGTCCCCGTACAGTTCATAGTTGCTCGACCGCACCGCAAGGTTGTGGGAGTCCATATAGCGTTGGACCTTGAAGAAGGGTTCCCCGGTAGGAATGCCCAGATCCTTGGCTTCCTGGGAACGGGCCACCACGCAGCCGTCATTGTTCGACAGCACCACCACGGGACGATTGCGCAGCGAATAGTCGAAGGCCCGCTCGCAGGAGACGTAGAAATTGTTGACGTCCACCAGGGATACGTGGTCAGCGGACATGATGCAGGCACCTGGTAATGACGCCGAAGACGCTGACCTCATCGCCTTCGGCCAGTACCACGGGCAGGGGCGATTCATCGCTGAGCAGCCCAACCTCGTGGCCGTCAATCTGCCAGCGGCGCACCAGCATCTGCCCGTTGAGGTTGACGATGACCACAGAGCCGTGGCGCACGGCCAGCGATCGGTCCACGATCACTTCATCGCCGTCGAAGATACCAGCTGACCGCATGGCGTGGCCCGAGACGCGCATGATGAAAGTGGAGACACGGTCACGGACCAGCAACCGGTTCAGGTCCAGTCCGCCGTCAAAATAATCGCGTGCTGGCGAGGGGAAACCCATCGCGGATACCGCTTGGACCGGCCCTTGGGTTGCTCCCGGAGGCATCAGCTCCTGTTCTTCAGCCACACCCCACCACTTTCTAGTACAAATATTCGAATACTTGAATTGTAGCGCGTTATCCAGCAACCTTCATGTTTCCGGCGAGCGCGCTAGCCCCGGGCCTCGGTGGCAGAGGTCCTCCCATGGACCCTGGCCTGCGCTTTCCAGCTGTACAACGCGGCGGATAAAACGATAACCAGCAGCGTCGCGGCACCGGAGATCACGATAATTGCCCTGGCCGGGCCAATCAGCAATCCCGGGGTGCCGATGAGATAGCCCAATGCGACCATGATGTTGATGAGCATCCGCAGCTGCGCCCAAGCAGCGCCATGGCGGGCTTCTGGCACGTATTCGTAAATGGCTGTTCGCACTCCAGTATTGTGCAGTCCATTGCCCAGCCCGCCAGCAAGGAACACCAAGGCCAGGCCAGCCGCGTTGGACCAGAGCCCTTCCGTGAGGATCGCGGCGCCCACCAGCCCTCCGCCGAGCAGAATCGGCAAGGCGCTTCGGGTACCGAAGCGGCGATTTCCTCCCAGCAGGGAACCGAACACTGCGCCCACGGACCAGGCACCGAGCAATACCGCATATCCAGTGTCGTTATCGGTGATCCCGCGCAGGTAGAACACCCCCGAAACGCCTTCTGCTGCGGTAAACAGCACGATCGCCGCCACCGGCAGCAGCAAGATCCGCAATTGTGGATTGCGCGTCAATGCAGCTCCACCGGGCGATACCGGTCCACCCTGATCCGGTTCGTTCGCTGCGTCTGTTCCTGTCGCGCCGGCGGCTTGCGAGCGGGACAGGAAGATGGCTGCCAGGGCCAGTGCCAGGAATCCTGCCGCCGCGTACCAAAGCACCGCGCCGATCCCCGATTTCGCGAAGACGAGTGAAGCTATCGCCGGCGCGATGATTCCCGCCAGGGACGTCGCTACGACAAGGAAGCTGCTGGCACGAGCAATGCTGAAGCCTCCGCGGATGCGCGGAATAATCTTGAAAATGACCGCTCCGTTAACCACCGCGCAAATACTGGCCACAGGCATCAAGGCGAGGCTCGCGAAGATATTGGAGGCAATGGCCATCACCGCGAAAATCGCCACATGCACGCACAGGTTCAGGATCCACACCCGGACAAGGGCTGACCCATCCACCCAACGCCCTATAGCCGGAGCGGCAAGGATCGGCGGAACCAAGCCGGCGAGGAACAACGCGGTTACGCCCCAGGACCCCAACTGATCCGCGGATTCCAGGGTCAAGGCAAAGACCGCCATGCCCTCGCCGAGCATGGAGAGCAATGCAACCACGCAGAACAGGACGCAACGCACCGAAGACTGCACCTGCCCCCCTCCTCCGCGCGCATGCCACGCTGGCCTAAAGGTTCTAGTCTATGGGTAGGGGGATTCGCCTCCGAGGACATATCGCGCCAAAGGAGTCTCGTGAAAGTATTACTGGTCAGCTGCGGAGATGTCGCCACCGAGGCAGGACTGCGGCTCCAGCAGGAGGGCCATCGCATCACCGGCTGGCGGCGCAACAGCCAGAAGCTGCCCGCAGCATTTACCGGCCACAGCGTAGACCTGCTCGATGCCGCCCAGTGGCCAAGCATCGATCCGCAGACCGAAATCGTCGTGCTCACTCCCGTGCCGGCCACCCGCGATGCCGATGGCTACACGCGCGGCTATCTGCAGGTCGCCAGAGAACTGGCTTCTCGATTGGCAACCCAATGCCCCAATCTTCGCCGGCTTATCTACATTTCCTCCACCGCAGTGATGGGCGGCGCCAACGGAGAACTCGTCGACGAATCGGCACCGCTTGCCCCAGCTAGCCCCACCGCGCAGGTCCTTGCGCACACCGAGGCAGCGCTCGCCGGCAGCGGCCTGCCGGTAACAATCCTGCGGGCGTCGGGAATCTACGGCCCGGGCCGCACCCGGCTCATCGATCATGTCACTGCCGGAGCCGCACAGATTCCCGCGGGCTCGCATTGGACCAACCGCATCCACCGCGATGACCTGGCCGCGGCCATCGTTCACGTTGCGGCGCTGGGAGAGCAAGCCGCTGGCCTCTACCTGGCCAGTGACAGCACCCCAGCCCAGCTGGGCGAGGTCTACCAGTTCCTGGCCAAGGAACTAGATTTGCCTGCGCCGGAAGAGGCAGGACAAGCCCCGGCTCGACGTGCTGCCGACCGCCGGCTCGATAATTCCAAGCTGCTAGCCAGCGGGCTTGAACTGCAGTATCCGGGATTTGCCGAAGGCTACCGCGCGATCCTTGCCGGGGCATCAACCCGCCACGCCTAAAGCGCGTAAAAGACAGCCTTAAAGGAAAACCGGCTTGCAGCGCATCGCCATGATGCACCGCAAGCCGGTTGTTTATTCGTTCCGGGTGTGGACCGAAACGCTTAGAACCCCTTGCGCAAGGGGTTGAAGTGCCGGGCGATGCCTGGAACCTGCTGGCCAGCAATCTGGGCAGCCAGGATCTTGCCAGTCAGCGGTCCCAGCGCAACGCCCCACATGCCGTGGCCGCCGCCAACCGACACGCGCGAGGATCCGGTCTGGCCAATGAGTGGCATGCCGTCCGCGGTGCATGGGCGTCCACCCACCCATTCTTCTTTGCGGTTCTCCCAGTTAATCCCCTGGTAGACCGGGGTCGCAGCGGCAACGATGGCCTCAATGCGCTTCGGCTCCAGCTTGTGGTTGGCGTCGCGGAATTCCATGGTGCCGGCGATGCGGAAGCGATCGCCCAGCGGGGTGCAGGCAACGCGCTGGGTCGGGAAGTAGATCGGGTGCGTTGGCATGTGTTCCGGCTCCACGGTGAACGAGTAGCCGCGGCCTGCCTGAACCACAACGTTCACACCGAACTTGCTGGCCATGTCGGTCATCCAAGCACCGGTAGCCAGCACCACGTGATCCGCAGTGATTGAACGGCCTTCGGAACCGATGACGGTGACCGAGCCGCCATTGTCGCGCACATCGGTGACGTTGAAGGCTCCGATGATGTCGCCGCCGCGGGCGATGACGGATTCGGCCAGTGAATCCATGAACTTCGGCGGGTTGATGTAGCGCTGGTTCTTGATGGCTACGCCCGCAGCGACCTTATTGGACAGGGTCGGCTCGATGCCGCGCAACTCGTCGCCGGTGAGCAATTCGTAATCAACTTCGCCGCCGGTCTTCTCGATCATCTCGAATTCATGCAGCAGCGCATCGCGGTCGCTGAGCGAGGTGAATCCGGTCAAGAATGGATTTGCCGGCTTGGTCGGCTCCTGCACTCCCGGCCCTGCCGAAGTCGCCTGCGCGATTTCGTCGAAGGCATCCAAACCGGTTGCGCCGATTTCCGAGTAGACCCGCATGGCTTCTTCCCACTTCTTCGGGGTCGAGTGCCAGGCAAAACCGATCAGGAAGCGGAGCAACTTGGCATCGGCCTTCAGCGGAATGTACAGCGGGGATGCCGGGTCGAGCATCATCTTCAGGCCGTTCTTGAAAATTGCAGGCTCTGCGATGGGCAGGGTCAGCGCTGGGGTCAACCAGCCGGCGTTACCCCAAGAGGAACCGGACGCGACGCCGCCGCGATCCACGACGGTGACCTTAATGCCCGCTTCCTGCAGGTACCAAGCGGTCGACAGGCCAACAAAGCCAGCGCCTACAACAACGACATGATCTGGCACGCCTACTCCAGCCATGATCCACTCTCCTAGCATTTCGACGGCCTCTCCACACGAGCCCGCATGTCTTCACTGTCGCGCGATCCCCAGGGAAAATCAACGCGTGCTGACGATTCGTCGGTGAGCGCCACCACACCGGCGGGAGGTTCGTGTTTCTTGCGGAAAATGATTGCCTATTCCGAACTTTCAACAAGTACTACCTCCCGTACGGGCACTTTCCCCAGAGGCTGCATCACTATCGCCCATCGGGAACTTCGCCTCGAGCGCGTCCTGCGTAGACTGGAGAGAAGCGAATTACCAATCCCGCCGATCAGCCATTTCTAAGGAACTGCACCACACTCATGGCCTCACGTAAACCAGCCAAGAAGAAGCCTGCCCAGGGTCATCCCGCCCGCCGTTCCGGCGCCAGCAGCGTGCCTTTTGAATCTGAAGTGCGCCAAGCTCTTCAGCCGTTCAAGTCCTCGCTCTTCCGCCACTTCCACGAAGAGGGCCAGGCAGCCAGCGAGACCCGCGCAGCGCTCGAAGGCCTCACTACCCTGCTGACCGTGCATGCCCAGTTGCGCCAGAGCGTTGACGTCAAAACCCTGGATCCGACGATTCTGGGTGAACAGCTGGGCCACTTGACGTCGCTGGGCAAGGAAGTTTCGGAAGCCAGCGCTGCGATCCTCAAGCATTACCTGACTTTCCTGGGCACGACCGCTAATTTCGGCGGAAGCGTGGATGACTTCAAGCAGACTTTCGAATTCCTCTCCCGCATGGCTGGCGATTCACCCATCGTGGCGCCCTATCTCGAAGATGATGAGGCCAACGGCAGCCTCGAAGCGATGCCCTTCGTTTTTGCGGCTCGCGAGTTGATCAGCTGGGTTGGCGAAGGCAAGCCGACCACCCCAGCTGGCGTACTCACCGGCGATACGCTGCAGGATGCGGCCAGCGCGCTGGGCCTGTTCGTCAAGGTCGATGAATCCGCCGGCGTTCCAGAGGATGCCCAATGGGAGCCGGAAGACGGCACTGCCGTTTCTTCGCTGGCCGACATTCCACGCCTATCGGCATACTGGGACGCCCTGATCGGCACGGCCATGCTGCGCTACCAGGAACCGAACGCAACCCCAACCGAGTCGCTCAGCGATGCGCTGCTGGCATCCAGCGGACAAGGCGCCCGCTTGGTCAAGGAGCTGATTGCAGAGGTTCTCTACTCGCACATCCTGATCAACACCTTGGAGCAGCCGGGCAAGGCGCAGATCGCCGAGATGGTGGCCGGCGTGTTGAGCAATGCCGCATCATCGACACCGCCACGTGCCGAGTTCGCGTTGCAAGTTCCGACCGAAGATGACCTTCCCGCCGAGCAGCATCACCTGATTGCCAGCCTTGAGGAGGTTGTCCCCCAGGTCGAGTCCCTGCTGCGCGTCTTCGAACGCGAAGGCCTTGTCGAGATTAATGACGAGATCACGGTTCCTATGGTCTTGCGTTCTTCACTGGAACGAGCGCTGGCCAAGGTTTCTGATCATGTTTTGAAAGACACCCAAGAGGCAGAGGCTTCCGAGGCTTAACCACCAGCAACGGCAAAGGGTGCGAGA
>NZ_JBLVOC010000003.1:40476-64773 GCF_053543575.1 Glutamicibacter sp. AGC84
GAGCTAATTCGAGTTCTCGCACCCTTTGCCGTTGATTCATCGACTAGCCGATGCGCGTGGCCAGCAAGGCGTCGAGCCACCGCAGGCGATCGAACCATGGGCCCCGCTTGGCTTGCCCGCCTTCACGGCCAAAGAATCTGCGGTTGCTTCTGCGTTGATCGCAGCATCTGCCGCCTTGCTATCGAAGACGCCCTTAGGCTCCACGGCCAGGCCTTATTGTTGCCAAACAACCGTATCTACCTGGGAACTCATGCGCGCTCGTTTCCCAGACAGGAAATGCTCTCCATAGGCGCAACACCCCGCCACGCAGGCCCATTCCGACCTGAGGCGTAAGGCAGAACGCAGAAACACGGGCTGGGTTTAAGTTATAAAAGGTACGTTGCATTACTGACAGACAACGGCGTGCGATGGGGGCACAGCGCCGATGAAAGATCAGTCCGTTTACGCAATGCAACGTACCTTTTAATCACCCTCGGATCCTTAGTGATGCCACTCGCAAAACACCACCAAGTACCTTCCCGGTGATCGGTCTTCACCGATACATGTCTAACTTATCGCGTCCTGCGAAAATCCGAAATCATACTTTAGTAGGAGGGTAGGGGTCAGAACGGGATGCTTGCGCGCAGGGCCCAAACACCATTTTCGGAACTGGTTGCAAACTTTCCACCAAATGCGCGCATCCTGTCACCCATGCCAATCAGGCCCGTCCCGCCTTCTGGCAACCCACTCGCCTTCTTGTCGAAATTCCCCATCTGATTAGTAATTTCCAGGATTGCCTCTGCCCCTTGGACCGTGAGTTCGAAGGTGCACTTCCCGCCCAAGGCACCGTGCTTTATCACATTTGTTGTACCTTCTTGCATGACCCGATATATCGCAGTCTGTGCAGAACGGGGCAATTCGGAAATTTTCTCGTCAGTGGTGGAGCTCACCTCGAAATTTGCCTCTTTTAGCCTCTGAACGAAAAGTTCTGCACCCTGAAGCGCGTAAACAGTAGTAGCGGCCGGCTTATCAATGACCTGGGACGAGGGATCTGCCATGGTCCCATCAGCCCTCAGGACATTGAGCATCAGGCGTAAATCGTGCAAAGTCTCAGTACTCAGTTTGGCGATGACATCCAGAGCTTCGAGGGCCTTCTTCCCATCGTTTGCGAACTTCGCGGCCTTCGACTGCATGGCCACGACCGTGATGTCATGCGCGACAATATCGTGCAGATCCCGGGCAATGTTCTTTCGCTCCCGGTCGACAGCAAGACGAGTCTGCTCTTTGACCGTATGCATTTGCCGAAGAGCGAGCTCGTTCTTCTCGCGCAGCAAGTAAATATTCCTCGTTAAGAAGAACGCCATCGCCGTCAACGGGGCAATCCCGACAAGCAGAACCGCGTCTTGCCCGGACTGGATGCCGAACTGCACCATCCACGCTGCGGACAAGGTTAGGAATAAGGCCCTAACGCTCATGGCACTGGCTGTAGCTGCCAGCGCCGAAAAAATCATGAATGAAACGACAGTCCAGAAGAACATGGCGCTGTCCGTGAGGAAGAAATAGGCAACTGCCACAAACAATCCGACGGATACGGCAACCCAGCGAAGACCAAGCGCAAGAATTGCGCACAGTCCAACGCCGAGCAACGCGCCTCGAACCGAAATATCCGACGAACCACTAAATCCGTCTTCCAGCAGAGTCACGAACTCGCTACTGGAAACCGCGATCAGAACCGCAATACCAGTCCAAACAATGACACCCCGACCAGCGAAGAGCTTGGTCAGGGTGTCCTTTAGTCGTCCATTCATATGCCGAATAATTCCCGGCTCAGATGATCAAGTCAAATAAACCGCGTTATGGGCAGCCGATGCCGTAGCGGTTGCAGAACCACTCCGAGAAGGCTGAGCCAAAGCCAGCAGGAGTAGCAACGTTGCCACTGCTGGAGGCTGGAGAGCTCGCGGCAGATGCAGGAGCTGCCACGGCGGTCAATGGTGCCAGAACTAATGCTGCTACGGCCAGCATTTTCAAACCCTTCATAACAAACTCCACATCAGATCAACTTATATACTTTCAGGTGAACAGGCCAACATGAGGCCACCCGCATCGAATCAGAGGAATCAGATGGAACAAATAAAGGTCCTTATCGTCGATGATGAACCTCTAATTCGGCATGCGTTGGGCACAATCCTAGCAACAGACCCCGGAATTGTAACGGTTAATTCTGTTGAAAATGGACAGGCCGCCGTCGAGTATTGCAGCGGCAATCAAGTGGACGTTGTACTCATGGATTTGCAGATGCCGATAATGGACGGGGTTAGCGCTACTAAAGCAATCAAATCTGCCGAAGACAGCCCCTCAGTGCTTGCCATTACCGCCTTTTCTTCGGACGACTATCTGGTTCCGGTACTGACCGCTGGGGCCAGCGGATACTTGGTAAAAGACTCTGAACCAGATGAAATTATTCATGCGATCCATGCCGTTCACCAAGGAACTGCAGCCATTTCCCCGTCGGTTTCTTCTGATCTAGTTTCTGCGGTTCGCGAAGCTTACCGGGATAATTCACAAGACATTCAAGAACTGGCCTATGACTTGGGAATTACCAATCGGGAATTCGAGATTCTAAAACTGCTCGCACGCGGGCTAAACAATACCGAGATTTCAAGAACTCTGACTATTTCCGAAACCACGGTTAAAACCCATATGGCGAAGATTTTCGTTAAGCTGAATGTTCGCGATCGGGTCCAGGCCCTGGTTGCGGCCACGCGTATGGGCCTTATCGAAATCCCGAAAGACTAGCGCCTGCTTTCCAGCTATTAGTGTGAAGTCAACCTCTTTGACACCTTGCCCGACTGGTTCGGGAATATCTGCGCGCCATATGCGTTGAACATGAGCATAGACCGCTCAAGTTTCTATTAGGAGGCTCACTTGCCAGCATTTTTCGGCGCACCGTCAGATGGCTCGTTTGAGGAATTCCTCTCTCGATTCCTGTCTTCACGTGCTCAGGCAGCACGTCCCATCGACCTCACGCGCCTGCTTTCCGCCCGCACCCACGAAGCGGTAGCCACCGCGGCAGCGATTTCCCAGGAGCATGGCCACGACGAGATTGATTCCCTGCACCTCCTGATGGCTCTGCTGCGCACCGAACCAGTCGGCGAGCACCTGACCGCCATGGGTATCGACATCGAGGCTTTGAGTGCAGATGCCATCGCGCGCATGCCTAAGTCCCAGGAGAAGGGCGAGAAGCCATCCCACCTATCGTCGGCAGCTCAGCGCAGCCTCTTTGACGCCTATCAGGTTGCCCGTAACTACGGTTCGACCTACATCGATCCGGATCATCTTTTCCTGGCCTTCGTTTTCAACCCGGAATCTCCGGTCAGCCAGCTCCTGGCGCAGCACGGCATCACCGGCCAGTCCTTGCAGCAAGCCGCCATGGAGCAGGCCCAGCGTGGCCAAAACGATGCCCAGAACCAGTCCGATTCCGAGTCCGACGTGTCCATGCTCGAACGCTACGGAACCGATCTGACCCTGCTGGCCTCCGACGGCCAGATTGATCCGGTGATCGGACGCAAGGAGGAACTGGATCAGGTTATTGAAATCCTGGCCCGTCGCACCAAGAACAACCCTGTGCTGATTGGCGAGGCCGGCGTGGGCAAGACCGCCATTGCCGAAGGCCTGGCCCGCGCCATCATCGATGACCAGGTACCAGCCCAACTGCGCAATGCGGCCTTGATCTCCATTGATCTTCCGGGCATGCTCGCCGGAACCCGCTACCGCGGAGATTTCGAGCAGCGGCTCACCGGACTGCTCGATGAGGTAGCCGCAGCCGAAGGGCAGGTGCTGATATTCATCGATGAGATGCATCTGCTGGTCGGTGCAGGCTCTGGCGAGTCCGGCAATATGGACGCCGCAAATATCCTCAAGCCGCGTTTGGCGCGTGGCGAGCTGCACATGATCGGCGCCACTACGCTCGATGAGTTCCGCAAGGTGGAGAAGGACAGCGCGCTGGCTCGGCGCTTCGGCAAGGTTACTGTCGCCGAGCCGTCGGAGGAAACGGCGCTGGCCATTTTGGACGGCCTGCGCGAATCCTACGAGGATCACCACCAGGTGCAGTACACCCCCGAAGCGCTCAAGGCCGCGGTGACGCTCTCTGCCCGGTACCTGAACGACCGCCAGCTTCCTGACAAGGCCATCGACTTGATCGATATCGCCGGTGCCCGGCGGTCCATCGCTGCCGGAGATGCCGAGGATGTGCAGTCCCTGCGTGCCGAATTGGTCGACGCCGAGCGCGAGAAGTCACGCGCCATCGGCGAGGAACGATTCGAAGAAGCTGGCGCATGGCGTGACCACATCGTGGAAATGACCGCGCGCATCAAGGCTGCTGAGGAGGCCGGCGATGCAGGGGTCACCCGGGTAGTGGATGAGAAGCAGATTTCGGAAGTGATCTCCCGATCCACCGGCATCCCCACCTCGCGCATCTCGGGAGATGACAAGGCACGCTTGGCTTCGCTGGAAGATTCCCTGCATGCTTCGGTCATCGGCCAGCACGATGCCGTTGCCGCTGTGGCACGCGCCGTGCGTCGCAACCGTACCGGAATGTCGCCAGCAGGTCGCCCCATCGGCTCGTTCCTTTTCCTGGGTCCCACCGGCGTCGGAAAGACCGAACTGGCCAAGGCCCTGGCTGCAAACCTCTTCGGTTCGGCCGAATCGCTGGTTCGCGTCGATATGAGCGAATACGGTGAGAAGCACACCGTGGCGCGCCTGATTGGCGCACCTCCGGGGTACATCGGCCATGACGAGCCCGGCCAGCTGACCGAGAAGATCCGCCGCAACCCGTATTCGGTCGTGCTGCTCGATGAAATCGAGAAGGCCCACCCGGACGTGTTCAACGTGCTGCTGCAGGTACTCGATGACGGCCGGTTGACCGACTCAGCCGGGCGCACTGTCGATTTCTCCAACACGCTGATCCTGATGACCAGCAACCTCGGCGGCGAGTACTTGGCCAACAAGGCCGGAAACTTCGGTTTCACCTCCGCCAATGCCACCAGCGAGGCTGGAGAAATCCGGGCCAAGGTCATGGGCAAGGTACGCGAGTTCATGCGCCCAGAGTTCCTGAACCGTTTGGACGAGGTACTGCTGTTCTCCAAGCTCTCGCAGTCCGAGATTGGCCAGATCGTCAAGCTGGTCATCGCCGAGACCGAAGCTCGCTTGGTGGACCAGGAGCTGAAGCTGGAGGTGAGCGACGCTGCCGTGCAGTGGCTGGCGAACGAAGGCTACGACCCCGAGTTCGGTGCTCGCCCGCTGCGCCGGCTGGTACAGCGGAAGGTACAGGATGCCATTGCCGACCTGCTGATCAGTGATTCGCTTGCCGCTGGTGACACCGTTTCGGTGGACTACGCCGCTGGCATGCTGAAGGTGCAGAAGAAAGTCGAGATGCCGACTCCACCTGCTCACAACGAGCACGCGCCAAACTACTTCGATAGCTAGGCCGGCATAGCCCATAAAGGGGCTTGCTTGCTCGGGATTTCCGTCCCGACCAAGCAGGCCCCTTTTCTTCGCTTAGAAAGTGCGCTAGTCAGCTGCCGAAATGCAGTCAACCTCTAGCTAAGCAGGAAGACTCCCGGTACCTTTGACTGCATGGCGAACATTGGAATGATCACCCTCGATGCCCTTGACGAGAAAGCCGCCTCGGCTTGGTGGAGGGCTGTTCTGGGCGGGAAATATCTGGGCCAGTACCCGGGATTCACCATGATCAGCGTCCCTGGCTTCAGCGCGAGGTTGGGGTTCCAAAAAGTTGATGAGATCACTGCCGGCAAGAACCGGGTTCATCTCGACTTGGAAGCAAGCACCAGCCGCGAGCAGGAAGTCACCCGTTGCATGGCCGCTGGCGCAACACGCGTTGAGGACCACACCGAAGATCCCACTTTTGGCTGGACCATTATGCGCGATCCTTACGGAATCGTCTTTTGCATTTCCGACCCACACGAGGACTGAGGACATGTCGCTGTTCGCCAGGAAATCATCGGAGGCTTCGACTCACCGGGTGCAGATCCATTTTGCCCAGCCGATGACCGAACGCCTGCGCAAAGATCATGAGGCGGGCCTGCTCGATACGTTGTTGCCCAAATACAAGTCTTCCGGAACCATCATCAGCGCCAAGACCACACTGGACGCGGCCGAGGAGCCGATCTCCAGCGACATTGACCTTGAAGTGTCCACCCCCGAACCGAAGAAGCTGTTCTCCGAATTGCTCTCTTCGCTCATCGATGGAGGGCTGGGGCATGGTTCCTGGCTGATTATTGATGGACAACGCACCGAAGTAGGCAGCAGCGAGTACGTGTTGCTTCGAACCAGGCTCGGGGCCGAATCGGACTCGGATCTGGAGCCAACAGTCAGGGCCCTGCAGCATGCATTGGGTGACGGCGAAATCGGCTGGCATGAGGATGTCTACTACCGGCATGATGGCCCGGTGTTCGTTTACAACGGCGACTCCGCCCAAGCCATCACCCACACATTGGAAACAGAACTGGTGAAGCATCCGTTGCTGGGCAACGCAGAGATCCTTTCGGTTTCCCCGCAAAAGTAAAGGACTCGATGGAACTCTCCACCACTAAGGTGCCTTCCGAGGAACAAATACTCTCGCTCTACAACGCGGTGGGCTGGAGCGCCTATACAGACAACCCAGACGTACTATTCGAAGGCCTGAAGAATTCAGCATGCGTAATCTACGCCTACGACGTAGACCACCAGTTAATCGGCCTTGTGCGCGTGGTCTCGGATAATGCCACCATCTGCTACGTCCAGGACATCCTGGTGCGTCCATCTACGCATCGCACCGGCGTAGGCCGTGCTTTGTTCTCTGCCGTACTAGTGAAATATGAGCATGTGCGTCAGCTGGTCCTGATCACCGATGATGAACCCGGGCAACGTGCCTTCTACGAATCCATGGGGCTCACGGAAGCGTCGGATTTCCGTGCCGGTGCGATCCGGACCTTTGCCAAATTCTCGTAACAGCTCTCCCTTCGCTGCCTGGCCTGTATAGACTGACCATTCATCGATAGTGAGGAGTTATTCTTGCGCACCCGTTCGGTCATTGCCCTGTCATCGTTGGCTTTGCTTCTAGCAGGGTGCAATGCAGCTCCCGAACAAGCAGCGCCAGCCGATTCGGCGACGGCTTCCGTCGCTGGCTCCACTCCGGCGGCACAGCCCGCGGCCGAAACCGGTGAACCCGGTGAAACCGCCCCCGTGCCTGGACCCGCGGAGTTGGACGCCAACGCCAATTCGGGACAGGCCTGGGCAGATTCCAAAATTGAGATGTGGAAAGAAAACTCTGGCATCAAGTCCACCAAAGGCTTCTTGTATCCCTACAACCTAATGACTTCTTGGGAATCTCCAGCACCTGGTGCCATCAATATCTTCTTGGATAACAGCATGAAGTTTGGAACCCAGATGCGGGAAAGCTACGAAACCAACGAGGATGAGCTGCGCATGATGGGCCGAATCATGTTCGAAAGCGTAGGCGAGGCCTCGCCGGAATTGGAATCTGTCACCTTCGCTACTGAAGACGGCAATAACTCAGGAACTTTCACCCGGGCTCGTACTGGTGCCGATCCCGAGGACCGCAAAGCTTGGGCCTCGGAAAAGTACACGCAGTGGCTGTCCGCCATGAACGATACCTACAAATCCCTATGCGGAGCTGAAATCACTGAGCTGGAAATCTACCGCACATGCCTGCCCGCTGACCCCCACGCCTACGTTGAGAAAGTCGAGTCTCCTGCGCTTGGCGAGCTCGTCGTCACCCTCGCTGACGGTCCATGGATCGACGGCGAATACGACATGCCCGCATCGATCTTCGTCTCGGGAAATATGATGCTCAAGATCAACGAGCGTGCGGCAACCGGCGAAAAAGTTGAAAAGCTGACGGTACCGGCCAGAAATGGCGATGACACCGATACGGCGCTCCGCAAGGACTGGGAAATGTAGTTCATTTCCTTTCATGATCAGTTGATGGGCCCTCAGCCCCTAGGGTGGTACCTATGACCCAAGAACTCTCCATTCCATACGAAGACCTGGAACTCAGCGCGCTCTGGGACCGCGCAAAGGCGGCGAAGGCCGTCATCGTGCTCGCACACGGTTCAGGTGCTGGAAAGGATCACGACTTCATGGCCGGCTTTGCGCTAGCCGCTGCGAATCTGGGTGCCAGCGTCCTGCGCTTTAATTTCCCCTACATGGATGCTGGAAAGAAGTTTCCCGACAAAGCGCCAGCTGCGGTCGCAGTGTGGCACCAGGTCCGCCGTTGGGTTGAAGAACACTTGGCTGAAGGCCTGCCAATCTTCACGGCAGGAAAGTCCGTTGGCGGGCGCATCGCTTCCCTGTCAGTTGCCGAGGGCATGCCCTCGGCAGGGTTGATCTTCCTGGGATACCCGTTGCACGCGCCTAAGAAGGAAGAGAAGCTACGCGATGAGCATCTCTACCCGATTGCGGTGCCGATGCTTTTCCTCGAAGGCACCCGAGATCCCTTTGCCAACCCCGAAAAGATGGAAGAAGTCGCCAGCAAGCTGAACGAGCACAGCGAACTTTCCTGGTTCGAAGGTGGCAACCATTCCTTCAAGGTAGCCCGCTCCGGCCGCACCGTTGCCCAGGATGGCGCGTGGCTGGCGGAAACTGCTCTTGCCTTCATCTCCAAGCACATCGCATAGTCCAACGGCCCTAGTCCACCTGCTTTTCCAGGAATCGGTAGACCTCGGTTTCGTCTACCCCGGGAAAGGCTCCGGTTGGCATGGCCGCCAGCAAGTGGGTATTGGCGCGCGTAGCCGGCCACGCATTGCCGAACCACTGGCTGGATAGGTCAGCAGGTGGACGGCGGCAGCAGTTCTCGTCCGGGCAGGTGGATTGGCAGCGCTCCTTGGTATCCCGCCCGCGGAACCACTTCACATGCTCAAAAGGCACGCCAATGGACAAGGAATACAGCCCCGAGGAATGGCGCTCGGTGCGCGCCGTGCACCAGAAGGTCCCATTGACGGTATCGGTGTACTGCTCGAAGGAACGGAACTTATCCATCTGCTCGAAGACCACGCGACTTGTCCAATACCGGCAAATGGTTTGTCCTTCAATGGCACCGGTGTGATCGGCTGGAAAGTTCACTCGGTCATTCTCATAAGCCTTGTGCAAGATGCCCGATTCGTGGACCTTCTGGAAGTGGCAGGTCATCCCCAGATGCTCGGTGGCAAGGTTGGTGAACCGGTGGGCTGCGGACTCATAGGACACGGCGAAAGCATCGCGCAGATCCTCGATGGCCAACTCACGGTTGTTCTTAGCTCGCCGCAAGTAGTCCACCGTGGACTTTTCCGGCATCATCAACGCCGCGGCAAAGTAGTTGGTCGCGACCCTCTGCGAGAGGAAATCGAAATAATCGGTTGGAGTCCTATGGCCCAATACGTGATGCCCTAGCGCCTGCAGCAACACCGAACGAGGATCATGTTCCGAGCGGTTCGCCTGCGTCAGATAGATACGCTTGTTCTTCTGGTCAGTCACCGAACGCGTGGAATGCGGAAGATTGCCCACAAAGCGCAGGCTGAATCCCAGATGCTCGGCGATATCTGCTGCACGATGATGCGAGAGCGGCCCTGAATCGTGGCCAACTGCAGAGAGGACTTTGGCGGCTTCCTGCTCGATATCCTTGTAGTAGTTGTTGCGTTGGCGCATCTCATGGCGCAACGCGGTATTGGCCCGACGGGCTTCTTCAGGGGTCGCGGCCTGCTCGTTCAGGCGGCGTTCCAATTCATGCTGCAGTCCCACCAGGGATTCCAAGACATCCATGGGCAGACGCGTGCCAACACGAACGGTAGGCAATCCCAAGGACTCGTACAGTGGACCGCGTTGGGCACGTTCCAATTCGATCTCCAAAGCAGCACGGCGCGATGGCGGTTCGGTGCCCAGCAGATCGTCGACGCCAACCCCCATGGCTCCAGCCAGGGACTTAAGCAGCGATAACTTCGGTTCGCGCTTGCCGTTTTCAATCAGCGACAACTGGCTCGGCGCGGTGTCAACGAGCGCCGAGACATCATCCAAGGTCAGTTGCTTGCCCTTGCGCAGAAAACGGATTCTGCGGCCGAGGGCAATGGCGTCGAGGTCTGTATCTTCGCTGCCAGCGCCATTGCCGGCTGAGTTCACTGAGCGATTCCATGTGGTTGCAGTCACATGACAAGGTTATGCCAAGGATCGTGAAAATTTCTAGATCTTCCGGATTCAACCCGTAATTCAATCGCCCAGCAGTGACGCGGAAGCAAATATTCACGGTTCTTTCCTTGCTTCCCCGGCGAGCTACTCTCAACAAATGCACAGCCTTTCTGCGGAATCTTCAGCGAAGCGCAAACGTTGAAACTACAAAGAGATCCCGCAAGGAGCACCATGCACGCAGTCTCCACCCGCCCCCTACCGGCCCCGCACCATGCCCACGATCCACCCCGGACTTTGGTCATCGTCGGCACCGATGGCGCAGGCAAAAGCACCACTATTGAAGCTTTGGTACAGCAACTGCGCAACGATCGCGTTCAGGCACGCAGGCTCGCAAACGTCGCCGCGCGGAGCTGGCTTACCAAATTCTCTCGCGCCCTGGGAATCACGTTCCCGACTTTCACCCAGGATTTCTTCGAAACTTCCATCCGCAGCTTCAATGTTGCCCGCAATATGCTTCTCGCGGCCCGCTCTCCCGGGCTCAGCGTGATGGACCGGCACCTGTATTGCCAATTAGTGCTGCGGCGATTGCGCGGCCATCCTCCGGGATTGCTGCTCCCCTGGCTTGCGGCGAAAAGTACCGAGCACGCGAGAATTGTCCTGCTCGACATCGACCCCATCCTTGCCTTTGAGCGGATCAATACCCGCGGCAAAGACGACGAAAGCATGGAGTATCTCAGGGACAGTCGAAATGAGTATCTGCGCCTTGCGCAAGTGCACGGCTGGATCACCCTTGATGCCTCGCTGCCCACATCCCAGCTGGTCGAACAACTTCGCTTGGTCATCGGCAAGTAGACTCGTCCCATGAGCGAAGTACAAGCATCTTTTGCACCGGGTTCCATTCTCGAATTGGCGCAAAGCACCAAGAAGCAATGGGATCTGGGGCAGGTCCGGCTCATTGCGAGCGGAATTCTGGCGCAGGACGGAACGTTGCGGTCCAGCGAACTGCGGGAATCAACCTGGCAACTGTCGATTCGCTCTATCGAGAAATCTGCAGCCTTCACTCCGTCGCCTTCGGCTCAAGTCTTCACGTTGATCGCCGGCGATTTCGTGCAACTGGATGTAGACGGGCAAGAGCACGGATTGGAACCGCTGCGCCCGTTGAAATTCGAAACGGGAAATCCTGTCCAGGCGAGCCAGCCCGCCGAAGAACTGCTCATCGTGCACGTGGCCGCCGTTCCGGAGCAGGTACGACCCACCGTTCGCATTGTCGAGCTGTCCAAAAAGCGCGAGCAATACCTCTTTGATGGGCAACTGGGCCTTTTGGTCCAGGGCTCTGCCAAGCTCTTGCTCGGCGACAGCGAACAGTCGCTGAACCTGCGTGACACCGTCGTTGGCTCTGACGCCGGTGAACCACGCATCTCCGGCCGCGGTTTCATGGCTGTGGTTTCTTTCGACCAGCCCTAGCCCGCTCCGGCTCAATCAGCCATTGTCGCAAGATCCATAAATCTTCGCACGCAGAAACTGCGCTGCCGGCCAAGAATATGGGCCATAGCGACAAGTCCAGGTCCCCATCTGGCAAAAGCCAGCTACCAGTCCAGACTCTGATACTTCACGTTTCTTGGCCTGTTGCATAATGCCCTCCGTGACGAATCAGCACCTGCGGTTTCCATAAAATCCCAGCTCATCAGTGATTCGCCGATTCTCCCAGAGCCCGGAATCGGTCTGCTTTGGCTTCGCCCTTATCCAGGCTTGCTGTTAAATTTCACTCTTCTTCACTAGGGATTGATTCAATATCAGCTAATTTCCATGCCTTGACTCACATTCAGCGCAAGAAGCGATAAATTTCCATTTTTGTGAAGAAGTGGAAATCTTAATTCGAAAAACCTCTGTTGAAGCCCTCGCACCTGCGGAAAAGTAGTTGTCACGAAGAAGTTCACAAGATCACCTTCCGATCGACATGAACCCGCAGCTTGTGCGAAGGAGCCAAGGCAATGACTACTGAAAACACCAACGAAACCTCGATCGACAACCGCATCGCAGCCATCGAGAGCGACTGGGAAAACAACCCCCGCTGGAACGGCGTAACCCGCGACTACAGCGCTGCCGACGTCGTGAAGCTCCAGGGCCGGGTCCAGGAAGAGCACACCCTGGCCAAACGCGGATCCGAGAAGCTGTGGAAGCAGCTCACCGAGGAAACCCCCACCGGCGGCTACACCAACGCGTTGGGCGCACTGACCGGCAACCAGGCAGTGCAGCAAGTCAAGGCCGGCCTTCGAGCCATCTATCTTTCGGGCTGGCAGGTAGCGGCGGATGCCAACCTTTCAGGCCAGACCTACCCGGACCAGTCGCTGTACCCGGCCAATTCGGTTCCCCAGGTCGTGCGCCGCATCAACAACGCATTGCAGCGTGCCGACCAGATCGAGTTCTCCGAAGGCATCCAGACCGTCGAAGACTGGATGGTCCCCATCGTCGCTGATGCTGAAGCCGGCTTCGGCGGCCCGCTGAACGCCTACGAACTGATGAAGTCCATGATCACCGCTGGCGCATCGGGCGTCCACTGGGAAGACCAGCTGGCCAGCGAAAAGAAGTGCGGCCACCTCGGCGGCAAGGTGCTGATCCCGACCCAGCAGCACATCCGCACCCTGAACGCGGCCCGCCTGGCCGCCGACGTGGCTGGCACCCCTTCCGTAGTTATCGCCCGCACCGACGCTGAAGCGGCAACGCTGATCACCTCGGATGTCGATGAACGCGATCAGCAGTTCATCACCGGCGAGCGCACCCCGGAAGGCTTCTACAAGGTCACCAACGGCATCGAGCCATGCATCGCCCGGGCCAAGGCCTACGCACCGTACTCGGACCTGATCTGGATGGAAACCGGCACCCCTGACCTGGAGCTGGCCCGCAAGTTCGCCGAAGCGGTCAAGAAGGACTTCCCGGACCAGATGCTTTCCTACAACTGCTCGCCGTCGTTCAACTGGAAGAAGCACCTGGACGATGCGACCATCGCCAAGTTCCAGCGCGAACTGGGCGCCATGGGCTTCAGCTTCCAGTTCATCACCCTGGCCGGATTCCACGCATTGAACCACTCGATGTTCGACCTGGCCTCCGGCTACGCGAAGGACGGCATGAGCGCCTACGTCGAATTGCAGGAACGCGAATTCGCTTCCGAGGCCGCCGGCTACACCGCCACCAGGCACCAGCGCGAAGTCGGCACCGGCTACTTCGATGCGATCTCCACGGCGCTGAACCCTAACGCCTCAACCCTGGCCTTGGTGGGATCCACCGAAGAAGGCCAATTCCATTAGACCCTGATGGGTCGATGGTGCTAGCCGGCAAAGGCGCCGGCTAGCACCAGCACCATTTCCAAGATTTTTAAGGACGCTGCCATGAACTCCCCCATCACCCTGAACAACATCACCATTACCGCTACCCCCGTTCGCTACCAGGAGCAGATCCTGACCAGCGAGGCCCTGGACTTCCTTTCGGCCCTGCACACCGCATTCGAACCGCGCCGTGCCGAGTTGATGCAGCGCCGCCAGGTCAACCGGGCGCGCATTGCCAATGGCCGCGATCCGAAGTTCCTGGACGAGACCCGCGCTATTCGCGAAGACGATTCATGGCAGGTCGCCCCGATCGCTCCGGGGCTGGAAGATCGCCGGGTGGAAATCACCGGCCCGATCGAACGCAAGATGGCTATCAATGCGCTGAACTCCGGGGCCAAGGTCTGGCTGGCCGACATGGAGGATGCTTCCTCGCCAACCTGGCAGAACGTCATCAAGAACCAGGTCAACCTGATCCGGGTGCTGGATCAGGAACTGGACTTCACCGCACCGGATGGCCGCGAGTACAAGCTGAACAGCTACGATCTGCAGCAGCTGCCAACCATCGTGGTTCGTCCCCGCGGCTGGCACCTGCCGGAGAAGCACCTGCTGGTTGCCGGCACCCCGATGTCCGGTGCGCTGGTGGACTTCGGACTGCACTTCTTCCACAACGCCAAGCGCCTGCTGGCAGCCGGACGCGGCCCGTACTACTACCTGCCGAAGCTGGAGAACCATCTGGAAGCACGGTTGTGGAACGACGTGTTCAACATGGCCCAGGATCTGATGGATATCGAGCGCGGCACCATCCGTGCCACCGTGCTGATCGAGACCATCACCGCCGCATTCGAGATGGAAGAGATCCTCTACGAGCTGCGCGAGCATTCCTCGGGGCTCAATGCTGGCCGCTGGGATTACATCTTCTCGATCATCAAGAACTTCCGTTCCCGCGGACCGCGCTTCGTCTTCCCGGATCGCGACACCGTGACCATGACCGCCCCGTTCATGCGGGCCTACACCGAGCAGCTGGTGCGTGCCTGCCACCGCCGCGGGGCTTCGGCCATCGGCGGGATGAGCGCATTCGTTCCCAACCGCAAGGACGCCTCGATCAACGAGCTGGCGTTCGGCAAGGTCCGCGAGGACAAGGCCCGCGAAGCAGCTGATGGCTTCGACGGCTCCTGGGTTGCCCATCCCGACCTGGTTTCGGTGGCCCGGGAGGTGTACGACGAGGTACTCGGCGAGAACCCCAACCAGTTGCAGCGCACCCGCGAAGATGTCGAGGTTTCCGGCCCGGCCCTGCTGAACATCGAGAGCGTCACCGGCAAGATCACCGAACGCGGCATCCGCGACAACATCGAGATCGGCATCCGCTACATCGAGTCCTGGTTGCGCGGCAACGGTGCTGTGGCGCTGCGCAACCTGATGGAAGATGCTGCTACCGCCGAGATCTCCCGTTCGCAGCTGTGGCAGTGGATCCACCAGTCGGCGATCACCGATGAAGGCGAGATCATCACCCGTCGCTGGGTCCAGGAACTGGCCGAGGAGACCATGGAGGGCTTGGAGCGCTTCGAAGGCGATCGCTTCGAGGAAGCCGTGGAAATCTTCGAAGCTTGCGCCCTGCGCGATGACTTCCCGACCTTCCTGACCAAGAACGCCTACCTGCGCTACCTGGATGCGCCAGCCCGCACCCTGGAAATGGCAGGTTAGGCAGTAATCGAGACCCGGCCGATAGAAAACAGTCGTCCCTGAACGTCGGCCACGCAAAGCGGCATTCATCCGTTGGTAACCAGTCCAGCGGGTGGATGCCGTTTTGCGTGTGCGGTGGCTAGGCTGTAGCCATGGCTTTCCAGTTCAAGAACCCGGCCGAGGACCTGTGGCAGCCCGATCTGCTGGGCGAGGATTTCTCGCAACGGCCGCTGCCGATGTCGGACGGTTCCACCGCGACGTTGATCAGGCACCGTCCGCGCAAATCGCTGCGCCTGCCGCCACCATTGCGCGGGATCGCGGTACTTTATGTGCATGGCTGGTCGGACTACTTCTTCCAAAAAGAGCTCGCCGAGTTCCTCAGCGATGCCGGAGCGGATTTCTACGCACTGGACCTGCGCCATTATGGCCGGAACTTGCCGGTAGACCAGGCCACCAAAATCGCCGAGCACAGAAGCCCGGGCTTCACCACCGACCTGGAGGAGTACTTCGAGGAATTCGACGCGGCCCACCGCATCATTTCCAGCGCGCATCCGGGAACCCGCTTTGTCCTGCTCGCCCACTCCACTGGCGGGCTCAGCGCTTCGCTGTATGCGGCAGCCAACCCGCAGAAAGTTGATGCGCTGGCGCTGAACAGCCCGTGGCTGGAATTCCAGGCCAGCGAGATCGGGCGCACCGCCTTGGCGAGGATCGTCCAGGCGGCCAGCAGCCGCAACCCCCACCGCTTCTTGCCGACGGTGGATCCGGGGTTCTACACCCGCACGGTCTCCAGCCAGTTTTCCGGCGAATGGGATTACGATCTGGGTTGGCGCCCGGTCAACGGCTTCAAGCTCACCGCGGGTTTCATCTCTGCCGTCTTCAATGCGCAAGCCAAGGTGAAGAAGGGGCTGGATCTCCAGATGCCCACCCTGGTGATGCTTTCGGCGGAAGACTATTTGCTGCCGCGCTGGCACGACACCGCCACCCGCGCCGACGTGGCCTTGAATGTGCAGGTCGTCGCCCAGCGCAGCATCGACCTGGGCCGGGAACTGCATTTGGTGCGCCTGCCCGGCGCGCTGCACGACGTGTTCCTCTCCTCGCCAAAGATCCGCTCCAAGGCCTATATGGCGTTGGGCTCATGGCTTGCGGTCGTCAAGAACCGGCAGCGTGATTCGCTGGTGGCCTCCAGCATCCGCCGGATTGTTCCTTCCGGCATCTAGTGCGGCTTAGCCCGCGACCTTGCTGGGCACCTGGTCATTGACCAGTTCCAGCTGCCAATCGCCGGGCTCATTGCCGATAATGGCAACCGAGCCATTGCGGATGGTGTCCAGCTTGTAGCCGGCGAAGTGCGAGAGCGTGTAGCGGATAATGGTGCCGTGGCAGATTACCGCGACGTTCTTGCCCTGGTAGTCTGCTGCAATCTGGTTGATTGCGCGCAGGCCACGGTCAACTACAGATTCCAGTGGTTCAATTCCGCCACCGTTCTTGTCCGGCCATAGCGCCAGCGCTTCGGCCTCAACCATGCCCTCGCCCTGGGCGTAGTCGCGCTCGATCAGCAGGTCGTAGCTAGGACCCAGTTCCAGTCCCAGACCGTCGGCGATGATCTGTGCCGTCTCGCGTGCACGAGAGAGCGGCGAGGAAACGATAGCGTCCCATTGGCCGCCGTCCAGCACCGAGACAGCCTCGCGGGCTTGGGCTCGCCCGGTGCCGTTCAGGGGGATGTCGCTGGAACCCTGCAAGCGGCCTTCGAGGTTCCATTGCGTCTGTCCGTGGCGGACGAATCCTAGTTTCATATGCCCATTCTCCCACCCGGCAGGTGGCCAACAGCAACCGCTGGTGGCCAAGCTCACGATGGATCTGCAACACTTAAGCGCGTCATGGCTGCCTGGAGCACATAAGATTTTCACGGCTGTGCCCTGCCTTTGGCGCGGGCCCGTCCCCATCGAACGCACCCCTTATAGGATCCGAGCATTACTATCGTGAACGAAATAAAGGCGTCTCTCGCCCGCGGGCTGACTGCCCGCCACATCCGCTTCATGGCCCTCGGCTCAGCTATCGGAACGGGCCTTTTCTACGGCTCCTCTTCTGCTATCCAGGCTGCTGGCCCTGCCGTCCTCTTCGCATACATGATTGGCGGCGCTGCCGTCTTCATTGTCATGCGTGCCATGGGCGAGATGGCTGTCAAGCATCCGGTTTCCGGATCCTTCGCTCACTACGCTTCGCGCTACCTGGGCCGCTTCGCCGGCTTCGTCACCGGATGGACTTTTGCCTTCGAAATGGCCATTGTCGCGATCGCCGATGTGACCGCGTTCGGCATCTACATGGGCTTCTGGTTCCCGCAGGTGGCGCAGTGGATCTGGGTGCTGGCGGTCGTCCTGCTGATCGCTTCGATCAACCTGATGAAGGTCAAGGTCTTCGGTGAAACCGAATTCTGGCTGGCTATCATCAAGGTGACCGCAATTATCGCCATGATCATTGGCGGCGCCGCCCTGATCATCTTCGGCTTCAACGCCCCTGAGACCGAAACCGCAACCGGCATCGCTACCCTGATGAGCGCTGGCACCCTGTTCCCCAACGGCTTCGTGGGCCTGCTGCTCTCGTTCTCCGTCGTGATGTTCGCCTTCGGCGGCATCGAAACCATCGGCATCACCGCTGGTGAAGCAGCTGATCCTACCAAGTCGGTTCCAGCCGCCATCAATACCGTGCCATGGCGCATCCTGCTCTTCTACGTAGCTTCGCTGGCCGTAGTCATGATGCTCTTTGACTGGCGCCAGATCGACGGCTCAGCTTCGCCATTCGTGCAGATTTTCGACGGTCTGGGCATCCCGGCCGCCGCCCACGTGCTCAACGCCGTGGTGATCACCGCAGCCGTTTCGGCGATCAACGCCGATACTTTTGGGGCTGGCCGCATGCTCTACGCCATGTCCGAGATCGGCCATGCTCCGAAGTCCTTTGGCCGCATCTCGCGTAACGGCGTGCCGTGGATGACCGTGGTCATCATGGCCATTGTGCTGCTGGTAGGCGTGGTGCTCAACGCCCTGCTCCCGGAGTCGCTGTTCACCATCATCGCTTCCATCGCTACCTTCGCCACCGTTTGGGTGTGGATCATGATTCTGACTTCGTACCTGGCCATGCGACGCAAGGAAGCCGCAGCGGGCCGCGGACCGGCCGTTGCCCGCGAATACGCTGTGCCCGGCGGCACCGTTGCCGTATGGATCGCCTTGGCCTTCATGGTCTTCGTTGTCGTGCTCTTGGCCCTGAGCCCGACGACGCGTGTAGCCCTGTACACCGGAATCGCATGGCTCGTGCTTCTGGCCGTGCTCTTCAAGCTGCTGGTACGCCCAGCGGCGCCAATCAAGCAGGACAGCGACTCCTTGCTGAGTTAGCCACCGCGCAATAAAATATGCCTGGTTTCGCATAAAGCGAAGCCAGGCATATTTTTTATGTCTTTCTACTTGATCCCGGTGGAGGTTCCGGCCTGAGGCTCCGAGGGCGACTCCAGGCCATGGGGTGTGCGCAGCTCCTGGAACAACGCCAGGCTGGCCCACGCGAGCATGCCGCCTGCGACGATCCACAAGCTGCCGAGCCCCAGCCGCAGGTAGGCCAAGACGCCACCCAGGGAACCCATGGTGATCATCAGCCAAAGCACTGCGTAGCGCATCCATAGCATCCGGTAGCCGCCGCGGTCCGACCCGGTGGCCAACCCGATGATTGCTCCACCGAGTGCCTGCCCGAGCTTGACCAACGTGCCGGTCATATACGTCAGGCCCAGGGAAACCTCTCCCGAACGAGTGTAGGAAACATTGACCACGCCCATCGCGGCGGCCAGCAGCAGAGCCGTCAGCTGCGGCAAGAAATTCCCGGAGATAGCCGCAGCGAGCAGCAGTGCCGCACTGGAATACATGGCCACTGGCCGGCGCAGCCTATCGAGCCGGAAGGTAACCAGCGTTGCGAGGATGACACCTGCGACAAAGCAGCTCACCAAGGACATCGCCATCGCCCATCCGGCAAGGTCCCCTGTCATCAGCGCCACGGAGGAACGCGTGGAGTTTCCCGACATGAAGGAGAGGAAGTAGCCGCCGAAGTGCACGAATCCGACGCCATCAACAAAGCCTGCCATCGCCGTAATCGTTCCGGCGAAGAGGATTCCGCGCCATCGAAGGTTCTTTGCCACTTGCTCTGCTTTCTCTCGCCATCAGCACCATCCGGTTTCCGTAGGAGCCCTGCCATTATCTCCCCCGAAATCAGCAGCCGCGAATAAGGAATGCCCGGTGAGCAAAAGTTGTTACCTCAAGCATGAGCGAAAATACTGCTGTCCAGTCCCCGGAAGACAAGCGCATCCGCGTGGATATCTTCTCCGATATTGCCTGCCCTTGGTGCTTCATCGGCAAGCGCCGCTTTGAGCGGGGTGTCGAGGCGTTCGAATACTCCCAGAACGTGGATGTCTACTGGCACTCGTACCAGCTGGACCCGAGCCTGCCTGAGAACTATGACGGCAGCGAGGCCGAATACCTCTCCAAGATGAAGGGACTGGGCCAGGAACAGGTCGCCCAAATGCTTGACCATGTCACCGCCCAGGCTGCTGCCGAAGGATTGAACTACGACTTCGCCAACTTGAAGGTCGCTAATTCCTTCACTGCACTACGCGTACTGGAATACGCCAAGAAGCATGGTGCCGGAAACGAGATGAAGGAAGCGCTGCTTTCTGCCCACTTCGAGAAGGGCCTGAACACCGGAGACCTAGAAACGCTGCTCGAACTGGCCGGAACGCTGGGGCTGGATACCGGGGAACTGCGTGCGAAGCTCTCGTCCGGATCCTACGTTGAGGAAGTCAACGCAGATATCGTCCAGGCACGCGAGCTGGGCATCAGCGGTGTTCCTTTCTTCATCATTGATGGAAAGTACGGCATTTCCGGCGCCCAGCCAGCCGAGGTCTTCGCAAATGCGCTGGCCCAAGTGCATTCCGGAGATGTGCAGACCCCGTAGCCAGCTATTTGCTGCAGACCAGCTTGCCTTCAGAAGTATCGAGCTTGCGTTCTTTTTCCAGGCCGTCGAACTTCTCCCCCAGCGCCAGGTCCACCCGGCTGCCCCACTTCTTTTCGTCGTAGATGAAAACGATGCCGGGGATCTGGCGCTGCACGGTGAAAGCCTGGGCATAGCCATCAGGCCCGGCAATGACCGCGCCAGTGGTTTCGGAGAGCGACTTCCACCCGGAAGTCAGCGACGAAATCTTGAAGCCGCGCTTTTCCAGTGCCTCGGCAGTGTCACCCGCAAGACCCGAAATATCGGTAGTGTTCAGCACGCGTATTTCGACATCTGAAGGTTTTTGGTACTTGAAATCGATGGCCGGGCACTTGGGGTTTTCGATTTTCGTCTCGCTTGGCTTCGGGCTCGCAACGGCGACAGGCTCGCCACCCAACTTCAGCGTTCCATTGAAAACGAGTACGGCGCCGGCCAAAACCGCGATCACCAGCAGGGCCATCACGGAGAAAACAATGTTCTGGCGTTTGCGGGCACGCCGCTTAGCCTGGCCGTCCGAGCTGAAACTTAATTCTTGCTCGTCGACAATATGCGCACCGTGCCATTGCCCCGGGTCATCGCGATCACGCATCATTCCACCTTGCTCTGGTCAGCCTTCGGCAGCTGCTGGCCTGAAGGCGACGTCATCGTCATCCTCGTGGCGCTAGCTTATCTAACTAGCGTCCAGATCCAATATGCGTGCGTGTATTACCGAGCGATGATGAAGCGCCGAGCGCAGCGCGCGGTGCATCCCATCCTCCAGATACAACACGCCCCGATAGCGCACTACATGCGGGAACAAGTCGCCATAGAAGGTGGAATCCTCAGAGAGCAATGTTTCAAGATCCAAGGTGGCTTTGGTGGTGACCAAGTCAGCTAGTTTCACTTGCTGCGGGGGAAGTCCGCTCCAATCACGCGCCGAAGAATAGCCGTGGTCCGGGTATGGACGGCCTTCACCTACCGCTCGAAAAATCACTATTCAAGCATACGGACAAACTCTCCAGACCCACAGACCTGCAGATCAGGCGCTAGTTGGCAGGCCGCAGGAAGGCCACCTCCCGAGACGGCGCCGATTGAGCCGGGTGGCAGCCGGACTCGCCGCGCAGTTGCCGGGCGAATGCTACACGCGAATGCGAATAGTCAGACACGCAATGCGAAAAAGCAAGGATTGTTACGCCAAGGGAAACTTGGAGGAACCGGGCGTAACTTTAGCTGGTAACAATCGCGTCATAAGGTGCACTCTGGGTTTATGAACAACGTAGTCACCGAGATCCCACTGCTCGATATTTCTACCGCACGCAATGCTGACGGCTCCTTCAACAAGGATTTCGTTGCCGCGATTCGCGACGCCGCACACCGCGTCGGCTTCTTCCAGATCGTCGGATACAGCGCATATGCCGGGCAGGACCAGGAACTGCTCGACACCATCGCAGAATTCTTCCAGAAGCCCGTTGAGCAGAAAATCAAGCTCGATAACCGCAATAGCGCCCAGTTCCGCGGCTACACCCGGATGGGCACCGAAATCACCCGCGGCCGCGCCGATGCCCGCGAACAGATCGACTACGGACCGGAACGCGAGACGTTGGCGGTCGTTCCCGAGGACAAGCCGTACTTGAACCTGCAGGGCCCGAACCAGTTCCCTGCCGATTTCCCCCAGCTCGAAGAGCGCGCCATGGCGTGGGCCGAGCTGATGAACAAAACCGGCCACGAGCTGCTTTCGGCCATCGCTGTGGGGCTGGGCTTGCCCGAAGGCCACTTCGACGAGCCATTCGCCAACACCCCGTCATGGATGGGCAAGTTGGTGCACTACGTTTCGGGCGACGTCGTACCAGAGTCGGGCAACCAGGGCGTTGGCCTGCACGCCGACTACGGCTTCGTCACCCTGCTGCTGCAGGACCAGGTTGGAGGGCTGCAGGTGCAACCCTACGGCCAGGAAGAGTGGATCGAGGTGCCGCCGACCCCGGGTGCATTGGTAGTGAACCTCGGGGAGATGCTCGAAGTCGCGACCAACGGCTACCTGATGGCCACCATCCACCGCGTCATTGCGCCACCAGCTGGCGTTGACCGCTACTCGGTGCCGTTCTTCTACTCCCCTCGACTGGATGCAGTGATCGACAAGGTCGAACTGCCAGCCGAGCTGGCTGCCGAAGCTCGCGGCGTCTCCGATGATCCGGAAAACCCAATGCTGGCTTCCTACGGTGCCAACGTGCTCAAGGGATGGCTGCGAGCCCACCCGCAGACCGCGGCCATCCACTACCCAGAGCTGGCCAAGGGGCGCAAAAGCGCCTAGGCCGTGAGCTTCTGCAGGGATCAGGAGCTGCACACGCAAAACCTGTTGGCGTCGAGCTGGTGAGAGATTACCGGCCCGGCGCCAATAGGCATTTAAAGCGCCTCGCTTATTCGACGCCGGAAAGCACGCAGAATTCGTTGCCTTCAGGATCAGCCATCACGATCCAGCTCTCGTCCTCCCGCTGGCCCACATCGGCGTAGCTGGCCCCCAAAGAGATCAGGCGATCAGCTTCTTCTTGCTGCTGGGCGTTTTGAGGACGCAGGTCCAGATGGAGGCGATTCTTGATGCTCTTGGTTTCGGGCACTTGCGCGAACGTCAATTTCAGCCCGCCCGGGCCTTGGGATTTGGACCCAATACTGACCAAGCCGGCTTCTTCTTCCAATACGTCATAATTCAGCGCTTCGCACCAGAACCTCGCCACCAGCATCGGGTTCGCGCAGTCGACGGCGATTTCGCTCAATACACTTGCCATAGTCTTACCTTGCCGAAAGATGGGCTATAGGCAATAAAGTGTGTCTGAAAACCTGATCCTGCCCCGGAAAGCCGGGGCAGGATCAAGGTTCACATGGGTATTGAATCCATAAGTGTGAAGCTTACTGGACAATCCCATACTTGTATTATCTGTCATTCCCGACTGAAGAAAAACGGAACCACCTCCAAAGGAACCCAGCGCTGGCGCTGCATCACCTGCAATGCCAGCACCGTTTTCAAGCGCGAAGACACCACCGCCCGCAACCAACTCACCGGCTTCGTCACTTGGCTGATGAGCAAACATTCCCAAGCCGAATTCGGCGGCGGAACCGGCCGCACCTTCCGGCATCAGACCGCTTGGTGCTGGAACGTGCACCCCTACCTGCATCACACCGGCGAGGTCTTCGACGAGATCCAAGTCGACGGCATCTATCTGCGCCAAGGCTGGTGCCTGCTGATCGCCATCGCTCACGGACGTGTCATCGGATGGCAGTGGTGCGACCGCGAAAAAGCCGAGGCCTGGACCGTGTTGCTGCAGCATTTCCCCGAACCGAAAGTCGTGGTGACCGACGGCGGATCAGGCCTGATGAAAGCGCTCAAAGAGTTCTGGCCGAACGTGAAAATTCAACGCTGCTTGGTGCATATCCAGCGCAACGTGCGCACCTACCTGACCCTGAATCCGCGTTTGCCTGCAGGGAAGTCGTTACGTCGACTGAGCCTGAAACTCACGAAAATCCGGACTCAGGAAGCCGCAGCAGAATGGATTGCCGCCTTCGCCTCGTGGCATGCCGAAAACCACGAGCTGATCAATGAACGCACCTACGCTGCTGACTGGTCCGGTGCCTGGCCGCGGGGCCTGCGACGCAACCGCAAGTGGTGGTACACCCACGATCGGCTACGCAGCGCCTACGAGTCCATGAACAACGCCCTGCGACGCGGGCACCTGTTCACCTACCTGGATACAGATCTGAACGGCTTGGGGATCAACGCGACGACGAACATGATTGAAGGTGCGGTGAACTCCGGCATCCGGGCCATGATTTTCTATCACCGAGGGATGCCCATTGAGCATCGCCGGCGGGCGTGCGAGTGGTTCTGCTGGACGCATGCGGATGAAGGGAACCGCCCGGCCTTGCGGACACTGTTGCGCCCGGAGCATTACACTCCCGAAGCGAAGAAGAGGGCGCAGCACATGGTTGATGAAGCACCAATCGGCCCGGAGCTTTATGGCACTGGCGCCAGCACTGAGGATGGGCAATTCATTCGCAGTGGGTGGATGAGGAATATCTACTAGAGCCGGGTTTTAAGGTTGTCTGGCCCGGGAACACGCCCGGGTCAGACACACTTTATTGCCTATAGCCC